>JBDHSN010000008.1:0-34216 GCA_039808105.1 Rhodospirillales bacterium
TTACATCCTGATGGCGCTGGCCGGCTGGCGGGTGTGGCGCAAGGCCGGCCTGCGCGGCACCGCGCTGACGCTGTTCGCCGTGCAACTCTGGCTCAACCTGATCTGGTCGGTGCTGTTCTTCGGCCTGCAGCACATCGGTCTGGCGCTGGCCGACATCGTCCTGCTGTGGCTCGCCATCGCTGCGACCATCGTCGCCTTCTTTCGCATCGATCGCTTCGCCGCGGTGCTGTTGCTGCCCTATCTCGCCTGGGTCGGCTTTGCCGCGCTGCTCAACTACCAGATCTGGCGGCTCAACTGACGGCCGCCGCGCCGGCTGGCAGGTGAGGGCGGCCGGCCGCCCTCACCTGCCGTCCGCATTCCGGCGTGGCCCGCGCTTCCCGGTGCCCTCGCCCGTGCCGCTCCCTCGGACCGCTCCCCCCGGTGCCGCCCGGGCGTGCGCCCCCGCGACTTGGGAGCGCAGACGTCTGGGATCCCGCGGCGTCGGCGCGTCACACCGCCCTTTCCCGCCGCCGGCACCGGCGCATGGTGCGGAAGGTTGCAAGGCACGGCCACACCGCCGACAATCCCGGCCGCCGTGCCGGCAGCACCGGCGAGGATGGGTGGCCGAGCGGTTGAAGGCACCGGTCTTGAAAACCGGCAGACCCGCAAGGGTCTCGTGGGTTCGAATCCCACCCCATCCGCCACCATTTCGCTTTAGCGAGTTGTTTTGTCTCTTGGCCTCCGCTTCAGCCCACACCAATCATCCGGTTGTCGGCGGCCGATAGCGAATGTCCCAGAAAGACGGCCACCGGGCATACGGTGCGGGCCGCCCCTTCACTAGCGCGCTCCGCCATCGCCCGATCACGGCTCCCGTCGTTGCGAAGGTCACGCAATGCACTCTTATTACGGTTTGTTAATAGGCTTCTTCCTTCTGCGTGGAGTTGGGGTCGAAGGTGAAGGCAAGCCGGTACCAGAGCAATCCGTTAACTGAACCGGTACGCTGCTGCTGCTTTCACCCTGTGTCGTATCAACCGGGATCAAGTCTGGTGAGAGGGGCGAGCTAAAGTTACGACGAATAGACCTATAGGTAGGTATTCCAAAACACACAAATGCTATGACTATAAATAGAGGCGTGAATAGAGCTTGATAAAAACCCTCCAACCCGTTGGAGACGAGTATTCCACCGGACAACCACACCCCGCCACAGCCGAACAAACCCATTTCACTCTTGGTCGCCGTCGTGGTAAGCGAGCGAATTGCCCAATCTATACCGCGAGGCCCCCCATCGGAAGACATGATGCTACTTTTAGTTGCCTGTTGCTTATTTATTCAGGTCATTAACTTTGCCGATTACCGACCCTAGCGCGAAGAGCCCCCCGGCCATCGTAAGCCCGGGCATTGCACAGACTACCGAAGGCGTGTCGACAAAAAGAAGTGAGACACTGAACGCCAAACTACCAGCAATCAACCCAAACCCAATCCGGGCCAATCTCCGAATGTCGGCCGGATAGCGGGGACATACTTCATTCGGTCGGTTCTGCATGATCGCCGCCACTTCACCCGCAACCAACTCAAGCGGGACCTTCCGAGCTGATTGACCAAAGGTCGCCCGCCTGGCGAACTGAAACGGCTCATGAGACCACGAAACAATTTCTTCTGCATTAACGCAGGGTTGAGGAAGGAAGGCCCCTATGTATGGCAAGTCAGGAGAGCGCAGAATAAGATAAGAACGGCGCGCGCGGGTCGCGAGATGGATAACGTCTCGCAGCATCTCCTCGTAGACGATTGCAGGAGTTTCGGGCTGCCGCAACTCCACCTCAAGAATGACTTCCGTGCCCTCAGCATGATCAACATGCAATCTGACACTTCGGGCGAGAGCGCGATTCCATTTATGACGCCACTCTATATACAATAGCGCTATTGCGTCGCGGAAGCGACTTTCCGCTGGGCTAAACAGCATGTCGGGATGGCCCATACCCACCCGTTGGGCAACTGTTGACGGCATCGTTCCCCCACATTTTATCGAGTGGCTGGACAGGCGGCGATCAGCCACCTTAAGGGGCTTGACGTTCCGGCTCGATCCTGACGCGATTTTAGACGCGAGAGCGCGAAGTTCAAGAGGGTCGCGATCACGCTAGCTCACCCGCTGCATCGAGCCGCCAACTCCCCACCGCCAGCTAGTTCCATCGATCGGCAGGTGTCCTGCACGCCATCTCTCAGGCCCTGCTGGCCTGCCGCTACGAGCTGCCGACGCGGCGCAAAGCCGCTTGGCACGTCAGGAAGACGTGGACGAGACGCAACGCCAATTGCAGCAACCGGCGCGTCACCGAAAAATGGGAAAGACGTAGGTCGCGAGCGGACTGGTTCACTGGGTTGCGTGCTTCGCATTCCGTCAGCCGGCTTGGTGCGCCGCGATGTAGCGCTCCGTTAGCTCCCGGAAAGTGATGCCGCGAGCGGCCGCGGCTTTGGCCGTCGGCCTTGCGATGCTCGGATCGATGCCTTGACGCAGCAGCCTGCGAGCCTCGTCGGCCGCTGCCCATGCTTCCGCCAGCGAGACTTCCTCAACGACACCCAGCTCCACGGCCCGGGCATGGCCGTTCAGCTTGAAATGGAACAGCCAAGACCGCTCGGCATCGCGCACCTGCAAACACAGCCCCTTGCGGTCGCCATCCGGCCCAGTGCCGTGAGGGCCGGCACCTTAAAACTGCCGTCAACTTGCCCGCCATCCAGCCCTGCGGCTATGGCCGGGTGGCGGTGCTGGCGGCGGCCAGCGGAACTTCGCTGGCGTTGCGTTGTTGTCATGGCGGGAGGGGCTGCCCCGAGGGCAATCCCTGATGCGCGCAGCAGCGAGGTGTCACCGGCCCGGGCGTGAGCCGGCGGTGCGGGCGGGCGATGCGGTTTTCGCCAGGGTTTGGCGCGACGGCCATGGCTGCTGGCGCGGCAGGGGGCGTGGCGTCTGCCCGCGGTGCTCGCGCGTCAATGCCGCGCCGTCAACGGAAGGCTTTACAATAGCCCGCATATCCGGCAACAGGAACGCTGCGGGAGCCTGCAGAGAATGCGGATGTAATCTTTCAAGGGGACGCCCGCATAACGGGAAGTTCGTGCTATAGTGCACATCCAGACCAAGATGAACTGGCAGGCAGGTCGGAGGAGGGATCGCGGGCACCATGAGTTCGCACGGTGACAGGCGATTGTCCGCGCAGGTGGCGTTCGTCGATACATGGGCCAGCGCGTCGCCATCGGCCATGCCCATACCCGATCTGTTGCGGGGGCTGGAAGCGGTCGTCGTCGCCGTCGTCGGCCGCAACGGTGAGTTGAAGGACGCCAACCGCGGCTTCCTGCTGCTGATGACCCGCTCCTCGTCGACGCCGCAGCCGGCCGACGTGCGCGGGCTGTTCGTCTCGCCCCGCTTCGACGACCTCATCGCCCGCCGCGGCGATCCGTTCGAAGGGACGGTCTATCGCGGCCTGCTCAGCTTTGGCCGCACCGGCACCCGGGTGACCTCGCTGCGCGGGACCATCTACGGTTACGAGAGCGATTTCGTGCTGGTTGCCGAGCACGACATCGTCGGCGTGCAGACGCTGCGTGCCACGCTGCTGGAAGTTCAGGATGTGCTGGGGGAGAAGCAGCGCCACATCGCCCACCTGGAACACGAGGTGGCCCGCTTGCAGGAACTCTCGGACGCCGCGATGCGTGACCGGGACACCCTGATCGACGCCCTCGCCCACGGCGGCCGGGTGCCCGGCGAATAGGGCCGGGGGAGGGGAGGCGTCAGCACTCGGCGACGTCGGCCTCCACCACCGGGCTGGCTGCCGTCGGCCGGGCGCGGTTGTCAGCATCGACCAGCACGATCCGCGGCTGCCAGCGCGCCGCCTCCTCCCGCGTCATGGTGGCGTAGGCGGCGATGATCACCAGATCGCCGATGCCGGCGCGATGGGCGGCGGCGCCGTTGATCTGGATGCAGCCGGAACCCGCTACCCCCTCCATGACGTAGGTCTCGAATCGGGCGCCGTTGGCGATGTTGTAGATCTGGACCTGCTGGTGTTCGACGAGGCCGGCGCGGTCCATCAGGTCACGGTCGATGGTGATGCTTCCTTCGTAGTGCAGATCGGCGGCCGTTACTGTTGCCCGGTGGATCTTGGAAAACAGCATGCTGATTTGCATCATCGTCCTCGCTTTGCCTCGCCGCTCCGTTGCCGGCGAGTGGTAGCAGCGTTTGCGGAGCGGCGGCAATTCCGTTGCGTCGTCCGCCGCACCAACTCGTCTGCGTTGAACGCTTGCCGTGAACCAAAGGTCATGCCAAACAACGACGAAAGGCAACGCCAGCGGGCCGACGGCAGAGAGGATATATGCGCATCTGGACGTACATCTGGCTTTTCGTTGCGCTCCTGGTCTCATCGCCGCTGGCGGCCGACGACGTCATGCAGCGGGCCCAGGCCCGCGGCACGCTGATCGCCGCCACCGCTCCGGCGCCCGACCAGCTTCCCGCCGCCGCCCGCAATCCCGACGGGACCTACAGCGGCTTCGATGTCGATGTCGCCACCGCCATTGTCGGGCGCCTGCAGATGCCGGTGCGGTTCGTCAGCCCGGGCTGGGACAAGGTGCTCGCCGGCAACTGGGGTAACCAGTGGGATTTCGCCGTGGCGTCGATCACACCGACCTCCGAGCGCGAGAAGGTGCTGGTGTTTCCGGCCGTCTATCGCTTCGATGCGGCATCGCTGGTGGTGCGTAAGGGAGATACCGCGATCGAGCGGCCGCAGGACGCCTCGGGCAAGGTCATCGGCGTTCGCGAGGGAACGACCTTCGAGGACTACCTCCGCCGTAACCTCGTCATCTACGGCAATCCCAACGCCGTCACCTACCTGATCCAGGATCCAAAGATCCGCACGTTTGCCGATCGCGACCAGGTGGTGAAAGCGCTGGTCGACCGCAAGGTCGATGCCATCGTCACCTCGCTGGCGCTGGCGGAGAATGACATCGCCAACGGCCAGCCGATCCGCATCATCCAGGGCTTCCTGTTCTTCGAGCCGGTGGCGGTGGCGGTCGATCGCGGCGATCCCGCCTTCGCCAAGGCGATCGCCGACGCCGTCCGGTCGCTGCGTGCCGACGGCACGCTGACGCAGCTCTCGGAGAAGTGGTTCGGCATCGACGTTGCCGGCATCGTGCCGTAACGGCACAGGGTGCGCTTCCGGCTTAATGAGCAAATTTGAACGGGGAGGATGGTTTTCATGCGTGGACTACTCGCGGCGGCGCTCGCTGCCCTGATTGCCGCCGCCGGCCCGGCGGCGGCGCAAACGACCGGGGGAACGCTCGGCAAGATCGCCGAATCCGGCCAGATCGTCATCGGCTACCGCGAAAGCTCGCCGCCCTTCTCGTCGGTGGGACCGGACAAGCAGCCGATGGGCTACACCATCGACCTGTGCCTGCGCATCGCCGACGCGGTCAAGCAGAAGCTTTCCCGGCCGGACCTCACGGTCAAGTTCGTCGAGGTGAGCGCCGAGGAGCGGATGCAGAAGGTTGCCGACGGGTCCATTGACATGGAATGCGGCAATACCACCATGACCCTGACACGCATGGAGCAGGTGGACTTCACCCTCGCCACGTTCATCACCGGCGCCAGCCTGCTGCTGCCGGAGAAATCGAAGGTGGCGAGCCTCGCCGATCTTGCCGGCAAGAAGATCTCGGTGGTCGAGGGAACGACGACGCAGGCCGAACTGGAGCAGCAGCTCGCCCGCGAGCACGTGACCGCGAAGGTGGTCACCGTCGCCGACCACGACAAGGCGATGAAGATGCTGACCAAGGGCGAGGTGGATGCACACGCCGGCGACCAGATCGTCCTGATCGGACTGGTGCGCAGCAGCGCCGATCCGGCCAAGTTCGTGGTGGCGGCCGAGCCGTTCAGCTACGAGCCGTACGGCATCGTCGTCCGCCGCAACGACGCCGACTTCCGCCTCGTTGCCAACCGCACGCTGGCCGGGCTGTACCGCTCGGGCGAGATCATCGCCGTGTTCGAGAAGTGGTTCGGCGAGTGGGGCGGCCGGCCGAGCCGGCTGCTGCTGGCGACGTTCGCGCTGAACGGCCTGCCGGAGTAGGCGCCGGCGCGCGGCCGGGCACAGCCTTGCGGCGGCGGGCGTCGGCAGACCGGCCGGCGCCCCGTCGTCAGCCGCCGATGATGGTGACCTGGACGTCCACCGGGCGTGCCCAGTAGGGCGCCGAGGTCACCAGCGCGGCGCAGCCGGTCGCGGCGTAGGCTGCGGCATTGTGCTCGTTGATGCCGCCGGCGGCGACGATGGCCGGTGGCGGGGCGAGCGAACGGGTCCGCCCGACGATCTCCCGCACCGCTTCGGGCGCCAGCTTATCCACCTGAATCACCTCGGCGCCGGCTTCGGCGAGCATCATCGCATCCGCCACGGTCTTCGCCTCGACCATGATCCGGCGGCACGGCTGGGCGACGCGCAGCGCCGCCAGCCGGTCGGCGATGGCGGCCCAGCCGCCGGCGAGCGCGGCGTGCTCGGGAAAGATCAGGACGCTCTCCGACAGGCCAAGGCGGTGCATGCCAGCACCGCCGGCCACCACCGCGCGCACCGAAAGCGCCCGCGCACCGGGCATCGCCTTGCGGGTGCATTCCACCGGGATGCCGGGAGCGACGGCCCGTGCCGCTGCGACGATGCACGCCGCGGCGGTGGCGATGCCTGAGGTCTGCTCGATCAGCGTCTGGGCCGTTTTCCAGGCGCGAAGCAGCCCTTCCGCCTGACCGCACGCCTCCAGCAGCACGGCGCCGGCGGCCACCGCGGTGCCGCTGGCACAGTGTCGCCGCGGTTCGGCGCCGCAGCGCCGCAGCAGGCGCTCGGCTTCCTCGATGCAGCAGACGGTGGCGGCCGACCGGGCAGCGAAGCGGATATGCGCCGGACCACCCCCGATTCCGAGCAGATCGACGGTCAGATCGCCGAACGGCACATCCTCGGCGAGCCAGGCATCGACCTGCGCGTCGGCGACGATCATGCGGCTGCCATGGGCGCCCGCTGACGCCGGCGCCCCGTCGTGGACGGGAGCGGGATCACCGCGATGTCAGGACCATGACCATCTGCCGACCCTCGACGCGCGGCATCTGCTCGACCTTGCCGAGCTCGCCGAGTTCGCCGCGGACCCGGTCGAGCACGCGCAGCCCCAAGTCCTGGTGAACCAGCTCTCGACCCCGAAAGCGGATGGTCACCTTGACCTTGTCGCCTTCCTCGAGAAACCGCCGCATGCTGCGCAGCTTGACCTGGTAGTCGTGCTCATCGATACCCGGCCGCATCTTGATTTCCTTGACCTCGATGACCTTCTGCTTCTTGCGGGCCTCGTTCTTTTTTTTCTGAATTTCGTATTTGAACTTGCCGACATCGAGGATCTTGCAGACGGGTGGATCCGCGGCGGCGGCGATCTCGACCAGATCGAGACCCTGGTCGTACGCCAGTTGCACAGCCTCACGGATCGGCATCACGCCGACCATCTCACCGTCCGCGCCGACGACGCGAACCTGTGGCGCATTGATCTCCTCGTTGACGCGCGGCCCCTCCCGAGCCGGCGCCTGGGCTACCGGTGCCTTGGCGATGGCATACCTCCATTCTCAGGGTTGCGCCCGCCCGGGCTCCCAACCGGGTGGGCAGGTGGTTCCGCCGCACGGCCTTGCGGCTGCGGCCGGAATGACGTGAACGGCCGTCGCTGTCCGCACCGTTGGCGCCACGCCGGGCGCCGGTTATTCTGCGGCATGACAGACGGCTTCGATGTTATGTCCGTCGGGATCGAGAACGAACGCGGCGAAGTAGTCGGGATGGTAGCGGGCGCGAATGCCGGGAGCGCCATTATCGCGCCCGCCCGCGCCCAGCCCCGCTCGCCAGAACGCCGCGACGCAGGCGCGATCGGCAGCGCTGAAGGCGACGTGCACCGGCGATGGCTGTCCCGCGGTTCGATGAATCCAGAATGACGGCGTCGTTTGAAGGGTCGCCCCGGTCGTTCCCGCCGCGGCGAATCCCGACCATTCCTCCCCGTCGGTTACGAGCGCCAAACCGAGCGGTGCCAGTGTTGCGGCATAAAACGAACGGCTGCGGGGAAGTTCGCCGACTTCGATACCGAGGTGATCAAACACCGAGCTCAACTCGTGGAATCACTGCAGGACACCGCTCTCCCAAAGACACCAGCTTGAGACGCCTTCAACCGATACTGCCGCCGTCTGCTGCGGCGGCTTGCGGCACCGGCGAACTGGCCTCAATTTTCAGTTTAGCGACGGCATCCTGCAAGGCAACGGTTTCTTGGGCCTGGCTGCCCAGCCGGCGGATGGCGACGGTCTCCTCCCGGCTCTCGCGCCCGCCGACGACGACCATGGCCGGGACCTTGGCGAGCGAGTGCTCCCGCACCTTGTAGCCGATCTTCTCGTTGCGCAGGTCCGCTTCGGCGCGCAGTCCGGCTTCGCGCAGAGCATCCAGCACGCGCAGGGCGTACGCGTCGGCCTCGTTGGTGATGGTGGCGACGACGACCTGCACCGGCGCCAGCCACAGCGGCAGCCGGCCGGCGTAGTGCTCGATGAGGATGCCGGTGAAGCGCTCGAACGAGCCGAGGATCGCCCGGTGCAGCATCACCGGCCGGTGCTTCTCGCCATCCTCGCCGACGTAGGCGGCATCAAGCCGCTCCGGCAGGACGAAGTCCACCTGCAGCGTGCCGAGCTGCCAGTCGCGGCCGATGGCATCGCGCAGCACGAACTCCAGTTTCGGCCCGTAGAAGGCGCCTTCGCCGGGATTGAGCAGGGTGGTGATGCCGGCCTGCGCCGTAGCGTCGCGCAGCGCGCCCTCCGCCTTGTCCCAGGTCTCGTCACTGCCGGCGCGCATCGCCGGCCGGTCGGAGAACTTCACGACGATGTCGGTGAAGCCGAAGTCGGCGTAGACCCGCCGCAGCAGGTCGCAAAACGCCAGCGTCTCGGCATTGATCTGCGCCTCGGTGCAGAAGATGTGGGCGTCGTCCTGGGTGAAGGCGCGCACCCGCATCAGCCCGTGCAGCGCGCCGGACGGCTCGTTGCGGTGGCACGAGCCGAACTCCGCCATGCGCAGCGGCAGGTCGCGGTAGCTCTTGATGCCCTGGCGGAAGATCTGGACGTGGCCTGGGCAGTTCATCGGCTTCAGCCCGAGCACCTTGTCCTCGGACTCCATGACGAACATGTGCTCGCGGAATTTCTCCCAGTGCCCGGACTTCTCCCACAGGCTGCGCTCGAACAGCTGCGGCGTGCGCACCTCGACGTAGCCGGCGTCTTCCAGCCGGGCCCGCATGTAGTCCTGCAGGACGCGGTAGAGCGTCCAGCCCTTGGGGTGCCAGAACACCGAGCCCGCCGCTTCCTCCTGGAAGTGGAACAGCTGCATCTCGCGGCCGAGGCGGCGGTGATCGCGCTTTTCCGCCTCTTCCAGCATCGTCAGGTACGCGGCGAGCTGCTTCGGGTGCGCCCAGGCGGTGCCGTAGATGCGCTGCAGCTGGGCGTTGCGGGCGTCGCCGCGCCAGTAGGAGCCGGCGAGCTTGGTCAGCTTGAACGCCTTCGGCAGCTTGCCGGTGGACGGCAGGTGCGGGCCGCGGCAGAGGTCGAGCCAGTCGCCCTGGCGGTAGACGGAGACCTCTTCGCCGGCCGGAATCGCGGCGATCAGCTCGGCCTTGTAGTGCTCGCCGATGCCCTCGAAGTAGGCGATAGCCTCATCGCGGTCCCACACCTCGCGGACCAGCGGCAGGTCGCGCTCGACGATCTCGCGCATGCGCTCCTCGACGCGCGGCAGATCGTCCGGCGTGAACGGCTCGGCGCGGCCGAAGTCATAGTAGAAGCCGTTCTCGATGGCGGGGCCGATGGTGACCTGGGTACCGGGGTACAGTTCCTGCACCGCCTGCGCCATCACGTGCGCCGCGTCATGACGGATCAGCTCGAGCGCCTCGGGGTCCTTGGTCGTGACGATGGCGACGCTTGCGTCATGATCGATCACCGTCGCGAGGTCCACCAGTCTGCCGTCAAGGCGCAGCGCGACCGCCGCCTTTGCCAGTGACGGCGCCAGCTCGTGCGCCAGTTCCGCGCCCGACAGTGGCCGGTCGAAGGCGCGAACGCTGCCGTCGGGGAGAGCGAGCTGGATCGGAGCGTCTTTCGGTTGCGAGGCGGCGGCCTGGCTCAAGGGGCGATCATCCACAAAAATGAACGGGAGCGGGTTATATACGCGCGCCGGTCCGCCCCGCCAAGGCACAAGCGTGCCTCCGACGCGCATCCCAAGCGCGTTCGCGGGGTGCGCGCCGCGCTTCCTTTGGCAATCCGAATGCTCTTGGCCCAGCGGCATCGCGGGTGTCGCATCGCCGCCCGCGGCGCTATCGCACCACGGCGGAGATCAACAGCAGCGTCACCGCCGCGGCCACGCCCTGCACCAGCGTCCCCAGCGTCAGCAGCCGCAGGCCCTGGGCGGGGGTGATATTGCACAGGCGGGTGAAGGTCCAGAACAGCGTGTCGTTGACATGGCTCGCCACCATCGAGCCGGCCCCCACCGCGACCGCGCACAGCGCCCGCCCGCTCTGATCGTCGAAGCCGAGCTGCGGCAGCAGCGGCTGCACAAAGCCCGCCGCGGTAATGACGGCAACCGTCGAGGAGCCGTATACCAGCTTTACTACTGCAGCCAGCAGGAACGGCAGCAGGATGCCGAGGGGCAGGCCGGTCAGCTTTTCCAGCAGCATCTCGGCGAGTCCGACATTCTCGACAACCTGGCTGAAGGCGCCGACGGCAGCGACGAGCATCGCGAGGGGAGCGGCGTCGGCCAGCGCCCGCTGCAAGCCTTCGGCTGCAAAGCGGCCCTTGCGGCGGCCGAGCAGGGCAAGCCGGACGGCCAGCACTCCCAGGGAGGCGGCCAACAGCAGCGTCATCGGACTGCCGAGGGTCAGCAGCAGTTCCCGCGTCGCTCCGCCACCAAGCGGCTCGCACGGCAGGTGTCCGGCCGAACTGGCCAGCAGCAGCAGGACCGGCAGGACGACCACGAGGCCAGCGGCCATGGGGCCGTCACCACGCGACGGGATGGGCACCTGCCGGGACAGGTCGCCGCGGTGCGGTTCTCCCGTCGCTGCGACGGAGCCGCCGGTGGCGGCCAGCGCGAAGGCCCAGCGGGCCGCAGCCGTGATCGCGGCAACGACAGCCCCCCACCGAAGCGTATGCCAGGGATCGGCGGCGAGAATTGTCATGGCGGCGACGGGACCGGGTGCCGGCAGAAGCACCGCGCTGGTCACGCCGATCGACAATGCCAGCATCAGCCCTGTGCCAGAAACCGGTTGACGCCGATCGGCGCCAGATCGGATGAGGGACATCAGCAGCACAAACGCGTACTCGGTGACGGCGGCAAGGCCGGCGAGCAGCCCCAGGATCGCGACGCCCGCCGGCAGCCGCAGCTGCCTCTGCCGGGAGCAACCTGTTCGGGTCACCGGCGGGAGGGGCTGCCGCCATTCGGCACCTGCGCCAGCGATGGCACCGGCAACCACGACAACGCCGATCGAGCCGGCGGCTGCCGCGAAACCATCGCTCATGGATCGGATGGTGTAAGCGAACGACAGGTTGGCGGTTAGGCCGAAGACGACCGAGCAGATCAGCAGGATCAGCAGCGGCACGCTTTCTGTCCGCGCGCCAAGCGCGATCACGACACCAACAGACGTCAGCAGCAGGGTGAGGAGGGCAAGCGTCATCAGCAGCTCCGGCGGCAGGCGTTGCCGGTTGTAACCGCAAAGCCCTAGTTTGTAAGGGTTGAGCATCGTGCTGACCGGGAAGTACATGCGCTCTCGTTTGACCAAGCTTGCTTTCGCCGTGTCGCTGCTGTGCATCACGTTGGTGGAGGCTGCGGGCGCCGATGCCCCGGCACGACCAGCCACCAGCACGGCGCACGGCTTTGTGACGGTGCAGGGCAGACAACTGGTTGCACCCGACGGGGCGCCGCTGCTGCTGAAGGGCATCAACCTCGGCAATTGGCTGGTGCCGGAAGGCTACATGTTCGAGTTCGAGACGGCGAAGTCGCCGCGTGCCATCTACGCCGCCGTCGAGCGGTTGCTGGGGCGCGATCAGGCGTTCGAGTTTTGGCATCAATTCCACGAGAACTTCGTCCGCCGTAAGGACCTCGAACTCATCGCCGCTGCCGGCTTCAACACGGTTCGCGTACCGTTGCACTACGACATGTTCGCGGCGGATGGCGGCGACCGGGCGGCGAGCGCAGGCTGGGCGTTGCTCGATAGACTGGTCGACTGGTGCGAGGCTGTCGGTCTCTATGTCGTCCTCGACATGCATGCCGCGCCGGGAGGGCAGACCGGCGCCAATCATGATGACGGCACTGGCTACGCCCTGCTCTTCCACGTTCCGGCATTGCAGGAGGAGACGGCCGCGGTCTGGCGGGCAATCGCCGCGCGCTATCGCAACAGACCGGCAATCCTGGGGTACGACCTGCTGAACGAGCCGATATCGTCTTTCAGCAATGTCCGCTACCTCAATCCGAAACTGGAGCCGCTCTACCGCCGTCTCGTCGCGGATATCCGCACGATCGACCCTGACCGCCTCATCTTTCTCGGCGGATCGCAGTGGAACACCAACTTCGGCGTCTTCGGGAGTCCATTCGACCGCAATCTAGTCTACACCTATCACAACTTCTGGTCGCCGCCGTCGCGGGCCGCGATCCGGCAGTTCGTCAACTTCAGCTACCTTTATAACGTGCCGATCTTCCTCGGCGAATCCGGCGAGGCGGACGATGACTGGGTGAAGGCGTTCCGTGAGCTGCATGAGCGGCTCGGCATCGGCTGGTGCTTTTGGACCTACAAGAACATGGCCAGCGAGGCGACGGTTGCGCGGGTGCGGCGGCCGGCGAATTGGGATCTGGTGGTGGCGCTGGCCGACGGCGGCGCCGCGGCCGGCGCCGATCCGGCGCATCCCGCCGCAGTGGCAGCGCTGGCCGAGTACCTGGAGAACGTCAAGCTGGAGAACACCACCATCCAGCAGGGCTACCTGGACGCTCTCGGACTGCACGATCCCCGCTAAGAGCTGTGGTTGCGGCGAGACTTACCGCCGATGTTCGCAAGGCGGATGAAGATTGGGCTGCGTTTCCGGCGCAGCTCGTGGTAAATTTTCCGGTAACACATCGCGGACAACGCGAGCCGGCAATTCTCCCTGACAGGGAGCAGCCAGCCTGTTCGAAAATCCCGGCGGCGGTCGACATCGGCGCCGCGCGTTGGCGCTTTTGCGCCATCTGAACGGTCGGAGGCCAGCCGTGACCCGGAGTCGTTTCATCGCTGGGCTGCTGGGGGGAGTCCTCATCGCCATCGTCGCTCTCGCCCCGGCGGCCAGTGCTTCGGTTTCGGCGCTGGTGGTGGAGCAGGGCAGTGGCCGGACGATCTCGGCGGTGAACGCGGATATGCGACGCTACCCCGCCTCGCTGACCAAGATGATGACGCTCTACCTGCTGTTCGACGCTCTCGACCGGCGGACGGTGGCCATGGGCACGCGCCTGAAGGTTTCCCGCTATGCCGCGTCGCGCCCGCCGAGCAAGCTGGGGCTGCTCCCCGGCCGGACGATCACCGTTCGCGAGGCGATGCTGGCGCTGGCGACGAAGTCGGCGAACGATGTCGCGGTGGTCGTCGCCGAAGGGCTCGCCGGCAGCGAGGCGGTCTTTGCCCAGCGGATGACGGCCAAGGCGCGGACGCTCGGCATGCGAAGCACCGCCTTCCGCAATGCGTCCGGCCTGCACCATCCCCAGCAACGGACCACCGCGCGCGACATGGCGGTGCTCGGCCGGGCGTTGCTCCGCGACCACCCGCAGTATTACGGCATCTTCGGCACCCAGGCCTTCCGCTGGGCCGGCACCCGCTACGCCAACCACAACCGGCTGATGGGCCGCTACCGCGGCATGGACGGCATCAAGACCGGCTACACGCAGCCGGCCGGTTTCAACCTCGTGGCGTCGGCGAGGCGCGATGGCCGCCGGCTGGTTGGCGTGGTCATGGGATCGCGTTCGGCGGCGGTGCGCAACAGCCTGATGGCAAGCCTGCTCGACCACGGCTTCCGGACTGCTCCCAACACGCTGTCGCCCTCGGCGGCGGCGTTAGCGCAGCGGGGCAAAACCGGAGAGAAGGCTGCCGGCCGGCCGGGGCGGACGCTGAAGGCCAAGCGAACGAAGCCGGGCAGGCAGGTGGTTGCCAGCCGCCCGGCCGGCGCCGCCAAAGCCAGGCGCTCCCAACCCGGGAAGGCGATGGTCGCGTCACGATCGAAGCAGACGGCGCAGAAGCCGAGGAACGGCAAGCAGGTGCTCGCTGCGCGCTCGCGGCAGACGGCGAAGGCGGCGCCGGCCCGCTCCACACCGCCGGCGAGACGCGCTATCGTCCAGAAGAAGCCGCAGGCGGCGGCACCAGAGGTGCGCGTCCGCCGCGACGCCGCCGGCGCCTGACGGGCGACCGATCGCCATTCTCCGCGAGGGATGCTGCCAGCAATGCACGATGGTCCCGCTTCGCCGCAACAGCTTGCGTGCCCGGATGGCGCGCGCATCGCCTACCACCGGACCGCAGGCCGGAGCCCCGGCGTTGTCTTCCTGACCGGCTACATGTCGGACATGACCGGGCAGAAGGCGGTCCGGCTCGAGGCGTTCTGCCGCGCCCGCGGCCAGGCGTTCCTTCGTTTCGACTATACCGGCCACGGCGCCTCGTCCGGCGCTTTCATCGACGGCACCATCGGCCGCTGGGCCGCGGACGCCATCGCCGTCCTCGACCGGCTGACCGAGGGGCCGCAGGTGCTGGTGGGTTCCAGCCTCGGCGGCTGGATCATGCTGCTCGCCGCCCGCGCCCGGCCGGAGCGGATCAGCGGTCTGCTCGGCGTTGCCGCGGCACCCGATTTTACCGAGGATCTGATCCTGCCGGCGCTGTCGCCGTCCGATCGCGAGCGGCTGGAGAAGGAGGGAATGGTCCCCGTCTACAGCCCCTACGATCCGCAGCCGACGCCGGTGACCCGGCTGATCCTGGAGGAGGGGCGGCAGCACCTGCTGTTACGGGGGCCGATCCCGCTGTCGTGCCCGGTACGCCTGATCCATGGCATGCGCGATCCGGACGTGCCATGGAAGACGTCCCTGAAGCTGGCGGACCGGCTGGCCGGCGAGGACGTCGAGATCACCCTGGTGAAGGCCGGCGATCACCGGCTGTCGGAGCCGCGCGATCTCGACCGGCTGTGCGAGACGCTGGAGCTGCTGCTGCGCACGGTGGAAGTGGGGCGAGGCTGACGGCCGCGCGCCAGCCCCGCGATCCGGCTTTTTCTTACTGCACGACCGTATAGGCGATGCGGCGGTTCTCGAAGCGGCCTTCCGGGGTGTCGTTGCTGGCGACCGGCTTGGTCTCGCCGTAGCCGCGTGCGGCCAGCATCGCCGGATCGACGCCGTAGCCGATCAGCACCTGCCGCACCGCATCGGCGCGCTGCATCGACAGCTGCATGTTGGCGGCGGGATCGCCGGTGTTGTCGGTGTGGCCGCCGATCTCGATCACCGAGCCGGCCGGCAGCTGCTTGATGACCGTCGCCGCCTGCTCGAGGATAGCGCGGTTGAAGGCCGGCACCGCGGCGCTGCCGGTCGAGAAGTTGATGATGCTGAGGTTGAGTGCCGAGACGACATCGCGGCCGCCGAATCCCGGCTGCAGGGCGCGCAGCGCCGCCAGCGACTTGTCAGCCGCACCGCGGACCTTGTCGGCGATCGAATCGCTGAGCGGGCCGACGTTCACCGCCGGGCCGAACAGCGATTTCAGCGAGGCGATGACGCGGTCGCGGTCGGCGTCGCTGATCAGACCGCCGATGCTCGCCGAAGCGCCCTCGAACAGCGCCTGCAGGCCGGGCAGCTTGAGGTTCTCGAACGCCGACTTCAGCCCCGCCAGCCACGCCGCCGGCGCGGCCGTCGGATCGATGCTGATGTCGCCCTTGACGTGGTCGAGGCCGAAGGCGGCCTTCAGGGAATCGAGGATCGATGTCCGCGTGCTCTCGTCCTTGACCACGCCGGCGACGGTGACGGTGCCGCCGTCATTGCTCAGCGAGAGCTTGGGCTGCACCGCCGGTGCGGTGACGGCCGGCGCTGTCGGCGCGGTCGCCACCCGGTCGGCCGACTTGCCGGTGAGCAGGTACCATCCCAGGCCGAGCAGGCCGAGAACGATCACCGCCGGGATCAGCCACTTGCGCGGGCTGCTCGAACTGCGCGCCGGGACGGTCGCGGCCGGCGCACGTGCGGCACCGCTGGCAAGGAAGGCCGCCGCCGCCGTCGGCACGGCCGCCGGGACGGTGCCGCCCGGCGTCAGCAGACCGACGATTTTCGGCACCGCAACTGCCAGCGCCGCGGTAATGGCGCTGGCGCCGAGGCCGAGCTTGCTGGCAAGGTTGTCGATCAACGATGCAGGAAGAGCCTCTTGCACCTGGGGAACAGTCATGGGCGGGGCCGTCTCGCCGCGCCCCAGCCAGGAAGCGACGATGTTGCCAAGCCCCGCGCTCTTGATCTCGTCGATGAATCCGGCGATCCCGCCCGGCCGACTGGTGACGTAGCGCAGCGTCTCGGAAACAAGCGGTCCTGCCTTTGCCCCAAGGCCGAGCTTGGTCGCCAGCTCGCCCACGAGTGTCTCGAAAGGATTCATGCTGATTCTCCCTGGATGGCCCGAGAGTATGCCGGGGGTGCCCGGCGCTTTCGTTTAATAAAGATGGAAAGGTCCTTTGTTGTTGCCCCCAATCGCAACTGCTAAGCGATTCGGCTCGAAAGTATACCCCGAACGACGGGAAATCTCATCTGCTTGTCGCCAGACGATCGCAAGGCGCCGCGAATGCGCGCGTGGCGCATCTGCGGCCCCCGAGCGGGCGGGCCGCGAGGCGGCGGGGGGAAAGCGAAAAGCCCCTAGGGCATTCCCGGGATCCCGGGTATTTTTGCCGGCAAGAGGGCGGGATGTCCCTCATCGTCGCGGCTGTTTGCCGATGTGCGGTTTTGGGGAGGCGTCGATGAAGACGACGGAAGCGTTCGCGGAAGCGCGCAAGGTCCTGCTGGCTCAGCGCAACGACCATGACCGCGCGTGTGCCGGCTTTCGCTGGCCGGCGCTTGACTGCTTCAACTGGGCGCTCGACTGGTTCGACGTCTACGCCAAGGGCAACGGCCAGACAGCGCTGTGGGTGGCCAGCCGCGACGCCGGCGAAACCAAGATCAGCTTTCGCGATCTGGCTGAGCGCTCCAACCGGGTCGCCAATTTTCTGCGCGGCCAGGGGGTCCGCCGGGGCGACCACATCCTGCTGATGGTCAGCAACGTCGTCCCGTTCTGGGAGGTGATGCTGGCGGCGATCAAGCTCGCCGCCGTCGTGGTGCCGGCGACGACCATGCTGACCCGCGACGAGCTGCTTGACCGGATGGAACGCGGCAACATCCGCCACGTCGTCACCGGGGCCGGCGATGCGGCCAAGTTTGCGAACGTTGCCGGCGATTTCACGCGGATCGCCATCGGCAATGCGCCGGCGGGCTGGCAGCGGTTCGACGAGGCCTATAGCGCCTCGCCAGTCTACAGCCCGGACGGTCCGACGCCGGCCAACGCGCCTCTGCTCCTCTACTTCACCTCGGGAACGACGGCGAAGCCGAAACTGGTCGAGCATACCCACGTCAGCTACCCGGTCGGCCACCTGTCGACGATGTACTGGCTGGGCCTGAAGCAGGGCGACATCCACCTCAACCTCAGCACCCCCGGCTGGGCAAAGCATGCCTGGAGCGGCTTTTTCGCGCCGTGGAACGCCGGCGCCACCGTCTTCGTCTACAACTGGCTGCGATTCAACGCCAAGACGATACTGGACGTGATCGTCCGCCACGGCGTGACCACCCTGTGCGCCTCGCCGACGATCTGGCGGCAGCTCCTGAGCGAAAATCTCGCCAATTATCCGGTGCGGCTGCGCGAGGTGGTCAGCTCCGGCGAGCCGCTCGATCCCGAGATCATCCGCCATGTCGAGAAGCGGTGGAGCCTCACCATCCGTGACGGCTATGGCCAGACCGAGACCACGGCGCTGATCGGCAACACCCCGGGCACCAAGATCCGATCGGGATCGATGGGCAAGGTGCTGCCCGGATACCAGGTCACCCTGCTGGATGCGGCCGGCAACGCCGCCGACGAAGGAGAGGTGGCGCTGTCGCTGGATTCCCGCCCGCTGGGGCTGATGCTCGGCTATCAGGACGACTGGGGGAAGACCATCGAACCGGGCAGCAACGGCTGGTACCGCACCGGCGATGTGGCCCGGCGCGACGCCGACGGCTACTTCTACTACGTCGGCCGCGCCGACGACCTGTTCAAATCCGCCGAGTACCGGATCAGTCCGTTCGAGCTGGAAAGCGTGCTCGCCGAGCACGAAGCGGTGGCGGCGTCCGCCGTGATCCCCAGCGTCGAGTCGGGCGGTCTGGTCGTTCCCAAGGCGGTGATCGAACTGAAGGATGGCTTCGTGCCGGGACGCGATCTGGCCGAGGAAATCCTGCGGTTCACCCGTGCCCACCTTGCTCCCTACAACCGCATCCGCCGCGTCGAATTCGGCGAACTGCCGAAGACGATCACCGGCAAGATCCGTCGCATCGATCTGCGGCAGCGCGAGGAGGCGCTGCGGCAGGGTGACCGGCGGGCGGAAGGCGAGTTTCGCGAGGAGGACTTCCCGGCCCTCGCCGAGGAGAGCTAGCCCAGATCGACGCGGCGAAGAGGCGGCGCTTCGCTGGCGCTCAGCGGCACCCTATCGTAAGGCGCGCGGGGGGATCTGAAGCGCACCTCTCGGCGAATTGGACTTGCGCCCGCTCATTTTCCACCCCCGGCCGGGCGGTCGGAATGGCCCAGCGGGCGGTCCGGGGCGACGCGGTCGCGCAGCCGCTGCTTCAGCTCCTTCAGCTCCGGAAAGCGCCCTTCGGTCGCCCGCGACCACAGCATCGCCCCATCGATGCGGACCTCGAAGATGCCGCCGCGGCCCGGCACCAGGGTTACGCCGCCGAGTTCGTCCTCGAAGGTGACCAGCAGCTCCTGCGCCATCCAGGCGGCGCGCAGCAGCCAGCGGCATTGCGTGCAATAGGTGATCTCGACGCGCGGCTGATCGTTCATGCGGGCAGCTCTCCTTCCTGGCGATGGCCGGCTGCGGTTGGAGCGGCCCGGCGGCAGCCGCGGGCAAGGACAAGACGCTGGCCTTGCCCGGTGCCCGCCCCCACATCCTGCGGTGAGATGCTCGAGCGCAGCACCTACTTTCTCTCGCAGAACGCCCGCATCGGCTGGTTCCTCGGCCAGTATCTGCTCTCCACCCGGCTTTCCGGACAGCGCCGGGGCCCGCCATCCCGGCAGCGGCCGTCGCCGGGGCTGGGCGACCTGCTGGCGGACATCGCCGCGCTGTTGCGGCGCGACTGGCGCAACGTCCGTGACGGCCTCTACCGGGCGCCGCCGTCCTTCGCCGGTGAGGCCGCAACGTTGCTGCGCGGCGCGGCGCGCTACTTCAGCGATTTGCCGGAAGTGACGGCGCGGCGCCGCCGCGGCGGCGTCGATGAGGTGCGGCAGGCCGTCGCCGCAGACGGCGGCTTTCCCGACTACTACCTGCGCAATTTCCACTTCCAGACCGACGGCTATCTCAGCGACCGCTCGGCCCGCCTCTACGACCAGCAGGTCGAGGTGCTGTTCATCGGCAGCGCCGACGCCATGCGCCGGCAGGCACTGCTGCCGGTCGGCGCCTTCCTGCGCCGGCACCGGCGCGCCCGGGTCCATCTGGATGTCGCCTGCGGCACCGGCCGCTTCCTCGCCGCGATGCGTGACAACTTTCCGCAGATCGCCTCGTTCGGGCTCGACCTCAGCCCGCATTATCTGGCGGAGGCGGGCCGGGTTCTGGCAGGACAGCCGCGTACGGCGCTGCTGCGCGGCCTCGCCGAGGCGCTGCCGCTGGCGGACGGCAGCGTCGATCTCATTACCTGCGTCTACCTGCTGCACGAGGTGCCGGCCGACGTGCGCACGCGAATCGCCGGTGAGTTCGCCCGGGTCCTGCGGCCAGGGGGCCGCGCGGTGATCGTCGATTCCCTGCAGCACGGCGACCGGCCGGCGTGGGACCGGCTGCTGACCGGGTTCCCCAAATCCTTCCACGAGCCGTTCTATGCCGAGTATGCCGCTGCCGACCTCAACGCGCTGTTCGGTGCGACGGGCCTCCGCCCGTCCGGATCCGATCTCGCCTTCCTCTCCAAGATACTGGTGTTCGACAAGCCGATGGCGACCTGACCGGCTCACCGGCGGCCGGCCTCGGCAATCTCTTCGGCCGCGCGTTCTGCCGCGGCGGCGTTGCCGGCGGCGAGCGGGTTGCTGGCATCGACGACGGTGGGGCTGACGCCGAGACGGATGCCGTTTTCGCGGAACGCATCGTGCAGGCGGCGGAAGACCTCGCGGCGCAGGATGAACTGTTCGCCCGGCTTGGCCATGTACTTGACGCGGACGACGTAGGCGCTCGGCTCCATCCGGTGCACGCCTTGCGACTTCGGCGGCTGCAGGAGATTGAGGCCGAGTTCCGGGTGCTGCTGCATCTCCTGTCCGACCCGCTTGACCAGCTTGCGGACCTTTTCGATGTCGGTATCGAGCGGCACCCGCAACTCCAGCTTCATGATCACCCAATCCCGACTGTAGTTGGTCACCGTCTTGATCTCGCCGAACGGGATGGTGTTGATCTGGCCGAGATGGTGGCGGAGGCGCAGCGAGCGGATGGAGATGCGCTCGACGGTTCCCTTTGCCGCGCCGACGTCGATGTATTCGCCGATGCGGAAGGCGTCGTCGATCAGGAAGAAGATCCCCGAGACGATGTCGCGGACCAGCGCCTGGGCGCCGAAGCCGATGGCGATGCCGACGACGCCCGCCCCGGCCAGCAGCGGGCCGATATCGACACCCAGCGCCGAGACCATCGTCATGCCGGTGATGGCGACGATGGTGGCGAACAGGAACTTGCGGACCACCGGCAGCAGCGTCTGCAGTCGCGTCAGACCGGTGCCGCCCTCGCTGTCGGCGGCCGCGTGCGGGTCGATTACCCCCTCGTCGACATGACGGTCGACCGCCGTCTTCACCACGCCCCACAGGGCGGAGGCGAGCAGCAGCGCGACGACGATGGTGAACAGCGCATCGGCGGCGCGGCTGCCGAGGCTGCCGGCGGCGAGCTCGTCGATGTGGATGTTCCAGATGCGGCCGAGAACAAGGGCGCCGCCGACGACCAGCACGATCCGCAGGTTGCGTAGGATGACCGGAGCATAGGTGGTGTCGTACTGCTCCAGTTCCGCCGGCGTCTCCTCGGCGGGAACGATCAGCTGCCGGACGATGAGGCGGAGAAGGCCGTCGGCGAGGGGGATGGCGGCGACAACGATGAGCGTCTGCATCACCCGCGTCGCCTGGGGCTGCGCTGTCAGCAGCCGCGAGACGGTGGCGAACAGACCCATGGCGAAGAGCCCGGCGGAGAACAGAACATGCCAGCGCCGGGCGAGCAGCGCGCCGGCCGATCCATCGTCGGCAGCGGTGTCGGCAGGCACGCCCAGCAGCCGGTCGAGGGGCCGGCGCTGCAGCCAGACGGCGGCGATGAGGCTGGCGATGACCACCCACTGCAGGACGGTGCCGAGCAGCAGCAGCAGCGGCTCGGGCAGGTTGATGGCCGTCAGCATCGGCCCGAAGGTGGCGGCGAACGACACCAGCGTGGCGAGGGCGAGCAGCCAGCGGTAGAGCGACCTGGCATCAGCGTCGCCGAGCGTGGGCAGGCGCAGCTCCGGCCGGCGCGGTGCCAGCAGCATCCGACCGGCGATCGCCACCAGGCGCACCCCGAAAATGGTCAGGAAGACGACCCAGAACAGGCGCCGGTGCTCATCCTCATCGGGGTGCAGAATAAAGAATGTCAGGATGGCACTGACCGCGAAAACTCCCAAGGCCAGCGCATCCATCACCGCCCGCACCACCAGGAGGGCAAGGCGGCCGAGATCGGTGGTTGCGGTTCCGGTTCCGCGCCGGTCGCCGAGGCGGCCGAGCATCAGCCGGAACAGCCCCTCGCAGCCGGCGCCGGCGAGAAGGATCACCGTCATGCCGAGGGCAAGGCTGGTGATCAGCGCGGGATCGAGATTGCCGGTCAGCCGCTCGGCAACGAACAGCGCCGCATACGGCAGATCCGGTCCCGCGGCGATGATTTCGCCCAGCCGGTAGCGCACGGTCTGCGACTCGCTGACGACGAGCTCGAAGGTATCGCCGGCAGCGCTGGCCGCCGCGGCGCGCGCCGCCTCTTCATCGACGCGGCGGAGCAGCAGGGCACGGACTTCCGCGTCCGACAGCCCGGCGATGGCCGCGCGCGCCCGCTCCGGTGTCAGCGGCGCTGCCGAAGACGGAGCGGGGGGCTCGCCGGCGACAGGATCGGCAGCGCCGGCGAAGCCGGCGGCGAATAGTGCCAGAACCAGAAAGAGCAGGATCGGCAGCAACCGCGGGCCTGCCGACCTGCCCATGGGAAGGCTCAGCGCCTGCCGGTCATGGCTGTTGTCAGCTCCCGGCGAGCGGTCGCGGCGCCTGCGCCCGCAGCTGCATCACCGACTGGGCCAGCGTGTCGGCGAGGCTGCCGAGGGTGGCGCTGAGGGCTGCCGCGCCGGCTTCGTAATCGGTGGCTTGCGCCTGCTGCTGCAAGGTCGTCTCGCCGCTGTGCAGCGCCTGGGGAGCAGACTTGCCGTAAATCCACCAGTGCGCGGTCAGCGTCGCAAGGCCGGTGGCATCGACGTCGAAGCGGCCGATGTCGACGGCAATGCGGTAGTCGCCGGCCGAGCCGGAGAGCTGCGGGAAGCTCTCGATCTGGTCGGCGGGCAGCCGCGAGGCGAGGTCGGCGACCAGCACCCGCGGCACCTGATCCTGCAGCGGCGCCGCCCAGTAGTCGCTGGTGGCAAGACGCACGGCGTAGGCGTTGTCGCGGGTGACGACCGGTCGGCGGTCGAGGTAATCGGGCAGGTTGACCGGTCCGACGACGATGCGCGCCGGCGCGATCGTCGCCATCGCCGGCGCTGCCGAGGCGGGCGGAACCGCCGCAAGGGTGTAGTAGCGCGGTGCCGGTGCACCGGCGCACCCGGCGAGGAGCGTCAGGAGCAGCAGCGGGGTGAGGCGACGCAAGGCGGAGGCGCGTACAGTCATTGGCCCTCCGGGGCCGGCCGGCCGAGGATCAGCGCGTTGGGGTTCGTTTCCAGGAAGTCCGTCAGGCTGCGCAGCGAACGCGCCGTGCTGGTCAACTCCTTCAGCATCCGGGCGAGGTCGTAGCGCAGCGCTGAATCGGCCCCGATGGCGTTGTTGGCCGCCTGCATCGTCGCCGTGGCACCGTCAAGCGTGGCCTTGGCCGCCTCGGTGGTCCGGTTGAGGTTCTCCAGCAGCGGCGCAACGCCGTCGATTCCCTTGTGCAGCGATGGGTTGGCGAGCAGCCGGCCGGCATCCTGCACCGCGCTGCGCAGATCGGCGACGAGCTGGGCGACCGGCGCCTTCGCCAGCTTGTCGAGGAAGGCCTGCGCCTTCTCGGTAAGCTGTTCGGTTTCCGAGGGCACCGACGGCATGACCATCACGCCATTTTCCATGGTCAGGGTGGCAGGGGCCGCCCCCGGCGTCAGCGCCAGCGAGATCTCCTTCTGCCCGGTGAGCAGGTTGGCGGTCTGGATCTGCGCTCGCAGGCCGCGCTCCACCCAGGCGGCGATGTGCTGCTGCATTTCGTCGGGCCCCTGGATGCGCTCGCCCTTCACCTGCCAGCGTTGCGGCTCCAGCACGAAGGTGACCGGGATCCGCACCTTCATCGCCGCCTGATCGACCTCGAGGTGAACGTCGGTCACCTCGCCCAGCCGGATGCCCATCGAGACGACCTGCGAGCCCTTCTCCAGGCCGGCGACCGACCCCTCGAAATAGACGCGGAACGGTACTTTGACGGTGTACTGGGCTTCGGAGATGCTGTCGTAGGAGGCGAACAGCGGAAACGCGCTCCCCTCTTCCGCGACCGCCGTTGCCTCGACCGGCGTATCGAAAGCGATGCCGCCGATGAGGATCGACTGCAGCGACTCGGTGCGGATGTTGACGCCGGCCGCGCCGACCGACGCGTCGATGCCGCTGGCGTTCCAGAAGTGAGTGCCGCTGCGGACGAAGGCATCGTAGGGCGCCGCGATGAAGGCGAACATGTCGATGTCCTGGCCGTTCTTGCCGAGCTCGTAGCCGAGGACGCTGCCAACCTGGATGCCGCGGAAGAAGATCGGCGCGCCTGCCGAGACCGAGCCGAGCCGGTTTGCCCGCAGCACGAAGCGCTTGCCGGGAACATTGACCTGGTAGACCGGCGGTGTGTCCAGCGCGGTGAAGTCGCGCTGCGGCGCGCCGGGGCCGGGACGCATGCCGATGTAGGCGCCCGACAGCAGGGTGCCGAGGCCGGAAACGCCGCCGGCGGTGACGCGCGCGCTCTCGACCCAGAACTGGGTGCCTTCCCGCAGCTCGTTCTCCGCCGCCTTCGACATGCGGGCGTGGACGATGACCTTCTGCAGGTCATCGCTGAGGCTCACCGTGTCGACGAGGCCGAGCTGCACGTCGCGGTAGCGGATCGCCGTCTTGCCGGGTTCGATTCCGGAAGCCGTCTGCATGGTGATGCTGATCAGCGGGCCGCGCGAGGCGAAGGTGGTATAGACCAGCCACGCGCCGGCGATGGCCGCGACGATCGGGATCAGCCAGATGATCGGGAAGCGCCGCTTCTCGACGACGTGGGCGCGGGGAAGCTGCGGTGCCGTCATCGCCAGCGGGCACCCGGATGACGCCGGCCGAAATCGCCGTCGTCAGGTTTGCCGCGGGGTGCGGTGAAGGCAGCGATCATCAGGATCGACATGGGACCTAACAGCCGCATCCAGTGGAAAGGGCACGACCCGGCCAGCTCCGGGCACGGCGAACCTAGCCATTCCGGCGGCGTCCGTCCAGCCTTCGCTGGCGAACCCGGACGCGCCTAGACAAACCAGCAGAGCATTTCCCGCCAGCGGCGGAAGCTGTGGGCGCGGCCGCCCCACACCCTGAACTGGTGCCACACCCCCTTCTGCCAGAGGGTCTCGCTGAGCCGGCGATTGTCGTCGAGAAAAGGATCGTGCGCGCCGATGACGATCTTGATGTCGAGGCGGCGAATGGCGTCGAGTGCTCCGCCACCGTCAAGACTGGGCATGTAATGATTGGGCATGTTGAAGTAGACGTCCTGGTCATAATGCCCATCCAGCAGGTTGCGAAAGCCGTCCTGCGCTGCTGTCAGGTCGTAGCGGCCGCTCAAGGCGACGACGCGGCCGAAGGCGTGCGGATGCCGCAAGGCGATGTTCATCGCATGGTAGGCGCCAAAGCTGCATCCCAGTACGGTCAGGAACGGGTTGCCATTGAGGCTGCGGCTGAGCGGCAGCACCTCATCGAGGATGTAGCGCTCGTATCTGGCGTGGCGCTGCACCCGGTCGCGGGGATGGCATAGGCTATGAACTGGCGCTCTTGTATTTACCTGGAAGGTGGAATACGGCCTCATGGGGGTCGCCCGAACGTCGCAGATATTGTTGCCGGTGTCGTTGCCGAGCCCCGGTGGCGGCCGCCCCCGCATCCCGTACGGCGCTCGCCGGCGCCGTGGCTCCGGCGATGCCCGGCGCCTTCGAGGACGACGCAATGCCCGGCTGGTTTGACGACGAGGTGGCCGACCTGGAGCGGCGGACGCGGTCGCGGCAGGGCGGCCGCAACCTGATCCTGTTCTACGGCAGCTCGTCGTTTACCCTGTGGCACGACATCGCCGACCACTTCCCCGAGCACAACGTCCTCAACCACGGCTTTGGCGGCGCGACGCTGGCCGACTGCATCGCCTACTTCGACCGGCTGGTGGTCGCGTATGCGCCCCGCGTCCTCGTCGTCTACGCCGGCGACAACGACCTTGGCGACGGCGCGACGCCGGAGCAGGTGCAGGATCGCCTGCGCATCATCGTCCGGCGCAAGCGCGAGACGCTGGGCCCGGTGCCGATGGCCTTCGTGTCGATCAAGGTCAGCTCCGCCCGCTTCGCCCTGATGCACGGCATCGCCTACACCAACCGCATCATCGAGGGCGAACTGGCCGCGGGCGGCGATGTGCGCTTCGTCGACAACACCCGGCGGATGGTAGGGCGGGGCCTCGGCCGGCTGCTCGCCTACTACGGCGAGGATCCGTTGCATATGAACCGGGAAGGTTACCGCGTCCTCGGCGGCTCGCTGGCCGAGTACATCAGCGCGGTGGAGCGGGACGCCGGCGATCTGCGCGTCCGCCGGGCGGCGCCCGGAGCCTGAGCCGGCCACGCCAACATCGGCAACGCGCTGGTGCGCATAAATCGGGCCCGTGCGCATAATCTTAACGCACGGCGTGCTAAAAGCTTGTGCGGATAACGCCGGGAAGTTAGACTAGGATCATGCTACTTATGCGTGTAGTCGTCGCCGCTGGTTTGCTTGTGGCAGCAATGGCCGGGACCGCGAAGGCGGCGCCGGCGCTGCCAACCGATCCCTGGCGGCTCTGTCCGGAAGCGATTGCCGCGCAGGAGAAGTCGCAGGCCATCCCCAAGCACCTGTTGTCGGCGATCGCCCTGGCCGAATCCGCCCGCAAGCACCCGACCTTCGGCAAGCGCATGCCGTGGCCGTGGACGGTGATGGCGGAAGGCGAAGGGCGCTATCTGCCCAGCAAGGCGATGGCGATCGAAGAGGTGCGGCTGCTGCAGGCGCGCGGCATCCGCAACATCGACGTCGGCTGCATGCAGGTCAACCTCTACCACCATGCCGACGCCTTCTACAGCCTCGACAACGCCTTCGATCCCGCCGCCAACGTCGCCTACGCCAGCAAGTTCCTCAAGTCGCTCTACGAGGAATTCGGCTCGTGGCAGGAGGCGGCCGGCCGCTACCATTCGGCAACGCCGGAACTCAAGGGGCCGTACCAGGATCGCGTGGTGGGCTTCTGGAACGAGCAGCAACGTCTGGAGTTCGTCGGCAGCAACACCTTCGGGCTCGGGCCGCTGACCGCCGGCGCCGGCCAGGGCTTGGCATCGGGGCAGCGCGTGCGCTCGCCGGCGCTGATGCTCTCGCTCGCCGACCGGCGGATGGGCGCCGGCCAACCGGGCACCATCGATCTCGACGCGCCACCGCCGCCGCCGTCCCCGGCGGGGCGCGTGGTGCGGGGCAATGCGGCCATCCCCGGCCGCTCGCTCGACGAGGAAGCCGCCTTTGCCGCGCGCCGGGCGCAGTATCTGCAGGAACTCCGCGAAGCCATCGCCGAGGTCAAGCGGGCCACCGCCGTCCGCGTCGCCCGCAACGATGCCACGCCCCGGTCCCCCCGGTAACCCAGCTGGGTAGCAGTCGCGCCTGACGCTGCCTGCTTACCGCCGCCCGCCGGATCTGCGGGCCTAGCTAGTGTGGCCCGCTTGAGCGCGCGGTGTTCCGGGCCGACCTCGGGACGGCGCTGGCGCGTCGGACCGTGCGACGACCGGTGCCGGGCGGCAAGGTCGTCCGCCCAGTGGCGGCAGGACGCAGGGGCAGATCGAGGCGATCATTGCCCGCATCGAGGCGGAGGAGGAGATCGAAGCCGGCTCCCGAAGCCGGCTTCGATCGGAAGAGCGCATCGCGGCCCGAGCAGCATCGCTGCAACACCCGCGCTTTCTACAGGCTCGCCTTCCATGCATTGAACGCGTTCTTCATATTACTGACTGTGTTCGGATTCGCCGCGGCCACGTTGCGGGTCTCGCCGATATCGGTGGAAAGATCGTAGAGCGCGCTTACGCCGCCGACGACGTCCAGCTTCCACTTTCCGTCGCGCACGGCCCAATCGTTGTCTTGGGTCCAGAACAGTTTCCGATAAGGGATATCGCCGGTGCCGAAAAGAACAGGCAAGAAATTCTTGCCGTCCAGCGGGACAGCCGGCGCCGGAGTGCCGGTGAGCGCCAGGATCGTCGGATAGATATCGATCGCAGCGAGGGTATTGGCACGCACTGCGTGGGCAACCCCCGGCCCTTTGACGAGGGCGGCAACCCGCTGGCCGCCCTCGTAGACGCTGCCCTTGCCCTGCCGCAGCGGGCCGTTTCGTCCGGCGTTGCCGCCATTGTCGGATATGAAGAAGACATACGTATTCGCCGGAGACGCCGTGAGAATTTTGCCAATCCCGGCGTCCATCGCCGCGATCGTCTGACGATAGTGATCCGGATGCCCTTGGCCGTCATTGTCGCCCGGCCCTTGGATCGGCACGTGCACGGCCTGGTAGGTGACTGCAAGGAAAAATGGCTGTTTCGTCCTTGCCAGGAAAGCGGTGGCTTCCCGGGTAATCGCCGTTGTCGAGTACTCGACCACCGGCACATTCGTTCGATTTCGCCACCAGTCAATGTTCCCTAGCACGTCGCGATGTGTGAAGTAGTCTGCTTGTCCCTCAAGCATACCGTAAAAGTACTGATAGCCATGGCTATTTGGGTGGAACTTAGCCTGCTTGCCGAGATGCCATTTGCCGACCATTGCGGTGGCGTAGCCATGGTTGCCCAACTGCGTGGCGATGGTAATTTCGGACTGCGGTAAACCGATCGTGCTGTTCGCAGCCAGCGCCCAATTCAATCCCATGCGCTGATGGTAGCGGCCTGTCTGGATGTCGGCGCGCGCCGGCGTGCAGTAGGCTTCGGAGTGAAAATCCGTGAAACGCATCCCCGCCGTGGCGAGGGCATCGAGATTGGGCGTCGCCGGGCCGCCATACGAGCCGAGGTCGCCGTAGCCCAAGTCGTCGGCAACGATAACGATGACGTTCGGCCGCTTGTCGGCTGCGCCGGCCGTCCGCAGGGTGCCGGCCATGCCGATGATCACGGCAGTGACCGCGAGCAAGATAACCACGGGCTTCATGAATATCCCCCATCCTGGCGCGCCTGATGCTCCCACCTGAGCGCGCTAAACTGTCTGACTTTAACCAACCTTGCGATTTTTACTACAGGTACTAAGGCCACTCTCGATACTGTTACTGATCTTCGTTTATAAAATATCAACTATTATGTGTTACCAGCCTCCCCCGCCCGGCCGGTGACTGCACGAACGGCCTCATGCCAGCGGGGAAGGCGCTGTATGTTCGTCCAGGAAACGCATGACAGCCCCGCATTCGAAAGAGGAACCAGCGCATTTGGATCCCTCGAAAAACCCGGTTGCGATGTTGGCTGAGGTCCAACTCCCTGAATGCATGACCGGTGGGAGGCGGTAATGGCGGAGCAGCGGGGCTTGTTTTATCTGGACGAGCGCTACCGGGCGCTGTCGCCGGCGGGCGATCCGCTGGAGCGGTTGGCGGCGGTGGTGGATTTCGTGGTGTTTCGGGCCGACCTCGAGACGGCGCTGGCACGGTCGGACCGGAGCAGGGGCGGCCGCCCGACGATGCGGTGCTGAGGCTCAAGGTACTGGTGCTGCAGGTGCTCTACGACCTGTCGGACGACTAGGCGGAGTTCCGGATCCTCGATCGGCGCAGCTTCGGCCGTTTTCTCGGCCTCGACGACGGCGACCGGGTGCCGGATGCACGCGCGAAGCGGCCGCTCTGCGTCAAGACGATCTGGCTGTTCCGCGAGCAATTCACCCGGGCGGGTGCGGTCGAGCGGCTGTTCGAGCGCTTCGATGCGGTGCTGAACGACCGCGGCTATCTGGCGTTGGGTGGGCGGCACCCCCCACTGGTCGAAGGCGAAGCGGGCGCAGATGGACGGGACGGCCGCTGGTCGCTGAAGCGTGGCCGCAAGCGCCGCTCCCCGATGGTTCGGCGCGAACGGCGACGGAGATCGCCGTCCCGGCGTTCGGCGACAAGAACCCCATCGGCATCGACCGCCGCTTCGGCCTGATCCGGACGTTCGCACCCCGCCGCCGCCCACGACGGCGGGCAGCTCGAACGCCTTCTCGATGCCGACAACCTGGCGAGCGGCGCGTCTGGGCCGATACCGCCTATCGCTCCGCCGCCACCATCGCGCTGCTCGACCGCCGCTGCCTCGTCCCGCAGTTCCGGCGCGCCAGGCCGAGAGGCAAGCCGATGCCGGCGCACATCACCCGCGGCAACCTGACCCGCGGCCGCATCCGAGCCCGCGTCGCGCACGTCTTCGCCGAGCAGAAGCGTCGTCTCGGCCTGATCATCCGCTCGGTCGGCCTCGCCCGCGCCACGACCGCGATCACCCTCGCCTGCAACTTGCGACGGCTGGCCGGGCTCGACGGGCAGACCGTGCCTGCCTGAGACCGGAACCGCGGCCCCACATCATCGGCGGCGGCGAGAAAATCAAACTCACACCAAAGCCGTTCTTCGAGGGATCCGCGCGCCCGATTAACCGAGCGGGCGGGGAACCAGCCAAGCCGCCGACCTGATGCAGCTTCGGTCCGCCTATCGCATCATTTCCCTGCTGGCGAGCGCTGGCACGTCGCTCGGCGCCAACGTCCGGTCCAATCGCTACGCCTGTCCGTGGCAGGCGAGCGGCCAGATCAGCGAGCCGAGGTTGCGGCCGAAACCATTCGGCGGTTGTGCCGGCCTTCACCAGAACAGTTCCACAATGGGGGCAAATGTGGGAACGCTCTCTCGCAGCAATCTATTTTTCGTGTAATTCCAATAAATTGGATGAAGGGACTGGCGGATGGAGAGGGATTCGAACCCTCGATGGGCTTTTGACCCATACTCGCTTAGCAGGCGAGTGCCTTCGACCGCTCGGCCATCCATCCGCTGGCGCCGTCGTCAACCCGCCGGCGGCGCGGCAGCGGAGTAAACCAGCGTGCGACCGCGCGATCAAGCGTTGCGGTGATGTTGGCGTCCGCTGCCTGTCGGGGCGCCGCGTGCCGGGAAGTGGCCGGCGAAGTGCGAGCCGGTTGCCACAGCCGGCATGCCGCATCGGGGGCAAGATACGCTGCTGCGTTGACGCCCGAGGGCACCCTCGCTACTTACCGATGCGGGGAGGCGCCTGCACAGCATCATGCGGGGCTCTCCGGGCAGACGGCGAGACGATGCACCAGCCTCGGCGTCGCCGTGCCCTTGCGCGGCCGCCACCACCGCCGCCCCGACCCGTCAACCACCGGCGAGGTAGACTGATGTCGTTGCTGAAGGATGCGCTGCTGCTGGAAGCGCGTGACCTCGCCAAGGTGGCGATCTGGTACGGGCTGAACCGGCACCGGCAGGGGACGCAGAAGAACATCTGGGTGTTCGGCTCGCGGCGCAGCGGCACCACCCTCGTCGCCCAGGTGATCGGCGCCAATGCCGGCCTGAAGGTCTGCGACCAGCCGTTCGCCATCGCTTCCAGCACCGCCCTGCAGCTTCGCCACATCTTCCAGTTCGACAACGGCCACGCCCTCGATCTGCTGCCGGCCGAACGGCAGATGTGCCTCGATTACGTCAACCTGATCCGCGACGGCCGGCTGCACGTCGGCGAGCCGTGGCGCGTCTGGGCCTCCAACTTCCACTTCCGCTCCGACCGGCTGATCTTCAAGGAGACCAACGGCGCCTGCCTCGCGCCGCTGATGCACGAGAGCTATGGCGATCACACCCTGATCCTGTTCCGCCACCCTATCCCGCAGAGCCTCTCCTGCCTGCGCAACGGCTGGGAACTGAACTACCGGCCGTTCCTCGGCTCGAAGTGGTATGTCGAGCGCTATCTCGGCGGCGGGCTGGAAGGCTTCTGCTGGGATATCCTGCGCTCCGAGCGCGCCCTCGACAAATACGTCCTGGTCTGGTGCCTGGAGAACCGGCCGCTGCACGGCTACCTCGCCGAGTATCCGCAGTGGGGCTTCGTCAGCTACGAGCGCTTCGTCGAGGACACCGCTGCGGTGATCGGCGCCTGGAGCCGGTCCTACGAGTTGCCGCAGCTCGATGCGATGCTGCGCGCGGCGAAGCAGCCCTCGGTCTCCACCCGCAAGCTGAGCACGGCGGCGGCGAAGAGCGCCATCCGCAACGCCGACAAGGCGAATGTGCTGTTCGCCTGGCGCTCGCGCATCGCCGCCGAGGACGAACGCCGGCTGATGGCGATCGTCGAACGCTTCGAAATCGACGAGTACAAGCCGTTCGAGACCACCTCGAAGATCGGCTTCCGGGCGCCGGCGGCGGAAGGGCTGGCGCTGCACGCCGGCTCGCCCGGCCGGCCGGCACCCGCCCTCGCCGACGAGCCGGCGTCGCTGCCGCAGGGAACTTAAGAGCGGCGGGGACACCCCGCCCGCACGCGCCCCGGGCGCCCGCGCTCAGGATGCGTCAGGCAAGGGGACGTCCGCGCCCGGCAGGTGGCGGCCGAGGGCCTCGCCGAGCAGGCGCAGGTCGGCGGCGCGGACGCTGTCCGGCCGCCAGATCAGGGCGATCTGGCGGCGCGGCGGATCGTCGCTGAACGGCACCACCGCCAGCCCCGGCTCGCGCCGGGTCTCGACATCGACGGCGAGGCGCGGCACCAGGGTCAGCCCGAGGCCGCCCGCCACCATCTGCAGCAGCGTGCTCAAGCTGGTCGCCTGCAGATCCTCGTTGGCCTGGCCGGGCAAAAGGCCACAGGCGGTGAGCGCGTGATTGCGCAGGCAGTGGCCGTCCTCCAGCAGCAGCAGCCGCTGGCCCGCCAGCTCGCTGCCGGCGATGCCGGGGCGGGCGGCGAACGGGTGGTGCTCGGGACAGGCGATGAGCAGCGCGTCATCGCCCATCACCATCGCCTCGAGCCCCGCCGTCGCGTAGGGCAGCGCGATCACCGCGCCGTCGAGCCGGCGGCGCGCGAGCAGTTCCACCAGCCGCGCCGTCTGTTCCTCGCGCAGGTAGAGGCGCAGGTCGGGATAGGCGTGGCGCAGCGCCGGCAATGCCCGCGGCAGCAGATAGGGGGCGACGGTGGGGATGACCCCCAGCCGCAGCAGGCCGGAAAGCGGCTTGCCGCCCGCCTGCGCCGCGTCCACCAGCTCGTCGGCGGCCCGCAGCAGGGTGCGCGCCCGCTCGACCACTTCCTCACCGACCGGGGTCAGCGTCGCCTGGCGCTTGCCGCGGCTCACCAGCGTTGTCCCCAGCAGGTCCTCCAGCTCGCGCAGGCCGGCGCTGAGGGTCGACTGGGTGACGAGGCACTCTTCCGCCGCCCGGCCGAAGTGCCGGTGCTCGGCCACCGCCACAAGGTACTTCAGCTGGCGCAGGGTGGGCAGGATGCGCATGGATCTCGCTCGCGGAACGCTCGGCTGACGCGGGCCTCAGGGCCGGGCGGCTATCGGTTGTTGCGGGCAAGAGGTATTCTCACCAACCGCTGGCGTCGAGGGTTTGCTCAAGGTAAAGTCAGTGGCCCAGCAAGCGCGGCCGTGGTGATCCTTTGGGCATCCAAGCCTTCAGCGACCGGACGTCGATCCGCGGCCAGCTCCGCGAGGTTCATCAGAACCTGAAGGCGGAGCTGCCGCTGATAACCCGTGTCGCCGTCGCCCTCTACGACGAGCAGACCGACATCCTCGAGACGTTCGTTCACTCCACCGACGCCGAGGTGCTGCCGTTCAGTCACCACGAGGCGAGGCTGGCGGAGATGCCCTCGCTGCACGACCTCGCCCACCGCGGCTGTGCACGGGTTATCGATGACCTCGGACGCGGGGCTGCCAGGGGAGGTGCCAGCGCCGCCTCCGGCAGCGATGCCGCGCGCCGCCTGCTGGAGACCGGCTTCCGCTCGACCTATACCGTGCCGTTCTACGACCAGGGGCGGTTCTTCGGTTTCCTGTTCTTCGACGCCAGGGAACCGGACTACTTCTCGGCCGCGTCCGTTCGCCATCTGTCGGTCTACGCGCATCTGATCTCCCTGCTCATCATCAACGAGATCTCACGCGCCAGCGCCTTGCGCTCGGCCATTCTGGTCGCCCGCAAGATGAGCCACTCGCACAACGAGGAGACCGGCGCGCATCTCGATCGCATGGCCCGCTACGCCCAGCTGATCGCGCGGGCAATCGCCAACAGCGGCGGCAGTCCCGAGATCGATGACGAGTTCGTCGAGTTCGTCTTCCTCTATGCGCCCCTGCACGACGTCGGCAAGATCGCGGTGCCCGACCGCGTCCTGCTGAAACCGGGCAGGCTGTCCGCCGACGAGTTCGAGGTGATGAAAACGCACGTTACGGCCGGCATGGAGATCATCGAGAGCATCGCCAGCAGCTTTCGCATCAGCGAAGGCCAGCATGTCGGGCTGCTGCGCAACATCGTGCGCTATCACCACGAGACGATGGATGGCAGCGGCTACCCGAACGGCTGCCAGGGCGGCGA
>JBDHSN010000009.1:0-34155 GCA_039808105.1 Rhodospirillales bacterium
GCGCCGCGCCGCGATGGCGCTACGCTGCCCGCTCGCTGGCCTCGCCGTCGCGGGTCTCGGCGGCGGTGAGCGCCCGCTCGGCGTCGACCATGTAGTCGCGGGTCAGCGGCACCGCGTCGATCTGGCGGGAGAGCTGGACCTGAAAGATCGCCTGGTCGAGATAGCGGAAGGCCATCTCGCTGGCGGCGAGGTAGAACTCCCACATCCGGCAGAACCGGTCGTCGTAGAGTTCGGCCGCCCGCTCGCGGTTGGCGAGGAAGCGCTGGCGCCAGTGGCGCAGCGTCAGCGCGTAGTGCAGCCGCAGCACCTCGATGTCGGTGATCCACAGCCGCGCCCGCTCGATCGCCGGGGTCAGCTCGGAGAGCGCCGGCACGTAGCCGCCGGGAAAGATGTACCTGCGGATCCACGGCGTGGTGACGCCGGGGCCGTCGATGCGGCCGATGGTGTGCAACAGGGCGACGCCGTCTTCCTCCAGGCGGCGGCGGACGGTATCGAAGAACTCGCCGTAGTGGCGGACGCCGACGTGCTCGAACATGCCGACCGAGACGATGCGGTCGTAGCGGCCGGTCTCCTCGCGGTAGTCGCGCAGGAAGAACTGCACCCGGTCCGCCAGCCCGCGCTGCGCCGCCCGTTCGCGGGCGACCCTGAGCTGCTCCGCGGAGAGGGTGAGGCCGGTGACGTCGACGTCGAACCGCTCGGCCAGCCACAGGCCGAGGCCGCCCCAGCCGCAGCCGATGTCCAGCACCCGCAGGCCGGGCCGCAGCCGCAGCTTGGCGGCGATGTGCCGCCGCTTCGCCCGCTGCGCCTCGTCCAGGCTCAGGTCGGGCCGGGGAAAGTAGGCGCAGCTGTACTGACGGTCCTCGTCGAGAAACAGCTCATAGAGATCGTCGGAAAGATCGTAGTGGTGGGCGACGTTGCGCCGCGCCCGCGCCGCCGGATTGAACTGCTGCAGCCGCCGGAACAGCAGGTCGATCCGATGTGCCGTGCGGCTGAGCGGGTCCCCCACGGCGGCGGCGAAGTTGCGGCCCATCAGGTCGAGGAAGTCGTAGACCGAGGCATCCTCGATGGTCAGCGTGCCGTCGGTAAAGGCTTCACCGGCATAAAGCTCGGGCCGGAAGAAGAGCTTCCAGTGCAGGGCGGGGTCATGCAGCCGGATGGTCACCGCCGGCGGGCCGCCCGGCCCGAAGCCGTGGTGATGGCCGCCGGCATCGATGACCGTCAGCCGGCCGAGGCGGATAACGTGCCTGAGAAAGCGCGCAAGCAGCATGACCTCCGCTCCCGTGTCCGTGACTGGCACGCCCGGCGGCTCCCGGCGCGGGCGGCGTTTGCAGGGGGCACGGGGTTAATGTGGCGAACGCCATATTCGCGTGCAAGCGGAAGGGCTTGGCAGGGCCATCGTGATCGCCGCCGGGCAGCGCAGCGGGAGCAACGACTCCCCCGGGCCGGGTGGCGCTGGGCCGGGTGTGTCGCGCGGCAGCCGAAGGTGTCCGGCACCGCTGCCCGGGGCGCCGGCGGTTTGCCCGGCATCCCCGCGCGGGGGCGAGCGCTACGGGCTGCTGGCGGCACCGCCAGCCTGCGAATCGCGATGACCGCGAGGCCGATACCGCCGTCCTGGCGCGCACGATGAAGCCGGTCGGGGCGACCGGGCCGGAGGGCGCGCCGGTGGCGGCCTGCAACCGGGCTTAAGGGACGGCGAGGGCGGAGGACTACTCCGGCTGTGCCGCCGCTGCCAGCTCCTCGGCGGCTTCGTCAGCCGCTTCGGCCTCGAAGATCGCCTGCATCTGCTCTTCCAGCAGCTCGTCGTCCTCTTCTCTGCGGGCGGCGCCGGTGCGCGCGACGGCCGCGCCGGTACGCGCCTGCGTCTCCGCTTCGTCGGTGGTACGCGCGACGTTGACGGTGATCTGCACCACCACCTCGGGATGGAGGCCGACGCCGATCTGGTGCAGGCCGAGGGTCTTGATCGGCTGTTGCAGGCGAATCTGCTGGCGGCTGACGGTGAAGCCGGCGGCGGAGACGGCCTCGGCGATGTCGCGGGCGCTGACCGAGCCGTAGAGCTGGCCGGCTTCGCCGGCCTGGCGGATGAGAACGACGGTCAGGCCGTCCAGCTTCGCGCCCACCGCCTCGGCCTCGGCACGACGTTCGAGATTGGTCGCCTCCAGCTGGGCCCGCTGTTCCTCGAAGCGCTTGCGGTTGTCATCGGTCAGCCGCACCGCCTTCTTCTGCGGCAGCAGGTAGTTGCGGGCGTATCCAGGCTTCACCCGGACGACGTCGCCCATCTGGCCAAGGTTCTCGATGCGCTCGAGAAGGATGATCTCCATCGCGACAGGCTCCTCAATCTTTCGCTGTGGGCGGCCCGGCGCTGAACCGCCGGCGCACGCCGATCCACTGCTCGGCGACGCCGAGTGCCGCGACCAGAGCCGCGACGATTACGAAGAACAGCATCATCATGCCATAGAACGTCGCCAGCATCAGACCCCGGGAGGGGCTGCGCCGGCCGAAGGCGTGGACCACCGCCAGTCCCACCAGGAAATAGGCGGCGAGCAGGATGACGACGACGTTGCGGGCGATATAGGCGATATCGCCGTCACTGATCAGCGCCACGGCGGCGGCACCGACCAGCGGCCAGTCGAACCAGGCGGGCAGCCGCAGCGCCGCCCACTGCGGCCTCGGCCGGCGGTTCAGGCCGCGGAGGGTGAGCAAGGTCTGCGCCAGCACGGCGTTGCCGATCAGCAGGGCAAGCCAGATCACCGCGGCGAAGCCGGGGAACAGCGGCGCGACCTGGTCGACCAGCGCGGTGCGGGTTTCCTCGTCGAAGTTCCCGATCATGCCGCTGACTGCCGTCAGCAGCCCGCGCACGGCGTTCTCGATGCCGGCTTCGCCACCGGCCGACCAGCAGGTGGCGGCGACGACGAAGGCGATCAGCAGGGTGACGACGGCGACGATGTCACCGATCGGGCGCCAGCCGTCGGCGGTGCCGGCCTGGGTGCGCATCGCCTGCTGGACCAGCAGCCACGACGGAATGACGTGCATGCCGCCATAGAGGCCGGCCGCGGCGAATCCGCCGAAGACCAGCGCCACCGTCAGCCCGCTCGACGCGGCGATGCCGAAGCCGGAGGTGCCGAACGACAGCCCCGCCGCCAGCAGCGGCAGCGGCGCCAGATAGGCGGCGACCATGCCGAGCGGCGAGCCGGCCAGCGCCGCCAGCACCGCGGCACCGCTGAGACCGCCACCTCCGACCGCGAGCAGCGCGGTCTTGCCCATCATCGTTCCTCCCCGCTGGAAGACGGCGGCGCGCCGCCGTCCCGGCCCGTCGTCCCGCTCAGCGGATCAGGTATGGCAGCAGCGCCAGAAACCGCGCGCGCTTGATGGCGCGGGCCAGCTCGCGCTGCTTCGGCGCCGAGACCGCGGTGATGCGGCTGGGGACGATCTTGCCGCGCTCCGAGACGAAGCGCTGCAGCAGCTTGACGTCCTTGTAGTCGATGGTGGGCGCATTGGCCCCGGAGAACGGACAGCTCTTGCGGCGGCGGAAAAACGGGCGTCGGGCATTCATCGCCGGCTACTCCTGTTCGGCGGTGGCGGGAGCGGTGCGCGCCGGCGCACCTTCGCCGCTGTCGGCGGCGGGGCGGCGCTCGCCGCGATCGCCGCGGAAGCGGTCCTCGCGGTCGCCGCGCGGCGGCCGGTCGCCGAAGCGATCCTCGCGGCGCGGCCGGTCGTCGCGCGCTGCCCGGCTCTGCATCATCGCGCTCGGACCCTCCTGCAACGCCTCGACGCGGACGGTGAGGTGGCGGATGACGTCTTCGTTGAGGCCCATCTGCCGCTCCATCTCGTGCACCGCGGCGGCGGCGGCATCGATGTTGAGCAGCATGTAGTGGCCTTTGCGATTCTTGCGGATGCGGTAGGAGAGGCTGCGCAGTCCCCAGTACTCGCGCTTGGCGATGGTGCCGCCGCCTTCCTCGACCACCTTGGTGAAGTGGTCAGCGATGGCCTCGACCTGGGGTGCAGAAATATCCTGGCGCGTGATGAACACGCACTCATAGTACGGCAAACCCGTGCTCCCTCTGGATTATCTCAGCCGGCGGCACGCGGCCGCGAGCATAGCCGGCCCCTGCCGGCAAGGAGGTGAAGCGCGGAGATAAGCACGAAGCGCCGCCGGGATGCAAGCCGGGGATCGTCGCCCGTCGTCCCCCGGGGTTGGCGGAAGCGACGTGCGGGCCGCGCTTGACAGGCGAATTCTCACGTGTATGTCATCCGATCAGCGCGGGGCATGCGGCCCCGGGATGGCGGGAAGCCGGCCTTCGGGCGGCGAAACCCGCCGCAAGGCGTCCGGGTTGGTCAGGGCAAGGGATGTTCGATCTCGAGGGCAAGTGCGCGCTGGTGACCGGCGCATCGGGGGCGATCGGGGCGGCGATCGCGCGCGGCCTTGCCGCCCGGGGGGCGACGGTGGGGCTGTCCGGGACGCGGACGGCGCAACTGCAGGCGCTCGCCGATGAGATCGGGCCGTCCGCCCGCGTGCTGACGGCCGACCTGTCGGCGGCGGGGGGGGCCGATGCCCTCGCCAAGGAGGCCGCGGCGGCGCTGGGCAGCGTCGATGTCCTGGTCAACAATGCCGGCATCACCCGCGACGGACTCGTGCTGCGCATGCCCGATGCCGACTGGGATGCGGTGCTCGCCGTCGATCTGTCGGCGCCGTTCCGGCTGGCGCGGGCGCTGCTGCGCGGCATGGTCAAGCGGCGCTGGGGCCGGATCATCGGCATCGGCTCGGTCGTCGGCACCACCGGCAATGCCGGGCAGGTCAACTACGCCGCGGCCAAGGCCGGGCTGGTCGGCATGACCAAGGCGATGGCTCAGGAAGTCGCCGGCCGCGGCATCACCGTCAACTGCGTCGCCCCCGGCTTCATCGAAAGCGACATGACGGCGGTCCTGCCGGAGAATCGCCGCGCTGCGGTGCTCGCCTCGGTTCCTGCCGGGCGTCTCGGCACCCCCGCGGACGTCGCCGCCTGTGTCGTGTTCCTGGCCAGCGAGGAAGCATCCTACGTCACCGGTCAGACTTTGCACGTCAACGGCGGCATGGCGATGCCCGGATGAGGATGGCCTCGGCACAACCGGTCCGACACTGGTCACGACCGGTAAAGTGTGTTACCAAACGCCGCTCTTGCCGCGGCGCAACAGTCGTCGTGCGCGGTGAACGGGGTCCTGAACTGAACTTCGCAACCATCACACAAACATATCAAGGGTAGAATCGATGAACGACGTCGCCGAGCGGGTGAAGAAGATCATTGTCGAGCACCTGGGAGTGGAGGAGGGCAAGGTTGTCGAGAACGCCAGCTTTATCGACGACCTCGGCGCCGACAGCCTCGACACGGTGGAACTGGTGATGGCCTTCGAGGAGGAGTTCGGGATCGAGATTCCCGACGAAGCCGCGGAGAAAATTCTCTCGGTCAAGGACGCCGTGGACTACATCAAGAACGCGATCGGCTGATCGGACAACCCGCCGGCGAAGGCTCCGCGGACCGTCGCCGGGCGGCGGAGACGTATCGTCGCCGGGCGACGGCAACGACGCCACCGGACGGCGGAGCGGTGGACCGACGGGAGACCAGGATGAAGCGAGTCGTTGTCACCGGCATGGGGCTGCTGTCGCCGCTCGGGTGTGGCGTGGATGTCACCTGGGAGCGGCTGATCGCCGGCCGTTCGGGCATCAAGGCGATCCAGTCCTTCGATGTCGGTGACCTGCCGGCAAAGATCGCGGCGCAGGTGCCGCGCGGCGAAACCTCCGAAGGCTACTTCAATGCCGACGACTGGGTGTCGCCAAAAGAGCAGCGGCGCATGGACACCTTCATCGTCTACGCCCTGGCTGCCACCGAGCAGGCCGTGGCCGATGCCGGCTGGAAGCCGGAGGACGAGGAGGAGCGCCTGCGCACCGGCGTGCTCATCGGCTCCGGTATCGGCGGCCTGCCGGAGATCGCCAAGGGGGCGGCGCTGCTGGAGCGGGGCCAGACCCGCAAGCTCAGCCCCTTCTTCATTCCGGCGGCCCTGATCAACCTCGCCAGCGGTCACGTCTCCATCAGGTACGGCTTCAAGGGGCCGAACCACTCGGTGGTCACCGCCTGCGCCACCGGCGCCCATGCCATTGGCGATGCCGCCCGGATGATCATGTGGGACGATGCCGACGTGATGATCGCCGGCGGCACCGAGGCGGCGATCTGCCGGCTCGGCATCGCCGGCTTCGCGGCGGCCCGGGCGCTGTCGACGCGGTTCAACGATACCCCGGAGAAGGCATCGCGGCCGTGGGACAAGGACCGCGACGGCTTCGTCATGGGCGAGGGTGCCGGGGTCGTCGTGCTCGAGGAGTTGGAGCACGCGCGGAAGCGGGGCGCCAAGATCTACGCCGAGGTCATCGGCTACGGCATGTCCGGCGACGCCCACCACATCACCGCGCCCGCCGAGGACGGTAACGGCGCCTTCCGCTGCATGCAGATGGCCTTCCGCCGCGCCGGCATCGCTCCCGACGAGGTGGACTACATCAACGCCCATGGCACCTCGACGCCGCTCGGCGACGAGATCGAGCTGGGCGCGGTGAAGCGGGTGTTCGGCTCGGCCGCCGGGGGCATCTCGATGTCGTCGACGAAGTCCTCGATCGGTCACCTGCTGGGGGCCGCCGGCGCCGCCGAGGCGATCTTCTCGATCAAGGCGATCGAAACCGGCATCATCCCCCCCACCCTCAACCTCGACAACCCATCGGACGGCTGCGACCTCGATCTGGTGCCGCACGTCGCCAAGGAGCGGGAAGTGCGGGCGGCGCTGTCCAACTCGTTCGGCTTCGGCGGAACCAACGCGTCGCTGATCTTCCGCCGCGTGAACTGACGGGAGGGTACCGGTTGCGCCGGAGCGTCCGCATCGCCGCGGTCGTCGCTGCCCTCTTCCTCATGGTTGCCGGCGCCAGCGGGTTTGCGCTGCTCAACCTTTACAGCCGGCCCGGCCCGCTGGCGGCGGGCGCGACGGTCATCGTGCCGAAAGGGGCGACCGTTGCCGACATCGCCGTCAGCCTGCGCGAGGCCGGCGTCATCACGTCGACGCTGGCTTTCCGCGCCGCCGTCCGGCTGGCGCCGGCGCCGCTGCAGGCGGGCGAGTACCGCTTTCCTGCGCACGCGAGCCTGCAGACCACCCTTGCCATGCTGCATTCCGGCGAGACGGTGAAACGGCGGCTGACCGTGCCCGAGGGCATGACCAGCCGGCAGGTGGTGGCGCTGCTGACCGAGGCCGAGGGCCTCACCGGCGAGGTGGCGGCGCCGCCGGTCGAAGGAGCGCTGCTGCCGGAGACCTACAACTATGCCTGGGGCGACAGCCGCGCCGAGATGATCCGCCGCATGTCGCAGGCGATGACGACAACGGTGGAAGACCTGTGGGCAGCGCGCGACCCGGCGCTGCCGCTGTCCTCGCCGCAGGATGCGGTGATCCTCGCCTCCATCGTCGAGAAGGAGACCGGCATCGCCGGCGAGCGGCCGCGGGTCGCGGCGGTGTTCCTCAACCGCCTGCGCCTGGGCATGAAGCTGCAGGCGGATCCGACCGTTGCCTACGCCGTCTACGGTGGCAGCGGCGTCGGGCCGCCGCTGACCTTAACCGATCTGCAATACGCCTCGCCGTACAACACCTACGCGGTGGCCGGGCTGCCGCCGGGGCCGATCGCCAATCCGGGGCGGGCGGCGCTGGCAGCGGTGCTGCAGCCGGCGGCGACGGACGAGCTCTACTTCGTCGCTGATGGCAGCGGCGGGCATGTTTTCGCGCGCACGCTGAACGAGCACCAGCGCAACGTCGCCCGCTGGCGCAAGGCGAACGAGCGCATCGGCATCAACTGACCGTCGGCCGCCGGTTACCCCCCGGCTGCGTCCGCCGGGGAAGCGCGGCGAGGGGGAGAACAGGATCCATGACCGTCGCCTCGATGACCGGATTTGCCCGCCACGAAGGGCAGCATGACGGCGCCGCATGGACCTGGGAGGTGAAGAGCGTCAACGCCCGCGGGCTCGACGTCCGCTGCCGCCTGCCGCAGGGAATGGAATCGATGGAGCCGGCGGCGCGGCTGCGGGTCGCGGCGGCGGTCAAGCGCGGCAACGTGACCATCGGCCTGCAGATCGTGTGGACGGGTGGCCGCCAGGCGGTCCGCATCGACGCCGACGTCCTCGAACAGCTGCTGGCGCTGGTGCAGAAGATCGAGTCGCGGCTGCCGCAGGCGCAGCCTTCCAGCGCCGCCGGCCTGCTGTCGCTGCGCGGCGTCGTCGAGGCCATCGACCCGATGCCGACGGGGGAGGCGCGAACGGCGCTCGAGGCGGCGCTGCTGCAGGGGCTCGATTCCGCCCTGACGGCGATGGTCGCGGTGCGGCGGGCGGAGGGCGAGCGGCTGGCGGCGGTGCTGGCCGAGCAGCTGCGCCGGCTCGACCAGCTCAGCGAGCAGGCGCGGGCGGTGGCATCGATGCAGCCGGCTGCCCTCTATGCCCGGCTGCAGCAGCAGCTCGCCGCCCTGCTGACCGACGTGCCGGCGCTGCCGGCGGAACGGCTGGCCCAGGAAGCGGCCCTGCTCGCTGCCAAGGCCGATCCGCGCGAGGAACTCGACCGGCTGCGCGCCCACCAGCAGGCGGCGGAAGGGCTGCTGCGGGAGAAGGGGCCGGTCGGCCGCCAGTTCGACTTCCTCTGCCAGGAGCTGAATCGCGAGACCAACACCTTGTGCTCCAAGTCCGCCGACATCGACCTGACCCGCATCGGTCTTGACCTCAAGGCGACGGTCGAGCAGGTGCGCGAGCAGGTCCAGAACATCGAGTGAACGCCATGGTCCTCTCCCTGTCCCTGCCGGCGCACGACGAGAACGAGGCTCCCGGCATCGCCCGCCGTGGCCTGATGCTGGTGCTGTCCTCGCCCTCCGGTGCCGGCAAATCCACCATCGCCCGGGCCTTGCTGGCCCACGATGCGCAGCTGTCGATGTCGGTGTCGGTGACGACGCGGCCGCCGCGGCCCGGCGAAGTCGACGGCCTCGACTACATTTTCGTCGATGCCGCGATCTTCCAGGCGATGCGCGCCGCGGGCGAGCTGCTGGAGCATGCGACGGTGTTCGGCAACAGCTACGGCAGCCCGCGCGGGCCGGTGGAACAGGTGCTGTCCGGCGGCCGCGACGTCCTCTTCGACGTCGATTGGCAGGGCACCCAGCAGCTGCGGCAGAACGCCCGCGCCGACCTCGTCTCGGTGTTCATCCTGCCGCCGTCGCGCGGCGAGCTGGAGCGGCGGCTGCGCGCCCGCGCGCAGGACCCGGAAGACGTGGTATGCCGGCGCATGGCGAAGGCGGCTGACGAGATGAGCCACTGGGCCGAGTACGACTACATCGTCGTCAATCACGACGTCGGCAGGGCGGTCGAGGCGGTGATCGCCATCCTCGCTGCCGAACGGCTGCGGCGGGAGCGGCAGGTCGGGCTTGCCGAATACGTCGAGCGGATCAGCCGCGGCTGAATACACTTTATTGTGTAGTCGTTGAACCTGCCGTCCGCGATGAATAGTTGTGCGGCGGCCCGTCACGGGCTGTATTGACGACCGCCTTCGGATTATCAAGACCGTCAGGGGAGGAGGAATTCCTGGGCCTTCTGTAAGGCCTGAACGAGTGTCCGTCTGCCCTTCGATAACCCCGCCATCCCCGCCCCCGCTGCTCTCGCGGACAGGAGTGTCTATGGATCTCGCGCCCGACGCTGCACAGCCGACCGCCCTTTCGGCCGAACGGCCGGCGTGGCTTGTCCGCGTCAACGGCTGGCGCCTCGCCAGTCTCGTTCTCTTCGGCGTCGTGCTCGTCCTCGCCCTGACGACGTTCCACGACTATGGGATCAGCTGGGACGACAAGGTGCAGAAGGAGTATGGCGAGCACATCCTCGCCTACTACGAATCGGGCTTCACCGAGCGCACCGCCGTCACCCCCAACGACATCACCGACGACGGCAATCTGCCCTACTACGGCGGCAGCTTCGATCTGCTCTCGGCGCTGGTCAGCCACGGCTCGCCGCTGTCGATCTACTTTTCCCGCCATCTGCTCGGGGCGTTCGTCGGGATGGTCGGGCTGCTGATGGTGTGGCGGCTGGGGGAACGCCTGGGCGGCGCGCGGACCGGCTTCTTCGCTCTGGCGCTGCTGGCGGCGACGCCGGGCTACTACGGCCATATGTTCATCAACCCCAAGGACATTCCGTTCGCGGTGGCGATGGTGGCGGTGCTGGCGGCGATCTGCGCGGTGCTGGACGAATGGCCGCGCCCCCGCTGGCGGACGGCGCTGTGGCTGGCAACCGCCACCGGCGTTGCCCTCGGCACCCGCGTCGGCGCGGTGGTGGCGGCGTTCAATCTTGCCGTGCCGCTGGCCGTATGGGGCCTCCTGGCGGTGCGGAGGGCCGGCTGGCGGCCGGCGCTGGCGGTCTCGGCGGCAGGCTGCCGCCGGCTGCTGATGGTGCTGCCGCTCGCCTGGGTGCTGATGGTGGTGCTGTGGCCATGGGCGGCGCTGGAACCGCTCAACCCGCTGCGGGCGCTCGCCATGTTCTCGCAGTTTCCGTTCGAGGCCGACGTCACCTTCAACGGCGTGGCCTACCCGGCGACGGATCTGCCGCGGAGCTACCTGCCGGTCTTCCTGGCGCTGACCTTGCCGGAGAGCATCCTGCTCGGCCTGCTCGCCGCCGCCGTCGCCGCGGCGGGCACGCTGGCGCAGCGGTGGCGGCGGCCGCTGGCGCTGAGCCGGCGGGATCTGCAGCTGCTGGCGGTGGCGACCGCGGCGCTGTTTCCGCTCGTCTACTTCCTCGTCGAGCGGCCGACGGCGTACAACGGCATGCGCCACTTCCTGTTCATGCTGCCGCCGCTGGCCGTCCTTGCCGCGGTGGGCGTCGATGCCGTCTGGCGCGGCGTCGAGGCGGCGCGGCGTCCCGTCGTGCTGGCGATCGCCACCGGCTTCATCGGCCTTGCCGCCATCCGCATGGTCGCTCTGCATCCTTACGAGTACGCCTACTATAACGACCTGTTCGGCGGGCTGCCGGCGGCTGCCGGGCGTTTTGACACGGATTACTGGGGGGTCTCGGTAGGCAAGACCACCCGGTCGCTGGCGAAGGCCCTGAAGGCGCAAGGCGACGGCGCGCCGGCCCACCCCTGGCGCGTTGCCACCGAGTCAGAGTCGACCAGCGCCGCGCTGTTCATGCCCCGCTTCATGACTCTCGTCGATGAGGACGACCATCCGGACTTTCTCATCGCCATGTGTCCCTGCGAACGGCCGGCAGGAGCACGGCTGATGGCTGAGACCGAACGGCAGGGGGTGATTCTCTCGGAAGCCTACGACCTGCGCGCTGACCGGAACGCGGCGAACGCGGTGCCGGTGATCTCGCCGGGAGCGGCGCCGATGTCGGCCGCGCGCCCGGCGAATGCCCGCGATCGCCACCATGTTGCCGCGGCGACCTCGGAACACCGCGGCGAGCACCGGCGGGTGGCGGAGGCGAGGACCGATGCCGGGCGTTCTCACTCCGGCGATGCCGGGGCCGGCGGGCTCGCTCGGCCGCGCCGCGGCGATCCGCAGGCAACCGTCGCCGATGCGCATCTCCGCCGGGCGACAGGCGGCAACGCCCTCCCGCAACGCTCTGCCGGTCAGACCGGGGACCAGCAGGTCCGCCCGCCGCATCGGCTGCAGCAGGGTTAACGGCGGCGGCGAACGGGCAGCGGCGGCGAACGTCCGGCTGACGGGGTCATCCCCGCCGGTCAGCCGGGCGGATCGGCGGCGGCGAGCAGGCGGGCGAGGGCGCCGAACTCGCTCACCGACAGCTCCTCTGCCCGTCGCGTCGGATCGATGCCGGCGGCCATCGGGTCGAGGCCGATCGTCTTCAGGCTGCCGCGCAGCATCTTGCGGCGCTGGCCGAAGGCTGCGGCGGTGACGCGCTCCATCGCGGCGAAATCGGCCGGAACCAGCGGCTGCGGCCGCGGCAGCAGGGTCACCACCGCCGAGGTCACCTTTGGCGGCGGCGTGAACGCCCGCGCATCGACGTTGAACTCGAAGCGCGGCTGCGCCAGCCACTGGGTGATCACCGACAGCCGTCCGTAGGCGGCGCTGCCGGGCGCCGCCACCAGCCGGTCGGCCACTTCCTTCTGGAACATCAAGGTCAGCGATGCGAAGGCGGTGATCTGCCGCAGCCAGCCGAGCAGCAGCGGCACCGCGACATTGTACGGCAGGTTGGCGACGATCCGCCGCGGCGGCGGCGCGATCGCCGCCGGATCGACGGTCAGCGCGTCGGCGGCGACGACGGCGAGACGCTGCGGGTAAAGGGCCAGGAGCTCGGCCAGGGCCTCGATGCAGCGGGCATCCTTCTCGACCGCGACGACGGCTCGGGCACCGGCAGCGAGCAGGCTGCGGGTCAGCCCGCCCGGACCCGGACCGATCTCGATCACCGAGCAGCAGGTCAGGTCGCCGGCGGCGCGGGCGATCCGCGCCGTCAGGTTGAGGTCGAGCAGGAAGTGCTGTCCGAGCGAGCGCTTCGCCGCCAGCCCGTAGCGCGTGATGACCTCGCGCAGCGGCGGCAGCGCGATCTCCGGGGGGCTCACCGCGGGCTCGCCGCCCGCCGTCCGGCGATGGCGGCGGCGAGGCGCAGCGCCGCGATCAGGCTGTCGGCCGACGCCCGGCCACTGCCGGCGATATCGAAGGCAGTGCCGTGGTCAGGGGAGGTGCGGACGAAGGGCAGGCCGAGGGTGACGTTGACCCCGGCGTCGAAGTCGAGGGCCTTCAGCGGGATCAGCGCCTGGTCGTGGTACATGCAGATGGCGGCATCGTAGCTCTGGCGGGCGCGCGGGGTGAACATCGCGTCCGGCGGCAGCGGGCCGGCCGCGTCGATGCCGGCGTCCCGCAACCGGGCGACGGCGGGAGCGACGATGGTCTCCTCCTCCCGGCCCATCTCGCCCTCCTCGCCGGCATGGGGATTGAGCCCGGCGACGGCGAGGCGCGGCCGGACGATGCCGAAGTCGCGGTGGAGGGAGGCGGCGGTGACGCTGGCGGCGGCGACGATGGCGTCGGCCGACAGCGCCGCGATGGCGTCGCGCAGGCTGACGTGGATGGTGACCGGGACGACGCGCAGGCTCGGCCCGGCCAGCATCATCACCGGCCGGACGCCGGCGCCGGCGAGGGCCGCGAGGAACTCGGTGTGGCCGGGGAAGGCGAAGCCGGTGCCATAAAGGGTCTTCTTGTGGATGGGGTTGGTGACGACGGCGGCCGCCTCGCCGGTGCGGGTGCGCGCGACGGCGGTGCGGATGGCGGCGGCGACTGCCGCGCCGTTGCCGGCGTCCGGCCGGCCGGGAGATACCGCAACCGGCAGCGGCTGGTCGAGCACCGGCAGCGCCTCGCCGAAACAGGCGGCGGCGGCCTCGCCGCCGGCCACCGGCCGCACCGGAACGGCCAGCCCCAGGGCGTCGGCGAGCCGGCACAGCCGCGCCGCATCGTCGACGACAAAGAACGGCGGCACGCCGTGATCGCGCGCCAGCCAGGCCTTGAGCGTGATCTCGCCGCCGATGCCGGCCGGCTCGCCCATGGTCAGGGCGATCGGCGGCAGGCCGGGGCTGCTGCCGCCGGGGCCGGCTGGCGCCGGCATCAGATGCGGACGTCCACCAACGCCGAGCGTCGCAGATCGCGGAGCTGGCGACGTCCGACCGCCGCCAGCCGCTGGTCGCGCATCCGCCGCTCGATCTGCTGGCGCTGCTCGTCGTCGCCGGCTTCCTCCTGGCGATCGCAGACCATCAGCACCAGCACCCCGTCGCTGGTGCGGATCGGCTGGCTGGTGCCGCCTTTCGGCAAGGGGAGGACCAGTTGCCGCAACTCCGCCGGCATCTGCTGGATGTCGATCGGGCCGGGACTGGTGTTGACCTGGGCGCCGGCGCTGCGGGCACGGTCGGCCAGCGCCGGGCAGTCCGGCGAATTCCGTGCCATCTCCATCAGCGCGTTGGCGCGCGCCGCCACGTCGGCGTCCTGGGCACCGGTCGGCAGCGCGGTGTAGACCTGCTGCAGCACCATCCGGGTGCGGGTTCCGCTGTTGCCCTCGCCGCTGCGGCGGCCGGCGAGGAACAGCACGAAGTATCCGCCCTGGCCGCGGATGGGATCGGACACCTGGCCCGGCTGCATCTCCGCCACCACTCTTCCGATCTGCTCGGCGAGGTCGTCCTGGTTGACCCAGCCGAGATCGCCGCCATCGCCGGCCGACGGACCTTGCGAGAAGCTGCGCGCCAGCGCCGGGAAATTGGCGCCGCCGCGGGCTTCGGCAACGAGGCGCCGGGCCTGCTCTTCGACGCGGCCCTGGTCAGCGGGATCGTCCACCGACAGGAAGATCTCGTTCAGCCGGAACTCGACGGTGCTGCTGCGGACGCGCGCCAACTCCTCGTCGACATCGCCGCGGCTGACGGTGGCACGGTCGCCGGCGATCTTCTGCACCGACTTGATCCAGCCGATCTCCGCCTCCAGCTGCTCGATCAGCGTCGACATGCGCACGCCCTGCTGCTCCAGGTAGGCCGACAGCTCGTTCGGCTGCACCCTTAGCTGCTGCGACACCTGCAGCAGCCCGCGGTCGAGGTCGGCCTGGCTGACAGTGATGTTCTGCTTGCGCATTTCCTGGCGCTTCAGCGCTTCGTCGATCAGCGTGCGCAGGACCTCGGGCGCCAGCCGCTGGCGGTTCTCCGGCGTGTCCGGCAGCCGCGAGGTCACCAGAACCAGGGTCAGCCGGCTGTCGAGATCGTGAAGGGAGATGATGTCGTCGTTGACGATCGCGGCGATGCCCTGGCGCTGCTGGGTCTGCGCGAGCGTGGGCGAAGCCGACGCCAGCGGTACGGCGGCGAGAAGAGCGAGGATCGACAGGCGTAGAAGCAACGGCATCAGCGGGATCCGGCTGAGGGGGAGCAATGCTTGCGGGCGCGCGATGATAGGCCGAGGAGTTGGCCGGAGTAAATCAACCGCCGCCGGGCTTGAAGCCCGAGCCGAATTCGCCGAGCGTTTTCAGGCCGACCCGGAAGAAGAAGACGTTGCTCGGCTCGACATCCTTGTCGCGGTAGTCCTGGCGGGCGAACTCGCCGGAAAACACGAAGCACTCGTCCTCGTAGATCAGCCGCAGGCCGATCTCCCGCTGGCTCTCGGCCTGAATGTCGGTGGTGCCGAAGATGCGGCTGCGCCAGTAGCGGGTGAGCTGGGTATCGAGGGCGTACTGCGCCTCCTGACGGGAAGCGAGGTCGTTCTGCGGCTGGCTCTGGTAGCGGACGTAGCTGGCACCGACGCGGATGGCATCGACGCCGACACGCATGGTGAGCTCGTTGCGTTCGGGCTTGAGCGTGCTGTGGTCGAGGCGGTTGCGATAGATCACGTCCAGCCACTCCGCCGGCTTCACGTCGATGGCGGAGACGATGTCGGAGACGTTGTCCTGCAGGCCGGTCCCCTTGCCGAAGGTGTTGTCCTGGTAGAACTGGTAGCTCTGGCCGACGAAGGTGGAGACCGAGGCATCGCCCATGCCGTACAGCATCCAGTTCAGCCCGTAGTTGATGCGCGGACCCTCATCGACGCGGTCGAGGCCGGGAAAGCGGCTGAGGCCGAACAGGTTGGTGTCCTGCAGCTCGAAATTCTGGCTGTCCTCGTTGGGGATGCGGCTGGGGTTGCCCCAGTTCGGCGCCAGCACCGCCTCGACGATCGGTTCGACGATCTGCTGCACCGTCTCGCCCTCGCGCACCAGCGGCAGCCGCCACTGCGCCGATGCCTGCGGGAAGATGCGGCCGCTGAAGCCGCTGTAGCGGTTGTCGCGGTCCTCGGAGGTCTCGTCGTTGACGTTGTAGCCGTCGCTCCACAGCGCGCCGGTGAAGGTGAAGATATCGCCGAGCTGGCCGACGAAGGGCCGCTGCCACTGCACCCGCGCTGAAAGCCGGCGGGTATCGGTGCCCTCCTCGCGGGTCAGGGCGACGGTATCGAGGTGGACGTCGGTGCGGCCGCCGAAGCGGTCGATGTCGGAGACGTGGTAGTAGTCGATCCACGGCGCGACGTACGGCACGTTCTCCTGGTCGATGTTGTCTTCCAGGTTCTGGAAGGCCATCACCCGGCCGGTGAGGTAGTCGTTGGAGCCGCGGAAATTCTCGCCGTAGAGGCGGGAGGTGAGGGTTCGCGAGTTGTCGAATCCATAGCGCCGCGGGTAGGTGCGGTTGGTGGCGCGCTGGGCATCGAGGCCGGCCCGCCAGTCGTCGCTGATGTCGTAGCGCGCCTTGCCGAGGACGTGGCCCATGGCATTGTCGTTCGAATCGTAGGTGCCGCTGCCGGTGAAATCGATGCTGCCGTGCTGCAGCGCCTGGCGATACTGCAGTTCCAGCACCGGCCCCTCGTTGCTGGTGAACCACGGCGTGATCGTCAGGTCCTGGCTGTCCGACAGCACCGCGTAGTAGGGGACCTGGACCATGAAGCCGAGGTCGGACGACTGGCCGAAGCCGGGGATCAGCAGGCCGCTCTTGCGCTTCACCGTCGGGTCGGGCTGGTAGAAGTAGGGGAAATAGAACACCGGGATGCCGGAGAAGTCGAGCCAGGCGTTGTTGAACTCGACGATCCGGCGCTCCTGGTTGTGGGTGACCTTGACGGCGCGGACCTGCCACAGCGGCGCGCGGTCGGGGTTCTCCTCGCAGGGCAGGCACGGCGTGTAGGTGGCGTCGTGGGCGCGGGTGAGCACGCCGTCGCTGCGCTCGCCGCGGGCGGCGTTCAGCCGCGAGCCGTCGGCGAGGACGGCGCGCAGGTCCTCGATCACGCCGTTTTTCAGATCGCCGGTCACTTCCAGCGAGCTTGCCCGGATCACCTCGCCGGACGGCTCGTAGAGGGTGACGTTGCCGCTCGCGGTGACGAGGTCGTTGGTCTCGTCGTAGGTCAGGACATCGGCGAGCAGCCGGCGCTGGTCCTGGACGGCGACGACGTTGCCGCGGGCGGTGGTCACCCGGCTGCGACTGTCGAAGGTCATCTCGTCGGCCTGGAACTGCACCGGACGATCGGCGGCGGGCGCTTCCGCGGCAAAGGCCAAAGGCGGTGCGGCGGCACCGACGGCAGCGGCGAGCAGGGCGGCGCTGGCGGCCCGGCGCAGCCGCCGGCCGATGCCGCGGCCGGCCCGGGCTTCCGGCGGCCGGGGCGCCGTCCCTGGCCCCGCTCGTGTGCTCGTTGCGCTCATTGCAGCCCTGTCGCGATCACCGGGCGACCGGCCCGGAGGATCCGCTCGCGCGGCCGTGAGCGTGCGAAAAAACCGGGCCACGTTCAAGGAGAAGCGTGACGGCAAGCGTGACCCCGGCAACCGCCGGCCATCGTTTTGCGCGCAGTGGCGCGTCGGGCGGTGCCGCCGCCGGCCAGGGTCGCGTTCTCTCCGCCGGGTTCACGCCGATGCCTGCCGCACCCAACGGAAATGATCAGGCGAGGGTTCGACACAAAAAGGTGAAGGAGGAGCAGGAATCCCGGCCTTCAAGACAAGGAGACCCGCCCGCCACTCCGTCCGATCGAAGATTACGCCAGAAGTACCCAATTGAGAACTATGGTAGTAGTGTATTCCGCATCGACTTCGTGATATGATCCGCCATTATTGTTGCGTGGGGGCGAGCGCGCGGGGGCATGGCGACAGAGAAAAGTATCTTTCTCTCATAGAATTTACCGAAATCCAGACAGCACACTGCATTCCTGTAATACGGGACCGTAGTATTGGATCCGGGTCTCTCCCCGGGTGCTCGCCCTCTGTGTCGGTTGACCGAAGTGGAGGAATGATAATGCCGCGCGATCTGCACGCTGAGCCGTTGCTGCCAATCGATGATATTCAGGGAGATATCCTGGCAGGCCTGCTGAAGAATCATGAACATCTGATTTTTTTCGAGATTATTGACGTTGGAAAATTCAGGGATTTTCTCAAGACCGTCGAAATCACCAGCGTTGGCGAGTGCCTTGGCCAGCGCGCGGCCATCGCCGCCAACAAGACGCGGGACATCGACAGAATCATCGCCACTCCAGGCCTCAATATCGCCTTCACTTATGCCGGCCTGCAGGCCTTGAGTGTGGCAGGGCTGCCGGCCCCGGCCGCGGTGCAGAAGTTTCACGACGGCATGGCGGCGAGCCAGGCCGACCTCGCCGATCCCGATCCGGCGCACTGGCAGATCCTCAGGCCGGGTCGGCCGCTGCACGGCGTCTTCATCGTCACCGGCGCATCGCACGAGGAAGTCGTCGACATCATCGGTCTGCGCCTCGCTCCGCCCAGTGCAAACGGCTGGCGGCAGGTGCACCAGGAGGCGGGCCAGGTTCGTCCCGATCCGGTGCGCGGCCACGAGCATTTCGGCTTCGCCGACGGCGTCTCGCAGCCGGGCGTGCGTGGCCGCGTTGCCGATGGCGTGCCTTTGACGCCGCAGGCGGGAGCGGACCCGGACCAGGGCCAGCGCGGGCAGGACCTGCTGTGGCCGGGCGAGTTCGTCTTCGGCTATCCGGGGCAGGATCCGAACGCCGCGGACTTTACCGAGGAAGGCGACGATTCGACGCCGCCCGCGCCCTTCATGAAGGACGGGGCGTACCTGGTGTTCCGCCGGCTGGCGCAGAGGGTGCCTGAGTTCAATGCGTCGGTGAAGCAGGCGGCGGCAGCCATTCCGGCCGGCCCGGACAAGCCCGGTGCAACCCTGCTCGGGGCGCAACTGGTGGGACGGTGGAAGAGCGGGGCGCCGCTTGAGCTGACGCCGACGCACGACGACCACCGGTTTGCCGACGGCAGCGCCGATGTGAACAACTTCGAGTTCGGCGACGACCGCGAGGGCGTGCGCTGCCCGTGGGCCGCCCACATCCGCAAGGCCTACCCGCGGGACGATGTTCGCGGCGACGCCAACCCCGATGAGGACGCGGTTGATCAGGCGGAAGCGTTCACCCAGACACACCGGATGCTGCGCCGGGGCATCACCTTCGGCCCGGAGCTGAGCGAGGCGGAGGCGCTGAGCGGCCAGACGGCTCACGCCCGAGGCCTGCTGTTCAAGTGCTACGTGACCTCGATCGAGGATCAATTCGAGTTCGTGCAGCAGCGCTGGTGCAATAACGTCGATTTCTCGCAGCCGGGCAGCGGTATCGATCCGATCATCGGCCAGACCCCGCCAGGGGAGGTGCGGCCGTTTCTGGGCGCCGCACCCGTGACCGAACAACCGGCCAACAAGCCGCAGATTGCCAATCTCGGGCTGTTCGTCGAGATGCAGGGCGGCGCCTATTTCTTCGCCCCCTCCATTCCGTCGATCCGCAGCTTCTGACGGCTCCGCCGATCAAGGCAGCGCCGGTAAACCGGCGCTGCGCTCCATGCCAGCCTGGTTCCTCTTTGGCTGCCGCGGCATGGCGGCCAACCCGCCGCCCCGGCAAGATCGCGCACGCGTTACCCATGCGGGGCGGCATACACGAAGCTGTGAAGAGAACCGGCGCCGATTGGGCTGGTAGTATCCAGTACGAGTAAAGGGCAAGTTCCGAGCCGGACTGCCGGCTGCGTAGACGTGCAAGCCTGCCATTTTCTTTGACAATCAAAGTATATCCCACCGGCGCCGCCACCGGTGGTGCAGCTTGGGGCATGACCGATGATCTTCCGCGAGACCAGCCTCCCCGGAGTTCAGATCATTCAAGTCGAGACATTACCCGACGTCCGCGGCTTTTTTGCGCGGGTGTGGTGTGAGCATGAATTCGACAGCCGCGGCCTCGCTTCCCGCATGGTGCAGTCGAGCGTCTCCTACAACAAGAAGCGGGGGACGTTGCGCGGGCTGCATTACCAGGCGCATCCGAGCCAGGAGGCCCGTCTCGTCCGCTGCGTCCGCGGCGCGACCTTCGATGCCGTCATCGACCTTCGGCCGCATTCGCCGAGCTTCCTGCACAGCGTCTCGGTGACGCTGTCGGCCGACGGCCATGATGCCCTCTATGTGCCGCCCGGGTGCGCGCTCGGCTTTCAGACCCTGGAGGATGAGACCGAGGTCCTCTACCAGATGTCCACCTTCTATACCCCGGAATACGCCCGCGGCTTTCGGTGGGACGACCCGGCGTTCGGCCTGCACTGGCCGGAAGACGAGCGGATCATCCTGGAGCGCGACCGGACCTACCCGGATTTCAACGCGACTCTGGTGGCCGATCTGCGCCACCACTCCCTTTAGGGGCGATGCCGATGACGAACGACGGCGCGGGGCTGGGGGCGCCGCACCCGGATCCGGACGAGGCGAACGGGCAGGCGCTTTACGCGCTGGTGAAGCGGCTCTACCCGATCTGCCGCAGCATCACCGGCGACGGCGTGCGGCAGACGCTGAATATCCTGCGCGACTACGTGCCGCTGCTGACCCACGAAGTCCCCACCGGCACTCCGGTCTTCGACTGGGAAGTGCCGAGGGAGTGGAACATCCGCGATGCCTTCATCAAGGACGGCAGCGGCCGCCGGGTCGTCGACTTCCGCCACAGCAGCCTGCACGTGGTCAGCTACAGTACGCCGGTCCGCGCCACGCTGAGCCTTGCAGCGCTGCGGCCGCATCTGCACACGCTGCCCGATCACCCCGACTGGATTCCCTACCGCACCAGCTACTGGAACGAAAGCTGGGGCTTTTGCCTGGCGCATGCGGTGCTGCAGCAGATGCGCGACGATGCCTACGAGGTGGTGATCGATTCGACGCTGCAGGACGGACATCTCACCTACGGCGAATATCTGATCCCCGGAGAATCCGCAGAGGAGGTGCTGCTGTTCTCGCACACCTGTCACCCGCAGATGTGCAACGACAATTGCACCGGACTGGCAGTGACCGCCTGTCTCGCCCGCCGGCTGAGCGAGCAGCGGCTGAAGTATTCCTACCGCTTCGTCTGGGCGCCGGGGACGATCGGCTCGCTGACGTGGCTGAGCCGCAATCGGGAGGCGGTCGGGCGGATCCATCACGGCCTGGTGCTGACCGGCCTCGGCGATCCCGGCCCATTCACCTACAAGCGCAGCAGACAGGGCAGCGCGGCGATCGATCGCATCGTGCCACGTGTCCTGCGCGGCCGCGATCGGCAGGCGCGGATCGAGGACTTCAGCGTCTATGGCTACGACGAGCGGCAGTTCTGTTCACCCGGCTTCAACCTGCCGGTGGGCCGGCTGACGCGAACCCCCTACGGCGAATACCCGCAGTACCACACGTCGGCCGACGACCTGCGCTTCATCGCTCCCGACCAGCTTGCCGAGGCCCTCGCCGTGCTGCTGGATATCGTCGAGGTCATCGAGGTCGGCGAGCGGCGGTACATCAATACCGCGCCGCATGGCGAACCGCGGCTCGGCAAGCGGGGGTTGTTTCGCCCGACCGGCGGCGTCGGACTGAGCGGGCGGGAGGCGGCGCTGCTGTGGGTGCTCAACCTCTCCGACGGCTCGCACTCCGTCATCGATATCGCCGAACGCGCCAACCTCGACTTCGCGACCCTGGCATCGGCGATCAGCGATCTCATCGGCTGCGGCCTGCTGATCTGAGCGGCGGGGCATCGGCCGGCCGGCGGGTCGGCAGCCGCCGAGGCTCAGGGGCGCAGGGTTTCTCCGGTCCGCTGGCACAGCGGCGAGGCGAGTTCGACGAACGCGTCAAGCAGGACAGGATCGTCGGCCGGCCGCAACCGCATCAGATCCTCGTCGGGGAAGGCTTGCGCGCGCATCCGCGTTCGCCGCGCGCCGGGGTCGATCATGTTGGCGCGCACCGGCGTTGCCGCCACCTCTGCGGCATAGGTGCGGACCACGGCCTCCAGCCCGGCCTTGCTGGCGGCGTAGGCACCGCGATCGACGCGGCCCGGGGTCACGCTGGAGGTGACGAAGATCGCCCGGCCGGCGTCGGACGTCCGCAGCAGCGGATCGAGACTGCGCAGCAGCCGCCAGTTGGCGGTGAGGTTGACGCTGATGACCTCGTTCCACACGTCGGTGGCGATATCGACGATGGCGCAGGTCGGACCCAGCACGCCCGCGTTGCCGACGAAAATATCGAGGCCGCCGCAATGCTGGTAGACGGTCTGCGCCACCCGTTCCGCCGCCCCCGCATCCAGAAGGTCGGCCACCGCCGGTATTACCTCGGCGCCTTCGGCGCGGAGTGCCCGCTCGCAATCGGCGAGGCCGGCCAGCGAACGCCCGACGACGACCACCTCGGCCCCTTCCCGCGCAAAGCGCCGGGCCACCGCGAAGCCGATGCCGCGCGTCGCCCCCGTGACCAGCGCGGTGCGCCCGGCCAGTGCCCGACGAGACGTTTGCATTGCCGCCGTATTCCCCAAACCAGCCATCCCCTGCCGTGCCGGGAAGGTAAGGGAGGTGACGGCGTCAAAGCGATCGGGGTCAGCGGGTCTCGCGCAGTCGTGACAGGCAAGCGCCACCGCCCACGGCAGCAAGGAACCGCCTCACAGGGCGGGCGGCAGGGAGTGCACGGGATCGCGACTGCCGGCGAGGCTTGTGCCATCCGTGGAACGCACGGGACCGTCGCCGCCGTCGCGGGTCCGGCCATCGTCCCCGGCGAGCAGGCACCATTCGGCCGCGCGGCTGCTCTTGTCCGGCGGCGTTCCCGCTGTTCCGGGAGCGCATCCTGGCCAATAGCTTTTCCGGCAGTCGCGGTTGGCGTTGGTCAGCCAGTGTCCCGAGGCGAGGCAACGCTGCCAGTTCGCCGCGCTCTTGCCCAGGCGCGCGACATAGATGTTCTTCAGCCAGGCGTGGCCGACCGGCTCGACCGCCGGCAGCACCTCGCGCACCCACTTGTGCTCCTCGACCCGGGCCGGACGGGCGAGGTCGATGGCGCCACGCTGGACGGCGCGGCGATAGCCCTTCAGGAAGTGCGATTCCAGCTGCAGCCCGACGTCGCCGAAGCGCGTATCGAACACCAGCTCGGTCACCAGCGGCTCGCAGCGCTGCGGCAGGACCAGCTCGGCTGGGAAGAACAGGGGGGTGCCGAGGAACGTCCCCAGGCGGGCGAAGGGATCGATATCGAAGAAGTAGCCGACGGCGTGCATCTGCCGCCCGACGGCGTGGACATGGGAGGCAACGTCCGCGCCGTCGAGCCGGGACCAGCGGGCCGCAAGGACGTCCCAGACCAGCATGGCGGCGCGATGGTTGGCATCGGTCAGCGCCCAGTGCCGTTCGAGCGGCGGCCAGATGTCGCGCCCGTACCCCTGCCGGGAGCGCTCGATCATCGTGATGATCGACTCGCTGGTGCCGGCGACGCCCCAGGCGACGACGTGGACGAGGTGGTGCGGACCCGGCCGTTCGTTCAGCAGTTCCTCGGCGAGGAAACCCTGCGCCTGGGCGATGACGGCGCCCTGGCTCTGCCCGGTGAAGAAGACCTCGCCGCCGTGGTCCGGATCGCCGGCGTAGTCGGCTGCATCCCGAACCATCAGCAGCCCGGCGTCGGAGACGAACTGCGGTCGCGCCATCATCAGGCCGGTTGCCCAGTCGCGATAGTCGCGGCTGGCGAAGACCTGGGTGCCGGCGGTGGCGTAGATGCGATGGCTGCCGTCGCGGCTGTCGAGGGCGAAGCCTTTCAGCCCGGAAAAAACGTCGACGTAGAGCTTGCGCAGGACGTAATTGGGGAAGTCGCGGGCGGCGGCGGCCACCTCCGCCGGATCCGGGTCGGTCGGGCCGGAGCGGTCGCGCTCTTCGACGTCGTAGGCCTGATCGGCGGCAAGGACCGTCGTCTCGACGACCGCCGGAAGGTCGGGCAGGCGCGAGCGCGGGTCTTCGATGAACGAGTGGCCGTCTTCGGCGAGGGGCGTCACCTTTCCTGATGTGAGGCGCGGCAGCGGCAGGTCGCGGACGTCGCGGAGCACCAGTTGGACATCGGCCGCTTTGCCGCGGGCGGCTGTCGACGCCGCCGCGCCGAGGTGATCGAGGTGGATTTCCCGCACCGGCTCGGCCTTGAGCCAGTCGAAGGTATCGGCACAGAGCGACGCTGCTGCTCCGGCCACGAGGTCGCGGGCCGCGCCCTGATTTGGCGGTGATGGCGACAGCGTGGGCAGCGCCTCGCAGCCGGCGAGAGCACCCGTGCCGCCGAGCAGGACGACAGCCCATCCCCATCGCCGCAGCACAGCGAAAGCGCCGGGACCGCCGGCGCGCTGCCTTCCGCCAACCCGGTGCACGACGCCTCGCGTCTCTACGGTGCGCGGGGGGGCCGGAGCGGTGTCCGGTTTCCGCCGCCCGGCGGGTCGGCTGTCAGGTGGGGGATCCGCGCCCCGCCGCGGTGGTCGCGAGCGGCGATCGCGCGGCCAGCGGCTGCTGTGCCGGAGAGCGCCTCGATCATCCCGCCTGATTCGCCACTTGCGGCCCTCATGGGGCACTGTCGCCGAAGCAAGGTCCGTCCCTTCCGCCGTCTCCTTCAGCGGAGACTTAAGGTGGCGTTCGGTGCCAGGCTAGCCGCACTTGGGTAAGCCGGAGGGATCTTCGCGGCAGCCGGATCTGCTGTGGCGCTGCGGCCATGCCGCCGCTGGCGGGCGGGTTCGGGGGGCGAGCTGCGCTTGCACGCGGCCCGCCCCCGCCGTGGCGGGAACCGCGGATGGCGGGGGCGGGGGTGAGCGTTTGCCGGGCTGGAGCGGGCTCAGTACAGCGCGACGACGTTGGCGACGGGCACCAGGCAGTCGCCGCCCGCATAGACCGTGGTGTTCAGATACCAGGTGCCGGCCGGCGCCGAGGCGTTGATCTGGTGGCCGGTGTTGTCCCACAGCTGCGGCAGGGGCCCGGCGATGGCGCCGTTCCAATCGCTGTCGTTGGCCGGAGAATATTCGCCGGCGACGTAGTAGCCGTTGATGATGGTGCTCTCGTTGGAACTGCTGGTAAGGCCGTTGCGGCTGCTGCCCACCTGCCCGTCGGCACCGATGTTGTCGATGATGACGTTGCGGCCGGTTGCCGCGCTGGGCAGCGCCAGCGTGTAGGAGAGCGTCGTGGAGAACATGTTGCCGGCGAGGCCCCGGTCGTAGAGGGCGACGTTCGCCTGTCCGGTGCCGACGACGACGAGGGAGGCGCCCTCCATCAGCGGCAGTGTCTGGGCGGTGTACCAGGGATCGCCGCCAGCGGTCGAACCCGAGGCGCCGGCATTGAGGGTGATCTGGTAGGTGCCGTTGCCGTTGGCGATGGCGAGCGGCACTGTGCCGCGGTAGACGGTCGTGGTGTTGCCGGCCCAGCACGGCGACGCGGTGATGCCGATGGCGGTTCCGGTGATCGTCGCAACCGCGCTCGGCGCCGGCGTGATGCGCTGGATCTTGACGCTCTTCACCGGCGCCGGTGCCGCGCCATTGGTGATGACCGCCCAGTAGACGAAGGCCGCCTTGGTCGGCTTGTTTACGCCGCTGACGTTGAGGGCGCCGCCGCCGCGATTGCGCAGGCCAACCCCACCGGTACCGTATTGCGCCCGGGAATAGACGTTGGCCGGGTATATGTAACCCAATGAAAGTTCCCGTGCGGCGCTCGACTCAGGCAGAGCTGCCGACGTTCCTGCAATTCTCTCCTGCGCCTGTACCTGTGAAGAAGCCGCGAACAATGCGATGGCGGCAAATGCCGCTGCTGCTGGTTTCACTTCGATTTCTCCCCTAGCAGGGAGAAGCGCCCTCTGCTGTCACAATATAGAAAAATAGTGATATTGATATCCACTTTGTAACAACAGCCCACCCCTCCCCGTGTTCACGACAAAGTTACCACCGACCCAAATAGGGCGCAATACGGCACAACGGAGGCGAGACGGCCGATTTCCGGGGAATGTCAGCCCGCTGCCGGCGGGGCAAAGGGACGATCGCCGCCGCCAGGCACGGGGGAGGGGCCGGCTGCTGCCGCTGTCGGCCGCCGCAACGCTGGAACCTAGGGGGTGGTGGTGATCGGCGCGGCGTCGTCGATGATGAGCTGCAGGGTGCTGCCGCCCGGCCCCGGTTGCAGGCGGCCGGCGAGATGGAGGGGGGCGCCGCCGTGGCCGCTCAGCCCGAGCCCCAGCGGCTGGCCGGCGCAGCGGAAGGCGATCGCCGGCAGCCGCGTCCGCCCGCCGTCGATCAGTCCGCAGCACAGGTGGGCGCTGCCGGCGGTCCGCAGCGGCCCGATGCGCACCGCCGGAATGACGAACCGCGGCTCCGGATGGCCGGGGCCGAACGGCGCAAGCTGTGCCAGCAGCGCCGCCGGCAGTGCGGCGGCGCCGGCCAGCGACAGCACGCCATCCACCGGCAGGACCCGCAGACCGTCAGCGGTCGCGGCGTCGAGGGCGAGGAACGCGGCGAGGAAGGCGCGAACCTCGCCGAGCCGCGGCGTCTCGGCGGTGAAGCCGGCCGCCATGGCGTGGCCGCCGCCCTTGGTCAGCAGCCCGGCGGCGACCGCGGCGCTCACCGCCGCGCCGAGGTCCTTGCCGGCGACGGAGCGGCCGGAGGCGACCGCCTGGCCGCCGGCGATCGCCACCACCACCGCCGGCCGGCGGAAGCGCTCGGCGAGCCGGCTGGCGACGATGCCGATGACCCCGGGATGCCAGCCTTCCCCCGCCGCCCAGACGAAGGAGTCCGCGACGCTGTTGGGGGCGACGGTGGCCATCGCCGACACCCACACCGCCTGCTCAATGTCCTGGCGCTCGCGGTTGAGGGCGTGCAGCCGTGCCGCCAGCCGCGCCGCCTCGGCCGGATCGTCGCAGGACAGCAGGCGGGCGCCGAGGTCGGACTGGCCGACGCGGCCACCGGCGTTGATGCGCGGGCCGATGGCGAAGCCGAGGTCGCGGGCCGACGGCGGCCGCCGCAGCCCGGCGGCATCGGCGATGGCGGCAAGGCCGGCGTTGCCGCGGTGGGCCATCACCTTCAGCCCCTGGGTGACGAAGGCGCGGTTGACGCCGCTGAGCGGCACCACGTCGCACACGGTGGCGAGCGCCACCAGGTCGAGCCACTGCCGCAGGTCGGGCTCCGGCCGGCTGTCGTAGTAGCCGGCGCTGCGCAGCAGCCGGTTGGTATCGACGGCGAGCAGGAAGGCGAGGGCGGCGGCACAGAGATGGTCAAGGCCGCTGCTGTCGTCGGGACGCTTCGGATCAATCAGCGCCATCGCCGCCGGCAGCGGCGGCTTCGCCTGGTGGTGATCGACGACGATGACCTCAAGGCCGGCCGCCGCGGCCTCCGCCAGCGCCTGATGGGCGGCGATGCCGCAATCGACGGTGATGACCAGCGAGACGCCGGTGGCGGCCAGCGCCCGCAGCGCCGGCGCGTTCGGCCCGTAGCCCTCGCGCAGCCGGTCCGGCACGTAGAGCCGCGGCGATGAGCCGAGGGTGCGCAGGAAGCGCAGCAGCAGCGCCGCCGCGGTGGCGCCATCGACATCGTAGTCGCCGAAGACGGCGACCGTCTCGCCGGCGACGATGGCCGCGGCCAGGCGCTCGGCGCCGCGCCGCATGTCGCGCAGCCGGCACGGATCGGGCAGCAGGTCGCGCAGCCGCGGCTGCAGGAACGACGCGGCATCGGCGATGCCGATGCCGCGATTGCTGAGGATGCGGGCGACGATCTCGGGCAGGCCGTGCCGCTGGCTCAGCGTTTCGGTCAGCCGCGCATCGCCGTCGGTCATCGCCCAGTGGCGGCCGGTAAAGGAATGCGCGACACCGAGCACGGGCGGCGGGCCGGCCTGCTGCCGGCCGCTTCCTGGCAGGGTGAGCGGCGGCAACGGGAGGGCGGTCACCGGCGGCTCAGAACGGCTCGATGCGGATCATCCGCGGCTGCTCGACCGAGGACGGCAGCCCGCCGATCCGCTGCAGCGCCCGCACCATCGAGGCCTCCTCGGTCTCGTGGGTGGTCAACACCACCGGCACCGCCTCGCCCGGTGCCCGCGCCCTTTGCAGAACCGCCTCGATGGAGACGGCGTCGTCGCGCAGGATCGAGGTGACGTCGGCAAGCACGCCCGGCTGGTCGAGCACCATCAGCCGGACGTAGTAGCAGCCGCGGTGCCGGCTCATCGGCAGTGCCGGCAGCTCCGCCAGCCGGGCTACCGGGATGCCGAAGGTGGGGGCGGCGCGACCGCAGGCGATGTCGGCGATGTCGGCAACGACGGCGGAGGCGGTCGGCCGCTCGCCGGCACCGCGCCCTTCCTGGACGATGCGATCGATAAAGTCGCCGTCGGCAACGACGGCGTTGAAGACGCCATCGACCCGGGCCACCGCCGCGTCTCGGCGCAGCATGCACGGGTGCACCCGCCGCTCGACGCCGCCGTCGGTGAGCGCGGCGATGCCGAGCAGCTTGATGCGGTAGCCCAGTTCCTCGGCGAAGGCGATGTCCACCGGCGAGATGTGGCGGATGCCCTCGATATGGACGGCGTCGAAGTCGAGCGAGCAGCCGAAGGCGACGGTGGCAAGGATCGCCAGCTTGTGGGCGGTATCGATGCCGTCGACATCGAAGCGGGGATCGGCCTCGGCGTAGCCCAGCGCCTGCGCCTCGGCCAGCACCGTCTGGAACTCGCGGCCGCTCTCGCGCATCTGCGTCAGGATGTAGTTGCAGGTGCCGTTGAGGATGCCGAAGACGCGTGTCCGCCGGTTGCCGACGAGGCCCTCGCGCAGCGCCTTGATGATCGGGATGCCGCCGGCGACCGCCGCCTCGTAGGCGAGGATGGCGCCGGTGGTTTCCGCCGCCGCGGCCAGCGCCATGCCATGCTTGGCGAGCAGCGCCTTGTTGGCGGTGACGACGTGGCGGCCACGGCCGAGTGCGGTCTCGCACACCTGCTTCGCCGCGCCGTCGGCGCCGCCGATCAGCTCGACGATGACCTCGGCATCGGCCTCCGTCGCCATCACCACGGCATCGTCGTACCAGGCATAGTCATCGACCGAGAAGCCGCGGTCGCGGCGGTAGCGGTCGCTGACCGCGGTGATCGCGATGCCCCGCCCGGTGCGCAGGGCGAGGGCGTCGGCGTTCTCCTGCAGGAGCTTGACGACGCCGCCGCCGACGGTGCCCAGACCGGCGATGGCCACCTTCAGCGGCTGTTGCCCAGCGTTCTCCGCCACCGCCACCCCCTATTGCGCCGGTGCGCGCTTTTCGGCGAGCTCGACCACGTTGTGATAGCGGCCGAGGAACAGCTTGATGTTGCGGATCGCCTGGCGGATGCGGTGGCGGTTCTCGACCAGCGCGAAGCGGACATGGCCGTCGCCGTGCTCGCCGAAGCCGATCCCCGGTGCCACCGCCACCTTCGCCTCGCGCAGCAGCAGCTTGGAGAACTCGAGACTGCCGAGGTGCTTGAAGGCCGGCGGCAGCGGCGCCCAGGCGAACATGGTCGCGGCCGGCGACGGCACCTCCCAGCCGGCGTTGGCGAGCCCGTTGATCAGGACGTCGCGACGCTGCCGGTAGCGCTCGCGCATGTCGATCACGCACTGCTGCGGGCCGTTCAGCGCCGCGGAGGCGGCGACCTGGACCGGCGTGAAGGCGCCATAGTCGAGGTAGGACTTGACCCGCGCCAGCGCGGCGATGAGCTGGGCGTTGCCGCAGCCGAAGCCGATGCGCCATCCCGGCATCGAGTAGGTCTTGCTCATCGAGGTGAACTCGACGGCGAGGTCCTTGGCGCCGGGAATCTGCAGAATCGACGGCGGCGGATTGCCGTCGAAATAGATCTCGGCGTAGGCGACGTCCGACATCACGTAGATGCCGGCATGCCGGCAGAAGTCGACGACCTGGCCATAGAAATCGAGGGTGGCGAGCTCGGCCGTCGGGTTGTTCGGGTAGTTGAGGACGACGGCGACCGGCTTCGGCACGCTGTGCTTCACCGCCCGCTCGAGCGCGGCGAGAAAATCGCCATCGGCCTTCACCGGGATGTTGCGCACCGACGCGCCGGCGATGATGAAGCCGAACTGGTGGATCGGATAGCTCGGGTTCGGCACCAGGATCACGTCGCCGGGGCTGGAGATGGCCGAGGCGAGGTTGGCGAGCCCTTCCTTCGAGCCGAGGGTGACGCACACCTCGGTCTCCGGATCGACGGAAACGCCGAATCGCCGCTCGTAGTAGCCGGCCAGCGCCCGCCGCAGCCCCTTGATGCCGCGCGACTCGGAGTAGCGATGGGTGCGCGGATCGTGCACCGTTTCAGTCAGCTTATCGACGATGTGGGGCGGCGTCGGGAAATCCGGATTGCCCATGCCGAAGTCGATGATGTCCTCGCCGACGGCGCGGGCGCGGGCCTTCATCGCGTTCACCTCGGCGAAGACGTAAGGCGGCAGTCGCCGGATCTTGAAGAATTCCTTGTCCATCTGATCACCCATACTTCTGTCGCATGCTACCCCGCGCGCCCTCGCGCCACCGGCACGCCCCGCTTCCGCCGCCTGCACCCGTCAGGATATCCGATCCCGTCGGCGGCGGCACCGGCCGTCGCCTTGCGGGGGAAATTGCCCGCTGAACGGGTTCGGGTTATACACGCTTCGTTCGCCACGCGGCCGGGCGGATAATAACAATCGGCCGCAGCCCGGGCTCGCTGGCCGCTGCGATGGCGGCAGCATAGAGGTGTCGTCGATGGTGGATCAACAGCGGACTCCTCAGTACTTGTCGGATCCCACCGGCATGTCGAAGGCGTTCGCCGAGATCGCCGAGCGCAGCCAGCTGATCGTCAACGACTGGCTGAAGCGCAATGGCCTTGCCGATCCGCAGGGCGGCGCTGCCGATCCGTTCGGCGTCACCACGCTTTTCCTCGATCTGGCGTCCCGCCTGATGGCGCTGCCGGCCTCGGTGGTCAGCGCCCAGATGTCGCTGTGGCAGGACTATTTCTCGCTGTGGCAGAGCACGACCAGCCGAATCCTGGGCGGCCAGCCACCGAGCAGCATGGGCGGACGCGGCGCCGGCGAGCAGAGCTGGAGCGACGCCGACATCTTCGACTACGTCAAGCAGTCGTTCATGCTGACCACCCGCTGGATCCACGCGATGGCCGATGCCGGCAGCAACGGCGGCGCCGCGGTGTGCAAGGAACTTGAGTTCTACGCCCGGCAGTTCCTTTCCGCCCTGTCGTCCTCCGAGTTCATCCACGCCAATCCGGAGGTGCTGCGGGCGGCGATCGAGAGTGGCGGCGAGAACCTGATCACCGGCCTGCGCAGCCTGCTGCGGGAGATGGAGGTCGGTCTGCGCGAGCGGGGCGGGTTTGGCGATCCGGCGGGCTTCGTGGTTGGCCGCACCGTCGCCCGCACCCCCGGCAAGGTGATCTTCCGCAATGGGCTGATGGAGGTGATCCAGTACGCGCCGCACACCGCCCAGGTGCTGCGCCGGCCGCTGCTTTTCGTTCCCGGCTGGACGGGCAAGTACTACCTGCTCGACCTGCGCGACAGCAACTCGATGGTCCGCTGGGCGGTCGAACGCGGCTACACCGTGTTCATGATCTCCTGGGTCGATCCCAATCCGGGCGAGCCCGAACGGAGCCTCGAGGACTACGTCGTCGAGGGAGCCGTCGCCGCCCTCGACGTCGTCCAGCGCGCCACCGGCGGTGATCCCATCAACGCCGTCGGCCACGACCTCGGCGGCACGCTGCTGGCGGCGGCGCTCGCCTATCTTGCGGCCGGCGGCGAAGCGCGGATCGAGACCGGCAGTTTCCTGACCACGCTGCTCGATTTCTCGCAGCCGGGAGAGCTGGGAGCGCTGATGGACGAGGCGATCCTGTGCCTGCTGGAAGAGCCGGGGGCCGGTGCGGCGGAAGCCGACGAGATCTCGCACACCTGCGCGATTCAGCGGATGAACGACCTGCTGTGGTCGTTCGTCGTCAACAACCACCTCCTCGGCAAGGATCCGTTTCCGTTCGACCTGCTGCACTGGAACCGCGACGCGCCGCACCTGCCGCGCCGGTTGCACAGCATCTACCTCAACGCGCTCTATCGCAGCAACAAGCTGGCCGAGCCGGGCGGGCTGACCATCGGCGGCCGCCCGCTCGACCTGCGCAAGGTTACCGCGCCGAGCTACGTGATGTCGGCGCGCGAGGATCACATCACGCCGTGGAAGTCGGCCTACCGGGCAATCCGCATGCTCGGCGGCGCCGAGCGCTTCACCCTCGCCGCTTCCGGCCACCTCACCGGGGTGGTGACGCCGCCGGGCGAGGGCCGGCACTGCTACTGGACCAACCCGCGCACCCCGGAGAATCCCGACGAATGGCGGGCGGGGGCGACGCCGGTGGAGGGGTCGTGGTGGTCGGACTGGGACGCCTGGATCCGCAAGCGCTCGGGTGACGACTGGGTGCCGGCGCGCGAGCCGGGCGGCGGCGCGCTGGAGCCGCTGTGCGACGCGCCCGGGACCTACGTCGCCGCCGGGGGCTGACCGCCCGGCTTCCGGCGGTCAAGCCTGCAGCACCGGCTTCAGACCAAGGGCGCGGGCCAGCCGGTTGAAGCGGCGCTCGACCGCCTCGCTGGGGAAGATCGCGCCGTCCTGGGGGAGGTCGAGAGTCAGCGCCTTCTCCGACAGGCGCAGCCGCGTCTGCTCCAGCAGCCCCGGGGCGCCGCCGCAAAGGGTATGCGCCAGCCGCAGGCCGAGCCCGCAGACGCGGGCTCGCGATATCCGGCGGTCGTCGAGCAGGGTGCGGATGGGAGCGACCATTGGGCTTTCCTCCGGGCCGCCGTAGCGGATCAAGGTCGCCAGCGCCATTTCCGCCCGGTCGGGATGGGTGAGGCCCGGGTAGGGGATGCGCAGAACGCGGTGGTAGGCGTGCTCGGCGCGATAATCGGGATGCTCGCTCCAGCCGATGTCGCTGAGCAGCGAGGTGGCGAGGCGCAGCCGGCGCTCCGCCTCGGTCTCGGTCGGAAACACCGGCGTCAGCCAGTTGAGCAGTTCCATGCCGCCGATGGAGAAGCGCGCGGTGCGCTCCGCCGCCATCTCGCAGGCGCTGATCAGCGGGTCCTGCCGGCGGATATCGGCGGGCAGCAGCTCCAGCATCTGTCCCTCGCGCATGCCGTAGGCGGAGAAGACGACGCCTTTCGCCTTGGTCGCGTGCAGCAGGGCCGCCAGCGCCGCCGCCGCATAGGGGAGGGAAAGCAGCCGGCCGGCGGCGACACCGGGCAGGGTTTCGAGGGTCTTCTGGCTGGACTGCGCCAGCAGTTCGGCGAGCTTCAGCGCGCTGAAGAAGCCGATGGCGAAGTTGTCGACGACGTGCACCGGATGGTTCGTCTGATCGATGAAAATGCGCGCCAGCGCCCGCCACGAGCCGCCGATGCACCAGACGGTGCGGCCGCCCATCTCCGCCAGCCACGGCACGCTCGCCAGCCGCTCTTCCAGGATCGCCTTCGCCCGGGTGTAGTCGCCGCCGGATTCCTCGAACAGCCGCAGGTGGCCGAGGGGGAGGGTGGCGAAGCGGCCGACGGCGCCGAGATCGAGGCTGACAAGGTCGAGGCTGCCGCCGCCGAGATCGCCCAGCACGCCGTCGGCCCCGGGGGTGCCGTTGAGCAGGCCGACCGCGGCGAGACGCGCCTCCTCAGCGCCGGAGAGCACATGCACCGGCCGGCCGCAGGCTTTCTCCACCCGGGCGACGAAGGCGAGGCCGTCAATGGCGTCGCGGACTGCCGCGGTCGCCACCAGCTGCAGCCGGTCGACGCCCATGGCGGCCGACAGGCGGACGAAGCGAACGAGGCTGCGCAGCGCCTCGTCGATGCCTTTCGGGTTCAGGCGGCCGGTGCGGCCGAGGCCCGAGCCCAGCGCACACTGCGACTTCTCGTTGAAGATCGGGATCGGCAGCCGGGTCGGGACATCGTAGACCACCAGGCGGACGGTGTTGGAGCCGATGTCGACGACGCCAACCCGGCCATGCGGCCGGTCACCCCGCTCCGCGCCCGCCGCTGCCGCTCCGCCGGGCGACGCCGGCAGCACTTCATCCCCTCTCGTCGCCGCAGGAAGATCCGCCATCCCGGTGCCAACTCCCCTCGTTTCTGCCGCTCAGCGGCCTGAAGGCTGCGAGGCACTCCGCCGCCGGCCGCCGCACCGGATTGCAGACAACGAAGGTGCGAACGTTTACCATACCCGCCAGCGGGAGGAGGCGAAAATGTTCAGGACAGCCGAACTCGGACGCACCGTTTCCAGGGAGGATTTCCACCAGGCGGTACCAGCGTTGCGCGCCGGCCTCCTCGATGCGCAGCGGCTGCTGCGGACCGCCCGCTTCCCGGTCATCATCGTCTTCGGCGGTGTCGACAAGGGCGGCAAGATCGAAACGATCAATCTGCTCAACGAGTGGCTCGACCCGCGCTGGATCGTCA
>JBDHSN010000010.1:0-34105 GCA_039808105.1 Rhodospirillales bacterium
CGGATCGTCCACATCTCCGCCACCAGCCGCTGGTCGCGCTCCGGCAGGGCGCGGACAACCCACGGCAGCGGCCAGGTATGCACCAGCACCCGGATCGCCGCGCGGCGCGTTGCCTTGGCGATGCGTTTCGCCGCTGCAGCGGTCATGCGATCTCACCTTCATCCGTCAGCGGCTGCGCTCAGCGCCAGATGCTCCTGACCTTGTCCGTCGCATCTTTCCATAGATCGCCGCGACGCCGGTAAAGATCGGCCGACGTCCGCCCGGCCGCCCGCACGGGCCACGTCGCTGCCTTAAAAACCCGTACGGCCTCCAAAATCTTGCGGATATGGCGGCCCTGCTTGTCCATCCGCCGCATCAGCTCCGTCTGCTGCTGGATAATCTGCGACAGCCGGTTGTCGGCTGGCCCCGTTGCCGGCACGACCGCCGTGCCCTCCGGCTTGCCGACGAGCAGGCGTTCGCACTGCTCCTGAACGTCGCGGACGATTCCCAGCAGCAGCGCGAGCCGCTGTTGCTCCATCGCGTCCTCGGAAGGAAATGCCGGCTTGCCGCGTTTCAGGGTGATGATGAACTCGCAGCCCTCCGCCGGGAAAAACGCATCCTCCCGCCAGTCGAGGACATCGAGAGCGTCCAGCTCGAGGATGGCGAGGCGGAAGCTGGACGGGGTGTAGTGCCAGCCATGGTGATCCACGTAAGGGTCTTCCGCCGACTCGCTGTGCTCATCGAGGTGATGCTTTGCATCGGCCAGCGTGTGCATCAGCGTCAGCTGGGTGACGCCGTCCTGACCCCAGGCGATCATGCCGTCGCCGGCCTTGGCAGAATAGGCGACGTGATCGAAGGCGGTGCGGCGCGAGTGACGGGTGGCGTGGCGGAAGTCGGCGCTCAGCAAGTCGCCCGTCATCGTCAGCGGCTTGAAATAATCGAAGCAGAACCGCTTGTCCGGCACGGCGAGCGAGAGCTGTCCGTCCTTCTTCAGGATCCGCTGCAGCGACCGCAAAACCTGTATCGGATTGGGGAAATGTTCGATGACATGGCTGGCGATGCAGGCATCGAATGTTCCCATATGCTCAGCGGGAATGACGCCGTCCAGCGGTCCATCGTGCCAGATAAAGTCTACTGGCTCGATCCGATTGATATCGACGGCATGTCCTGTGTACTTGGCACGCAGGTTTTCCTGGGTATCATGGTCGATCGTGAAGCAGTTCCAGCCTTCTGCTTTCGGCGCGACAGGATTGTAGCTGGGCCCGATTTCCAGGATCTTCATCGATTTGTTGAGCTGCCAGAGCAGCTTGTCAGTCCGCGACAGCGCGGCGGCGCCGACTGAGGGAAGGGATGCGTCCATCGCTTTGCTCTCCTCTGCAGCCGCGACAGCATGAGCTGTCCCGAACCGTGTTCATCACGTAACGGCCGGATCGCTGCACGCTGGCGAGCGATGGCGGCTGAGCATCGTCAATCGCCGCGCTTCACGCCCGCGGCCCGGCGACGATGCGCTTTTCAGCCCGCTACCACCCGTTCGATCAACGGCGCCTGATTGGTCCAAGAGTAGCGCTGTTCCGAATGCTCGAACGCCCGCTCTGCGATCGCGGGATAATCGTCCATCATCTCCAGCAACAGCGACAGCTTTTCGTCCCAGTCCTGGGTATTGGCAAGAAAGCCGTTCTCGCCGTCGCTGATGGCGCTGCGATAGGTGAAGGTCGGCGATGCGATGGTCACCGTGCCGACGATACCCGCTTCGAAGTACTTCAGCTCCGACTTGCAGTTGGTGAAGAGGTTGTCCTGCAGCGGAACAAGGTTGATCTCGGTGGTGCCGACCAGCCGCTGCAGGTTGAGAAAATCCTGGAAGGGATGAAATTCGATGCGCGACGCGAAAGACGTCAGATGCGACTTCAGCTCAAGATGGCCAACGACCCGCAAGACGATGCGCGGATCCCGCCGCATCAGCCGGGCGAGGGCACCGGCGACGATCTCGAAGTCCTTGTTATGGGTCGGCGTACCGCTGAAGTAACCGACGTGGATCTGCTCCGAGCGTGGAAAGTCGGCCTTCTTCTTCGCCGCGAAGATGCGCTCGGAGAGGGTGATCTGCTCGCGGTTGAGAAAGTTAGGAATGATGTATGTCGGAAGGTCGGCGTAGCGCCTGACGCGCTCGGCGAGGTACGCGTTGGTGACGATCACGCCGTCGCACAGCCGCAGCGTCGCGCCGAGCCGGCCGACATACGCGAACCAGAGGTCGAGGCTGCGTTCATCGGTCGGCGAATCTAGCGTATCGAGAATGAGGTGGACGTACGCGGGATCGAAAACGAGGTCGTCCATGTCGCAGAGCACGCGGCAGCCCCGATCCCTGGCCCGGGTGATCAGATGAGCTAACGGCGGACTGTACCGAGCGCGGCCGACGACGAGCACGTCGGCCGTGCGGATCACCGGATCGAGCCGGTCGATGTCGCCGAGCGAGAAGTAGGCGGCCGCGATTCCTTTGCCGGACGCTTGCAGCGACTGGATCATGTTGTATACGCGGTAACGGAAGGTGCCGCTGTCCGGCTTCTCGCAGAAGTAGGCGACGCGGCAGGTTCCCCTGCAAAATTCCGCTAGGCGCTGTTCAAAGCTGAATGACCAGGGATCGCTGTAAGGTACCTCCGGGACATCGGTCAGGAACATGCGCTCAACCTGCCATCAGCCATCGCAGAACGGGATCGAAGGCGCGCTGGTAATCCCGGGCGATCCCGCAGTTCTCGGCATTCTGGCGCCGCTGTCGCTCGTCGCCAGCAAGGGCAGCGGCCTCTGCCAGGCCCTGCGCCAGCGCTTCCGCCGCCGGCTCCACGCAGAGGGTGCTTGCGCTATAGCCAGCAAGCGAGGTCTTGCTGCCAAAGCAGTCGGTGACGACCGCAGCGCCGCAGGCCACGAGGGCGAGCGACGGACCGCCCGGATGCGGGCTCGCGGTCAGGCACAGGCCCACATCGGTGAGGCGAACGAGGGGGAGATAGGCGTTCCAGTCCACGTCGCGATGAACGACCGGCCGCACCCCTCCGGCCAGGACCACATCCTCTTCCTCATCCGGGCCGAGCAGATGGATTTCCCACCCGTCGGCGGTCAGCACGCCGCGCTGCAACGCAACGTTGATCGCCGCGAGCCCGAGCTCATACAGCTTGCGGCCGCCGTCCGGCCGGCTGTGGAAGAGCAGCTTGCGGCGGTGGTCGCCCGATCGCTCGGCAAAGTATTGTGCCGCCGGAAAAGCCGGCTCGAACCAGCATCCGTGCCTAGCTATCGCCTGCAGCCCGTCGCCCGTCAGGTGGTCATACAATGTCCGCGAGCTGACGATGAAGCGGATGTTCTCGTTGCCCATGACGTCGCCGCACACCAGGTGCTCATCGCCGACGGGGTAGAGCAGGCGTTCATCTTCCTGCACAAGGTAGAGGATGCGCTTGGGGTTGACCGCCTGCAGCAACGACCACGCCGCCCACCAGGAGGTCGCAAGGAAGAGGTCGTGGGCGCTGAGGTCGACGAGCGTGCGGTCATCGAAGATGCTGATGAAACGGAAGTCGACGTTGCCGCTCCAGGAAACGCCGTTGCGGGCATTGGTTGCGTTGAAGTCACTCGGATCCGGCGGCCCACCGCGGGTGATCACGCGTAAGGCGGATCCCAGCTGCGCAGCCATCAGGCAGGCGCAGGACATGGCATCCGCAGTACCGCCCGACACCGGTGCTAGACCGATGCGGTCGGTCACCACCGTCAGTCGTGGGCCGGCATCGGGAACGAAATAGGTGCGGAGCGGCTGCAGCGTTGCGAGGTGGGGACGGGACCCCGACGGTAGGTTGCCGACGAGGAGAGGCGTTGCAGAACCGACCGGAACCGCCTGGCGTCCTTCCGCAAAGCCGTAGCGGATGAAGTGGGCGAGAGGGTTGGCGCCGGTTGCGGCCACGTCGTGGTACCGTCTCAGATATGCATCATTATCGAATTCGGGGCCGGGACTGCGGCCTTTGCGGGCACCGGTGCGGACATAGTGTTCCACCGGGTCGAGGTTGCGATCCCTGACCCCTGCGTTCTGCTGCAGGTACCAGTCCTCGTCGAACCACGGGTTGCCGCGCAGCAGCCATACATCCTGGACGATCCGCCGGTCCGCGGCGGGCAGAAGCGACTCCAGGAATCGCAGATCCTTGTGCTTCAGAAGGCTGCGCCGGAGCGGCACCCGGAGCGGCGAGATTGCGGCACGTCCGGCCGCAGACAGCGTCTTGCCGGTGCGCCGGGCGATGACGCGGCCGGCGCGCGTGGCGGCCCGCCACGGCCGTGTGAGCTTCCAGGAAGAACTCCGCCGCAACTTCTTCAGAGCTTTTTGCTGCTCTGCAAAGGCGGAGGAAACCTGCGTCAGCTGCGTCTTCAGGATCGCGCTGGTTGCCCGCTCCTCGGCCAACGCGCTGCTCAACTCCGCCGCCTGTTCGTCGAAGTTGTCCGGCTGCTGCAGCACGCCGCGGACAACTTGCAGGTCGCGGGTATACTCGGCGAGCTTGCCGTCTCGCTCGGAAAGATCAGCTATCGTCGCTTCAAGACGGGCGGAGAGTGATTGGTTCTCTTCCTGCTGACGCGCAATCTCGGCCTCTTTCGCGGCATTTTCCTGCGTCAGCTGCGCTTCCCGAGCAGCCTTCGCTTCTCCGAGTACTGCGACTTCGCCGGCCAGCGCCTGGACGCGCTGCACAAGCCCCTGGTTGCTGAATCCAGAGAACAGGCGGCGAACGTGCGCGGTGGCCTCAGTGCCGCGTCCTGCGGCGAAAAGCGCGGCAACGGGCGGCGGGAAGTCGCTTCCGACGCCGAGCACGCCGAGACCGTGGCCGTGCAGGAAGGTGAAGCTGGGATGCGCTTCGCTCAGCTCCTGCCACAACCTGAAGACGCCGAAACCGCGCTCGCGAACGTTGACGTCGTGAAACAGGACGACAGCATTCGGCACCAGCTTCGGCCGCCATGTCTCGAAATCGTGCCTGACCGCCTCGTAGGTGTGAAGGCCGTCGATGTGCAGCAACTCGATGCTGGCGTCGTCGAAGTGGGCGACCGCCTCGTCGAAGGTGCTGCGCACCAGCCGCGAGAAGTGGGCATAACGGGGCTCGTGGTAGGCGTTCAGCGTGGCGAACACCTCCTCCCCGTAGAAGCCGGCGTGCTCGTCGCCCTTCCAGGTATCGACGGCAAAGCAGTCGGTGGCGAGGCCCAGGCGCTCGACGGCCTGGCAAAAAGCCAGGTAAGAGACACCGCGATCGGTTCCCAGCTCGACGAACCGGCGAGGGCGCAGAGCCTGCGTGATCCAGAAGGCGAACGGAACATGCTCGATCCATGCCGACCGCTCGTGGAAGAAGGCGGGGGGCCAGATCAGCGCGTCGGTTGCCCAGGGCCAGAACGGCGCCGGCGCGCCCGGTGCCGTGTCATTGCCCCGGCCATCGGGGAAACCTGAAACCGCTCCCGCTCGCTCCGAGGCGAGCCCGCCCGATCCGTGCTGCGTCATGTCAAGCGCCGGTCCGATCGGCGGTTCGGCGCCATGACGGCCGGCGGCGCGGCGGGTCGGCGAGAGTGAACGCGTGGCCGAGGACGAGCGAGAGGTTCGGGTTGTAGAAGGGCTCGTCATCCAGCGATTCGCCCCAGAGCCGCCGCATGTGGGCGACCTCGCCGGCGAAGTGCTCGACCCGGCCCGGGTCTATCGGGCTGCCGACGCTGGCGGACTCGTGATGGACGAGCTCGGCCTGCGGCGTCCACACGATGCGCCAGCCGGCACGCCTGATCCGCAGGCACAGATCGACATCATTGAAGGCAATCTCGAAAGCTTCATCGAAGCCGCCCACCGCCTCGAAAACCTCCCGGCGCAGCAGCAGGCAGGCAGCGGTCACCGCCGTCTGATCCTGCTCCAGCGCCGCCCGGGCGAAATAGCCGCCGCTGCCCCGCGGCAGCGGGTGATGGGCATGCGCCGCGACGCCGCCCGAGCCGATGATCACCCCGGCGTGCTGAATGCGGGTGTCGGGATAGTACAGCATCGCGCCGACGGCGCCGACACCGTCGAGACAGGCGCGCGGCACCATGACATCGAGCCAGTCGGGGTTCGTCACCTGGATGTCGTCGTTGAGCAGGCAGAACAGCGAGCCGCGCGCCTGCAGGGCGGCGCGGTTGTTGGTGCGGGCGTAGTTGAAGCGTTCCGGCGGGTAGGCCAGGACCCGCACCCGCTCGTCGCGGCTGAACTCGTCGAGCAGTTGCCGGCGGTCGTCGATCCCGGCGTTGTTCTCGTCCACCGCGACCAGCACCTCGTAGTTCGGATAGCGGGTCACCGTGAGCAGGGAAGAAAGGCACATGCCGACAAGCTCGGGGCGCGCCGTCGTCGGCACGATGATGCTGACCAGCGGCGCCGGCTCGGGCACCGGGTAGACCACCTTATAATATTGCTCGAACGTCCGCTCGACCTCGGCGGCGATGCCGCGTCGCGCCAGGTGCTCGGCGATGGCCAGCCGCCCGGCTTCCCAGGCGCGCGGCTTGTAGGCGACATCCTGTGCCGCCGAGCCCTGGATGGCCCGCCAGTGGTAAAGGACCTGCGGGACGTGGCGGATGCGCTCGGATGTCGTGTGCTCGCTGACGCGAAGCAGCAGGTCGTGGTCCTGGGCGCCGTCGAAATCCTCGCGCAGGCCGCCCACCTGCTCCACCAGCGAGCGCCGGTAGATGGTGAGGTGATTGACGTAGTTCTGCGACAGCACCAGCGCCGGATTCCAGTCGGTCTTGAAGTGCGGGTCATAGCGCCGGCCGGCGGTGTCGATCTTGTCCTCATCCGAGTAGACGATGTCGGTCTCGGGGTGCGCCGCCAGTTCCGCGGCCATGACATAGAGCGCGTGCAACGGCAGCGCATCGTCGTGGTCCATCAGCGCGATCCAGGCGCCGCTGGCGAGTTCGAGGGCACTGTTGGTCGCGGCCGCTATGCCGCCGTTGCGGGGGCGATAGACGATGCGGATGCGGTCATCCTCGGCCCGCGCTTCATCGAGGACGCGGCGGATGTGGTCGCGCGGCGATGCGTCATCGGCGATGCACAGTTGCCAGTGCGGGTAAAGCTGGTCGCGCACCGAGGCGATGGCGAGACGCAGCCAACGCTCCTCCACGTCGTACACCGGCATTACCACCGAGATCAGCGGCGGCCCGCCCTCCGCCGCCTCCAGCCGCTCGATGTCGGCACGGATGGCAGTGATCTCGTCGCTGTGCAGCGTATCGTAACGTTCGATCCACGTCGCGTATTCGTCCTGTACCGGCAGGACGATCCGTGACCTGGGTTCCTTGGGAAGGTGGGAGCGCCGGCGCCAGCGGCGCAGCGCATTGAGTCCCCGTGCCGAGTGATCGAATAGTTGTGGGACGCCGGGGAGGTTGAACAGCGCGCTGCCCGGGATGCTGCGGAGGCTGGCCTTCTTGATCTTCAGGTGTGCAGGTCCGCCGGTGATGTCCAGCCGCAGCCCGCTGGTGCCGGCGGGCAGGCGGACCAGCACCTGCATCTGCCGATGGCCCGCCGCCCGCAGCACAAATACGGGAGCGTCATCCTGCCTGCCATCAAGCAGAGGGCGGGCGCTGAAGCCGAGCGGTACCTCGGCGTGGCCGACCTTCAGTTGCAGCAGCTTCCAGCTGGCGCGCCGGGACGCTCGCGCGCGGCCAAGCTTCAGCGCCGCTTCCGGCTCGGTGCATTCGAACCAGCCACATCCGTTGGAGCGAATCCCCACGAGCGGCTCGATGAACAGGCGGCGAGACATCAAAGCCCCATCGATCGGCCCGACCAGCGGTCCGCGCTAAACAAACATCACCGTTCTGGCTACTCCCTACTCGGCGCACACTGGCCCGGCTGGACCGCCAATGGCCCCTGGTTCCGGCGCGCTCACCCTCCGCCTTTCGATCTAGCAAACGCGGAACGGGCTGTTAAGTGCCATCTTCGCGCGCAGCGGTTCCGCTTCGCCGGCAGGAGACCGCGTGAACGAGGGCGCTCAGGGCTCACTGCCGGTGGAATGCCTCGGGATGACGACATCGCGATGCACGCCAACGCACATCACCAGCCCGAAGCCGATCATCAGGGAGACGGTGGCGGTGCCGCCGTAGGAGACCAGCGGCAACGGGATGCCGACGACCGGGATCAGCCCCATCACCATCGCCATGTTGATGAACACGTAGAGAAAGAAGGTGACGGCGACGCCGAAGGCGACCAGCCGGCTGAACTGGCTCCTGGCCGAGATGGCGATGGCGAGGCAATAGGCGAGGATCAGGGTATAGAGACCGAGGACGGTCAGCGAGCCGAGCAGGCCGAATTCCTCGGCGAGCATGGTGAAGATGAAGTCGGTCTGCTTCTCGGGCAGGAAGTTGAGGTGGCTCTGCGTGCCCTGCAGATACCCCTTGCCGAGCAGGCCGCCGGAACCGAGGGCGATCTTCGACTGCAGGATGTGATAGCCGGAGCCGAGCGGATCGCTTTCGGGATCTAGGAAGGTGAGCACCCGTTGGCGCTGGTAGTCGTGCAGCATCTGCCAGGCGACCGGCAGCGCGGCAAGGCCGGCCGCAGCGACCGCGGCGAACATCCACAGCCGCACGCCGGCGGCGAAGAACAGCGCTGCGCCTCCCGCCAGCAGCATCATCGCGGTGCCGAGATCGGGCTGTTTCAGGACCAGGCCCACCGGCGCGAGGATCATCAGCGCCGGGACGATCAGCCGCCACGGGCGGGCCAGGTCATCGCTGGCCAACCTGTGGAAATAGCGGGCGAGGGCGAGGACCAGCGCGATCTTCATCACCTCCGAAGGCTGCAGGTTGATAACGCCGAGGTCGATCCAGCGCTGCGCCCCCATGCCGATGAAGCCGGCGACGTCGACGACGACCAGCAGGATCAGGGCGGCGCCATAGAGCGGGTAGGCGAGGCGCAGCCACAATCGGATGTCGGAAATCGCCACCACCAGTAGGATCACCAGCGCCGCGGCGAAGCGGATGAGCTGGCGGATGGCCCATGGTTCCATGCTGGCGCCGGCCGCTGAATAGAGCATGGCGATGCCGATGCCGCCGCAGGCGCACAGCACGGCGATGAGGGGCCAGGGAACCCGGCGGAGCTTGTCCGTCAGCTTCGGCCGGTGAGTCTCGAGGGTCCGTCCGTAGATCACGCCGTTCAGCCTCCGCCCCGCCCGTCCGCCGCGTCCTTCTCGGCGATGCGCAGGGCATCGAGCTGCTGGGCCTTCAGCAGGATGTCGCGGGCGACCGGCGCCGCCACCTTCGATCCGGCGCCGCCGTGCTCGACGACCACTGCCGCCGCGTACCGCGGACTCGCCACCGGTGCGAAGCCGATGAACAGGGCGTGGTCGCGCCGCTCCCACGGCAGGTGCTCGTTCTTGATGACGCCGGACTTGCGCTCGCTGCGGCTGATCCGGCGCACCTGCGATGTCCCGGTCTTACCGGCCATCTCCATGCCCGGGATACGGATCGCCGCTCCCTTGGCGGTGCCGTTGGCGGCGTTGACGACCGCGTTCATGCCGTCGCGCACCACCTTCAGGTGCGCAGGGTCGAGGCCGAGATCGACGGCTTCCTCGCGCAGGCCGACCCGTTCGGCGATGGCGGCGTCGCGGACGAGGCGAGGGACCGGCGCCGCCCGGCCGTTGGCGATGCGCGCCGCCATCATCGCCAGCTGCAGCGGCGTCGCCAGGACGTAGCCCTGGCCGATGCCGGTGATGACGGTCTCGCCGGTGGTCCAGGCCTGGCCCTTGACCGCCTTCCATTGCTGGGTCGGCAGCAGCCCGCGCCGTTCGTGCGGCAGATCGATGCCGAGCTTGAGGCCCAGGCCGAGCCGCGCCCCCATCGCCGCGATGGCATCGACGCCGACACGGCGGGCGGCTTCATAGAAGTAGCAGTCGCAGGACTGGGCAAGGGCCTCGTGCAGGGCGAGGGAGCCGTGCCCGCGCCGGCGCCAGCAGTGGAAGACGGCGTTGCCGAGGCGATAGTCGCCGGGACAGAACACCCGGGTCGAAGGGGTGATCACCCCCCGCTCCAGCGCCGCCAGCGCGACCACCGGTTTGAAGGTGGAGCCGGGGGCGTACTGGCCGGCGATCGCCTTGTTGGTCAGCGGCGACTTCGGATCGGAGGTCAGCGCCTTCCACTCTTCGGTGGTCAGGCCGCGGTTGAACGCCGACGGGTCATAGCCGGGGGTGGAGGCCATCGCCAGCACCTCGCCGGTGGCGATGTCGAGCGCCACCGCCGCGCCGCTCTCATCGCCGAGGCTCTGCACCGCCACCTGCTGCAGATCGAGATCGAGGGCCAGGGTAAGATCGGCGCCGGACTGGGCCTCGGTGCGGTCGAGTTCGCGGATCGGCCGGCCGACGGCGTTCACTTCCACCTGCGAGGTGCCGCCGATGCCGCGCAGCGGCAGCTCGTAGGTCTTCTCGATGCCGCTCTTGCCGATGCGGAAGCCGGGAAGCTGCAGCAGCGGCTCGCTCTCGTCGGCTTCCGCCTCGGAGACCGGCCCGACATAGCCGAGAACGTGCGACAGCCGCTCGCCATAGGGGTATTCCCGGCTCTGCCCCTCTTCGACGGCGACGCCGGGCAGGTCGAGCGCGTTGACCTCGATGCGGGCGACGTCGTCCCAGCCGAGATCGTCGCGTACCGTCACCGGGATGAACCGGCGCTGGCGGGCGATGTCGCGCAGGACCCGCTTGCGATCCGCCTCGCCCAGCGTGATCAGCGTGGCGAGGGCATCCAGCGTCGCGTCGACGTCACCGGCCTGCTCGGCGGTGAGGATCACCCGGAACTCCTGCCGGTTGATCGCCAGCGGCCGGCCGTGGCGGTCGAGAATGCGGCCGCGGGCCGGGGCGATCAGCCGCAGATTGATCCGGTTGTCGTCGGCCAGCGTCTGATAGCGCGCTGACTCAACCACCTGCAGGTAGTAGAGGCGGCCGGCGAGCGCCGCCAGCAATGCCGCCTGACCGCCGCCGATCAGCAGCGCCCGGCGGGTGAATGTCCGCTGCCGGTCGAGATCGCGGGCCATCCCGTCAGGTCTGCGCCGGCAGCAGGCCCTGGCAGCGCAGCAGCAGCCAGCACAGGATCGGGAAGACGCCGACGGTGGTGACGATCTGGAACAGGATCCGGTCCGGCGGGATCACGGTGAAATAATAGAGGCAGGTCATCAGCCAGCAGAGAATGAGCGCGGCCGCAGCGAGAACGGCAAATCGCAGCCACAGGACAGGAAACGACTTGCCGCTGAACAGCGGCCGCTGAAGGGTGACGACGAGATGCACCACCACCAGCACGCTCGCGCCGATGCCGATCGGCAGTCCGGCGAACACGTCCCACAGCAGCCCGATGACGAAGACCGCCACCGCCGGCATCAGATCCGGGCGATACAGCGTCCAGAAGAAGACGGCGATCAGCGGCAGCGACGGCGTCATCGCCCGGGCGGCGGCGGAGTGCAGCGGCAGCACTGCCGCCAGCACCAGCGCCGCCGTCAGCGCCGCCGGCAGCAGCCGCCGGGCGGTTACATCCAGCCTGTCCCACAGAGCCGGGCTCATCGGGCGTCGGCGCGCTGCGTCGGGCGGCTGACGCTCTGGCCGCCCTGCGGGTCGGCTGTCGCCAGTCCTGCCGGCCTTGCGGCTCCCGCGGCCGGGCGCACCGCCGCCGGCGGGACGTCGCCGCTGGCGATGCCGAAATCGGCGATGCGGACATATTCGAGCCGGTCCCGATCGGCGGCCGGGGCGACGGCGATGCGGCGGTCGTCGGCGGCAACGACGACGCCGACCGCCAGTCCGGGAGGAAAGCCGCCAGCAATCCCGGACGTCACGACCGCATCGCCGACGGCGATCGTCTCGCCGGGAACGACGTGGATGAGCTTCGGCGTCTCGCTGTTGTCGCCGGCGAGGACGGCGCGATGGCGCCCGGGTCCGACGAATACCGGTACCCGCGAATTCAGATCGGTCAGCAGCAGCACCCGGCCGGCGCGAGCCGACACGCCGACGATGCGGCCGACGAGCCCGGCCCCGTCGAGGACGATCTGCCCCTTGGCGACGCCGGCGAGGGTGCCGGCGTTGACCATGACGCTCTGGGCGAACACGCCGGACGAATCGGCGATGATGCGGGCCGAGCGGAAGCTGGCGTCCGGTTCGGGGACGTAGTTGAGGAGCCGGCGCAGTTCGGCGTTCTCCGTCTCCAGGTGCTTCGCGGCGGCGCGCCAGCGCAGCAGGTCGTCCCGCTCCCGGCGCAGCCGGGCGTTCTCCTCAGCCATCCCCACCCAGCCGCGCATCCGCTCGAGACCGTCGGCGGCGATATCCGCCGGGCGCGATAAGGCGTTGAGAACCGGGACGAGCGGGTCGCTCAGCTGCATGCGCACCCGCTCGACCAGCACCGCATCGGCCTTGCCGAGCAGGATCAGGCCGCCGGCGACGATGACGAGGCCGGCGTAGACCAGCCATTGGGCGACGGATTTGAGGCCTGGCGGCATTGCGGTGCTCGGGTCCTGGCGCCGCATCCGCTGCGACGAACGATGGCGCGACGACGGTCAGCTTCCCATGCCGATGTCGCGTGCCGATACGAGAATATGGAGGTCCGCGAGCAAATCAAACACCGGCCGCATCAGTACGCGGTGCTGATGATGTGCTCCATCTTCTTCATCTCCTCCAGCACCCGGCCGGTGCCGAGGGCGACGCACGACAGCGGGTCGTTGGCGATGGTGACCGGCAGGCCGGTGGCATGGCGCAGGACGTAGTCGATGTTGCCGAGCAGGGCGCCGCCACCGGTCAGAACGATGCCCTTGTCGACGACGTCGGCGGCCAGTTCCGGTGCGGTATGCTCGAGCGCCACCTTCACCGCATCGATGATGGTGCCGACCGGCTCGGCGAGGCTCTCGGCGATCTGCCGCTCGCTGATAATCAGCTCCTTTGGCACGCCGTTGAGCATGTCCCGCCCCTTGATGTCGAGGGTGCGGCCGTCGCCGTCCTCGGGCGGGCAGGCGGAGCCGATCTCCTCCTTGACCCGCTCGGCGGTGGCCTCGCCGATGAGCAGGTTATGGTTGCGCCGGATATAGCCGATGATTGCCTCGTCCATCATGTCGCCGCCGACCCGGACGCTCCGCGCATAGACGATGCCGCCCAGCGACAGCACCGCCACCTCGGTGGTGCCGCCGCCGATGTCCACCACCATCGAGCCGGTCGGCTCCGTCACCGGCAGGCCGGCGCCAATCGCCGCCGCCATCGGCTCCTCGATGAGATAGACCCGCCGCGCCCCCGCCTGCTCCGCCGATTCCTGGATGGCTCGTCGCTCCACCGCGGTCGAGCCGGACGGCACGCAGACGATCACCAGCGGGCTGGCAAAGCTGCCGCGCTTCTGCACCTTGCGGATGAAGTACTTGATCATCTCCTCGGCGACTTCGAAGTCGGCGATGACGCCGTCGCGCAGCGGCCGGATCGCCTGGATGTTGCCCGGCGTGCGGCCGAGCATCAGCTTTGCCTCTTCACCGACGGCGAGTACCTGTTTGCGCCCCTTGCGCTCGATGATGGCGACCACCGACGGCTCGTTCAGCACGATGCCCTTACCCTTGACGTAGACGAGGGTGTTGGCGGTGCCGAGGTCGATCGCCATGTCGGCGGAGAAATAGCCGAAAACGCGTGAAAACATCGCCCCTCGCTCGCAACGACGGCAGAAAAGCTCGGTCTTTTAAAAGGGAACGGGTGCCGAAGTGAGCCCTCCGGCACCCGGGAACCCGTCACAGCGGCGGGAGAATGGTCGCTTTCGCTCGCGCGATCAAGCGGACAGGGCGGCCGGCGCCCGCTTCTCGCGCTTCACCATCAGCTTGTTCAGCGCGTTCAGGTAGGCCTTGACCGAGGCGACCAGGGTATCGGTGTCGGCACCCTGGCCGTTGACGGTGCGCCCGTTCTCTTCCAACCGCACCGTCACCTCGGCTTGCGCATCGGTGCCGCCGGTAACAGCGTGCACCTGATACAGCTTCAGGCGGGCATCGGTCTCGAACAGCCGCTTGATGCACTTGAACGCCGAGTCCACCGGGCCGTCGCCGACGTCCTCGCACACGCGGGGCTCGCCGTCGACCTCGATCGCCAGCCGCGCCCGCGCCTGGCGGGTACCGCACTCGACCTCCAGCGAGGTCAGCTTGATGCGGTCGTGGGCGCGCACCAGACCGTCGTCCACCAGCGCGACGATGTCCTCGTCGAAGACGTCCTTCTTGCGGTCGGCCAACGCCTTGAAGCGGGCAAAGGCGTCTTCCAGCGCGTTGTCGCCCAACTCGTAGTTGAGCTCGCGCAGCTTCTCGCGGAAGGCGTGGCGGCCGGAGTGCTTGCCCAGCACCAGCTTCGACTTGGACAGGCCGACCGATTCCGGCGTCATGATCTCGTAGGTGCCGGCGTGCTTCAGCATGCCGTCCTGGTGGATGCCGGATTCATGGGCGAAGGCGTTGGCGCCGACGATCGCCTTGTTGGGCTGCACGACAAAGCCGGTAACCGCCGAGACCAGCCGCGAGGCGCGCATGATGTTTTCCGTCTGCACGACGGTGGTGTACGGCATGCGGTCGGAACGGGTGCGCAGCGCCATGACGATCTCTTCCATCGCGGCATTGCCGGCGCGTTCGCCCAGCCCGTTGACGGTGCACTCGACCTGCCGGGCGCCCGCCGCCACCGCCGCCAGCGAGTTGGCGACCGCCAGCCCCAGATCGTTGTGGCAGTGCACCGAGATGATCGCCTTGTCGATATTGGGCACGCGCGAGCGGACCATGGCGATCAGCGCGCCGAATTCGTCCGGCACCGCGTAACCGACGGTATCGGGGATGTTGATGGTGCGGGCGCCGGCGTCGATTGCCGCCTCGATGCAGCGGCACAGGAAGTCGTGGTCGCTGCGCGAGCCGTCCTCGCACGACCACTCGACGTCGTCGGTGAATTTACGGGCGTAGGAGACGCTGTCGATGACGCGCTCGAACACCTGATCCGGCTCCAGCTGCAGCTTGTACTTCATGTGCAGTGGGCTGGTGGAGATGAAGGTGTGGATGCGGCCACGCCGCGCCGGCGCGATCGCCTCTGCCACCCGATCGATGTCGGCGCGCACGGCGCGCGCCAGCCCGCACACCGTCGATGTCTTCAGCAGCTTGGCGATCTCGTTCACCGCCTCGAAGTCGCCCGAGGAAGTGATCGGGAAGCCCGCCTCGATCACATCGACGCGCATCTCCTCCAGCACCTCGGCGATGCGGATCTTCTCTTCCAGGTTCATCGAGGCGCCGGGCGACTGCTCGCCGTCGCGCAGAGTGGTATCGAAGACGACGACGCGTTCAGCGTCGGCGATGGGGACGGGGGTGGTCATCGGGATGTCCTTCGGTCCTAGGTGTCACAAACAGCCGGCGTTCGCATGCTTGCTCCCCTGAACACAGCCTTCCGAGCCGACGGCTCCGGTTGGTCGCGGTTCAGGGGCACCTAAGTCGGAGGGTCTCGCGGATCAGCGGCATCGACAGGATGGTCGGCTGGCGGACGGCGCAAGGCTCCGCAGCGATTTGCATCGCCGTTGCCTCTGCCATCGTGCGACGCGTTGCGTCGTTGTCCATCACCGCTCACCGTCCTGAACAGGGCGCACAAAAAACTGCGCCACAGCCGCCTTGCCCGGCAACGACAGAGAATATGGATCGCAATCCGATGTCAACAAGATTGTCCGGCGCCTCTTGGGCACGGCTGCGGCACAATGGTGCGGTTCGCGTTGCTCACCGGCACCCTACGGCCGGAGGGGTGGTGTAGGGTGCTGCTGAGCGAAGCGAAGCGCACCAATATCCGTGCCGCCGCTCGGTCGCTCCCCGCTCCGGGGCGCAGAGGGAAGCAGGGTATGGACGACATCCTGACACGGACCGTCTGGCAACCGCTGCAGGCCACCGACATGGACGCGGTCGGTGCGATTGCCGGACAGGTGCACCCGGCGCTGCCCGAGCGGCTGGCGGTGCTGGCGGAGAAGCAGCGGCTGTTTCCGGCCGGCTGCCGCAAGCTGGTGGCCGGAGGGGCGGTGCGCGGCTATGCGCTGGCGCATCCCTGGCTGCTGGCCGAGCCGCCGGCACTGGATGCCTTCCTTTGCGAGCTGCCAGCAGACGCCGACTGCCTCTTCGTTCACGACGTGGCGGTGCTGCCGGAGGCGCGCGGCGGCGGTGCCGGCGCCGCCTACATGGCGCACGCCGAAGCCGTCGCGGCAGCAGGCGGCTGGCCCGCGATCGCCCTGATCGCCGCTTATGGCACCGCCCGGTTATGGCGCCGGTTCGGTTTCCAGGAGGCGGGCGCGATCGCGGCGCCGGCCAAGCTTGCGGCTTACGGTCCGGAAGCGCGCTATCTGGTCCGGCGCCTCGACTGAAGACACCCCGGCGATGTCACCGCACCATCGAGCCGGGCCGCCTTGACCCCGGCGCCGGGAGGGCGTCTCTTCTCCCCCTCCGGCCACTGCTGCTACCGGCTGCCGGCATCTCAGGCACGACCATTTCCTTGGCGACCGGCTTGCTGCGGTCGGTGACGGGGGAGGACTCCGATGAAGACGCTGACGGTTCATCACACCACGACCTATCGCTACGCCCAACCGGTATCGTTCGGCGAGCACCGGCTGATGTTCCGGCCGCGGGACAGCCACGACATGCGGTTGCTGGAGACCAATCTCAGCATCTCGCCGCCGGCGGCGGTGCGCTGGCTGCACGACGTCTTCGGCAACTCCATCGCCGTTGCCACCTTTGCCGAGACGGCGACCGAACTGCGCTTCGAGAGCGACTTCCGGCTGGAGCACTACGGCGTGTCCGAGACCGATTTCCCGCTGGATGCGACCGCCGAGACCTATCCGTTCCAATATGGGGCGGACGAGCTGCCGGACTTGATGCCGTGCATCGAGCGCCGCTATCCGGACGCGGACGGCAGGCTCGATGCCTGGGTGAAGACCTTCTACGCCGGCGAGCCGGTCAGCACCCAGGAGCTGCTGATCGGCATTACCCACGCCATCCGCCAGCAGTTTGCCTACCAGCCGCGCGACCAGTTCGGCACGCAGACGCCGGCGGAAACGCTGGCCGCCGGCAGCGGCAGCTGTCGCGACTTCGCACTGCTGATGATGGAGGCGGTGCGCACCCTCGGCCTCGGTGCCCGCTTCGTGACCGGCTATCTCTACGACATGGCGTCCGACACGGCCGGGGCGCTTGTCGGCGGCGCCGCGACCCACGCCTGGGTCCAGGTGTTTCTGCCGGGGGCGGGGTGGACCGAGTTCGATCCCACCAACGGCATCATTGGTGGCGAGAATCTGATTCGGGTTGCCGTCACCCGCGATCCCCGCCAGGCGGTGCCCCTGCTGGGCACGTTCGAGGGGCCGGCGAACGCCTCCCTCGGCATGACCGTCGATGTCCAGGTGACGCAAAGCTGACGGGGAGGACCGGCGGCGCGGCCGGTCCGGTTGTCGCAGGGATAAAAACGTACCCCAAATGGGGTTGAAATGCAGCGGCTAATAGGTTTATACACCTATTTGCGACCGCGATAGATCCGCCTCCAGCCGTGGAGGATGGATCCCCAGCCGCTCATCTCAACAAATCGCGTGGGCCTGCAGCGCTGCCTCTGCAGGAGCAACGGCACCTCGCGGTCGCTGCACAGCGACCACTGGGGGCTATCATGATCGAGGTTTTCTCGCTGGAGACGGCGCACCTGCTCGGCGATGTGCTGCCCGCTGCCCATCGGCTGCGCCACCGCATCTTCGTCGAGCGCCAGAAGTACGAGGTCCGCTGCTGGCGCGGGCTTGAGTGGGATCAGTTCGACACGCCGGCGGCGGTGTACCTGTTGTGGCGCAGCCCGGAAGGGCAGCCGGGCGCCGTCGCCCGCCTGATCCCGACCAGCCAGCCGTACATGATCCAGGAACTGTGGCCGGAGATGGTGGCCGGCGGGCAGCTCCCCTGCGCCGACGATGTCTGGGAGATCACCCGCTTCGGCATCGACCGCGGGCTGGCCGCGGCCGCTCGCGAGCAGGCCTTCGGCGAGATGCTGTGCGCCTTCGCCGAGTTCGGGCTGGCGCGCGGCATCACCTCGTACCTGTTCGTCACTCCGCCGCAGGTGATCGCCGCCGCTTTCGACAGTGCCGGCATCCCCTATCAGCACCTGGGCGGCGAGAAGCGGCTGGGCCGGTTGCCGGTCATCGCGGCGCAGGCGCCGGTCACTTGGCAGACATTGCGGCGGCTGCGCCGCCACCGGCGCGTCGGCGGCTCGGTGCTGCGGCTGGCAGCCGAGTTGCCGCGAGCGGCATGAACCCGGCCGGCAGCCGCGGTTGCCGGCCGCGGTCAGAAGCTCCAGATCAACTGCACAGACAGGGCATCGACGCCGTTATCGGAGGAGCCCGACAGATCGCCGCGGCTGGCATTGCCGGGGGCGCTGTCCTGCAGGTCGATGCGAGCGCTCTCGATGAAGAAATGGCTGTAGGCGAAGCTCACGCCGAGTGCCGGTGCGACCTGCCAGCTTCCCCCGGTGGCGATCAGCAGACCGCTGTTCGCCGGCGTGCGCGGCGAGCGGGTGCGGGTACGGCTCGGGCTCTGGTCCCAGCCGATCCCGCAACGGAGCGTCCATTGCTCGTCGAGGCGCACGCTGGCGCCGCCGGCGAAGAACCATGTATCGCGCCAGTCCTGCTCAGTGACGTCTGACGGCCGGCCGTCGTCGAAGTGGACGCGCAGGACGCGGCTGCTGCTCCAGCGGGTCCAGGCGGCATCGGCGACGAGCGTCCAGGCCTCGTCGAGCCGGTGGTGGATACCGAAGCTGACGACATCCGGAGTGGTCAGCTTCGCGCTCGCCCCGGTGCTTCCGCCCGACTGCCCGAGGGCGGCGCCGATGCCGGCATTGTCCAGGCGCAGGCGGGCATCGCCGCTCAGCTCGTGCCGCACCGCCGAGCGCCAGCTCACGCCGATGCGGGTGCCGGGCCGCGGCTCCGCCAGCAGGCCGAGGGTCCAGCCGAACCCCCAGTCGTCGCCGGTCAGCTTGCCGAAGCCATCCTGGCCGCCGGGAATGGCGCCGGGGACGCCGGCCGCCGCTCCCAGGCTGCCGAAGTCGATGGCGTTGGTCAGTTTGGCGTCGACGCGCTGCACCTGCGCACCTGCTGCCAGGGAGACGCCGTCGCGGGGAGACCAGGCGAGAACCGGGTTGAGGGCGAAGGTTCGCAGCCGCGACTGCAACGCGTAGTAGCGGCCGATCCAGCCGTCCCGGTACTCCGTCTCGTAGCCGAAGGGGGCGTTGACGGCGATGCCGAGGCGGACGGGATCGTGCCAGCCGAAGCTGCGGGAGACATCCCACAGCCCGTAGAGCGCCGGCACCAGCCACGTCCCGCCGCCGTCGCCGCCGTCGTTGCCGGCGATCGGCGCCCCGGTCGGGGTTCGCGCCGTGCCCTGCCCGAGGCGGGCCGAAGAGCGGATGACGGTGCTGACGCCGCCGATGGCGTTGCCCTCCAGGTGGCCGAGCGCGGCGCCGTTGAAGAACATGTAGGACGCATCGTCGGCGCCGGCGGCGGCACCGGCGAAGGCATTGCCCATGGCCGCGGCGCTCTGCTCGCGCAGGAAATAGGCGGACGCGGTGCAGGGGTCGGCGGCGGCGGCGTAAAGCGCGATAGCCGCCAGCGGTGCTGCGAGCAGCCGCAGCCGGACGGCAACGGCGTTGCGCTGCACACCGATCGGGGCATGAGGAGCGCCCGGTCGGGCGGGGCGGGGCCCGCTCTGCATGCTGCCCATGGCGGTGCTGGTCATCGTTCCCGTGTTCAGCGATCGGCCCGGGCAGAGCGTTGCGGTCCCCGACCACAGAACTGGTAGCACCCCAAATGGGATATATACAACGGTTATTTTACGCCGCAGATGAGATTGGTAATGCAGTATATGGCCGGCCGTTATCACTCAAACAGGCTATCAACGCTGTCTCTGAGGCGAGCGGCGCGCCGCCGGCAGATCCTGGCAAAATCCAGACATTTCAGAACCCGCTGGCGGCTCTCGCGGGCCCCGTCGAGGGCAGGGGGAGCCGCCTCGTCTGACCGCGACGCCGTCCCCGGGCGCAGCAGCGGGCCGGTCGAACGCAAGTGGACGCGGGCGAGCGCGCGCGCCGTACGTTCCGATTGGCGCAGGCCGTCGAGGCGTCGCTGCAGCGGACGTCTGTCCGCATCGGGATGCGCAAGGTGATCGAAAGCAGGCCGTCCGGCGGCGTGAGATGCGGCACCGGTGGCTGCCAAACCCTCTTCAGTCACCGACAGGGTATCCCGATGATTGTGTCGGGACGATGTTATGCAGCCGCGCGTAGTCGGCGATAGATACCTGTTTAGGGGTATTGACCGCGCCGCTTTGCGGCAAATTCATGCTATTGACTTTTATCGTGAAAAACCACCGTATATACCCAAACAGGGGGATATACAAATGCGTCGGAGTTGGTCCGGATGGGTTCAGGCGATGTCACGGCAGGGGCTGCGACGGCGGCGGCGGCCGGCTGTCCGCTCGGCGTCGCTGCCCGGCATCGCCGGCAGGATACCGGCCTTGCGCCGGTCCTGGCCGCTTCCCGGCGGGGGGACGCGATGACGCTCATCGATCGCCCGGTCGCGATCCCCCCGGCCGGACTGGTCGACCCGGGTGGCGGGGACACCCCGGCGTTGCCGCCGGCGGGCCGCGCCGGTTTCTCCGTTACCGGGACCGCCGACCTGCTCAACTTCGTCGAGCGTTGCCAGCACGCGGCGACACCGGAAGCCGTGTTCGAGGTGTTCCGCAGTGCCGCCGAGCGCCTGGGCTACGATCGCATTGCGCTGGTGCCGGTGACGCCGCAGGCCCGTCAGACCCTCGGCGTTGCGACGGTGGCACCGGCTGTCATCGCCAATGTTCCGGAAAACTGGATCAAGCACTACTTCGCCAACGGCTACGACCTCTGCGATCCGGTCCTGCTGCGCATGCCGAACACCGGCGATCCGCTCATCTGGGATGACCTCGCGCGGGAGCGGCCGCTGTCGCCGAAGCAGCGCCGGGTGATGGTGGAAAGCCGGGATGCGGGGTTGCTCAACGGCGTCAGCATTCCGCTGCACGGCCCGCGCGGCGAGACTTACGTCCTCAGCCTTGCGACCGGTGGCGCGAGGCCGCCCGCCCTCGATGAACTGGCCAAGCTGCAGGTTATCGCCGTCCAGTTCATGCTCTCTTACGCCCGCCTGCTGCGGCACGGTCTGGCGCCGGCCACCGGCGTACGCCTGACCGACCGTGAGCGCGAGTGCCTGACCTGGACCGCCCGCGGCAAGAGTGCCTGGAGCATCGGCAAAATCCTGAACGTCTCGGAACACACGGTGAATTTTCACCTGAAGCGCACCATGGCCAAGCTGGCCGCTGCCAACCGCATGCAGGCGGTGGTGGCGGCGCTGCGCCTCGGGCTGATCCTGCCTTGAGCCGAAAGCCGGGAAGAAGGGAAGAACGCGATGCGACGGACCAGCAGCAAGGGCTGTTGCCATGCCATGGAAGCCGATTGATCCCGCCCGCGCCGAGCGGGAGCGCATCCGCCGGCAGGCGATGGAGGCGGCGCGGCCGCGCAACTACAACCGCGCCTACAAGAACGCCGCGTGGCGCAAGCTGCGGCAGGAAAAGCTCAACGACCATCCGGTCTGCGAGTTCTGCGGCGAGGCCACGGCGACCGAGGTCGACCACATCAACGGCGATGCCGAGGACAACCGCTGGGAGAACCTGCGCAGCGCCTGCCGGCCTTGCCATTCGTCGCGGACGATGCGCGACCAGTTGCATGGCCGCCGCCGCGCCCGCATCGCGGCGCACGCCGCCGCGATGGTGGCAGGCGGACCACCGGCCAAGCGGTGACGCTCAGAAGGTGGCAGCGCACTGCGGCTGCTCCGCCTCGTCGCGGAGCAGCGAATCGAGCCCTTCTGGAAACGGCACCGCGCCACCGCCGCGGGTGAGATCCACCCACACCAGGATCGCCTCACTGGTGGCAAAGCAGACGCCATCCTTGAAGACCCCCTGGCCGACGGTCAGCGACGTCCGGCCGACCCGTTCGACGCGCGTGCCGATGCGGACCTCTCCGGGATAATGGGCCTGCGCCAGGAAGGCGACGGTCAGCTTGACGATCACCCAGCCGGTCGTCTCGCCGGCGGTCGATCCCGGCCACAACCGCTCGGCAAACTCCACCCGGCCGGTCTCGCAATAGGTGGCGGTGGCGACATTGTTGATGTGGCGGTAGCGATCGACATCGGAGAACCGCACGATGTCGCGCGTCCAGAAGGCGTAGGCGGTCGGATCGGTCCGGTCCTGGCGAATTTGCCCCGCTGACGCCGCTGCTTCTGCCATCGTCCTGTTCCTCACTTGCGATCCCCGGCCGGGTGCAGGCTACTTCATTGCCGCCCAGCTGTTGAAGCGCTCGGTGAGCGAATCGCGGTGTTCCTGCCAGAATGCTTCCGAGATCATCACCGCGCTCTTCATGTTCTCGGGTGCCGAAGGCAGATGGCCGCGCTGCTGCGGGTCGGCCGCCGCATTCGCCTGCCGGTTGGGAATTCCGTAGGCGATCAGTTGCGGCAGCCGCGCCTGATTGTCCCCCTCGCCGGCAAACTCGATGAAACGATACGCCTCCGCCTCGCGCGCTGAGCCGGCGAGGATCACCCACCAGTCGATGGCATTGAGGGCGCCCGCCCAGACCATCCCGAGAACGCCATCATCGTTGCGGTTGGCGGCATCGATCTGGGTGTTGTAGGCGGAGCTCATGATCACCTCGCCGGCGGCGAGGAACTGCGTCGGCTGGTGCGCCGCGCTCCAGAAAACGAGGTCGTCCTTGATCGCGTCGAGCTTGCTGAAGGCGCGATCGGCCCCCTCCGGCGTCGCCAGCACGGTGTAGACATCGGCAGCGGCGACGCCGTCGCCGAGCAGCGCGATCTCGAGGGTCGTCCGCGGGCCCATGTGCAGCGCCCGCTTGCCGGGAAAGGCCTGGGTGTCGAAGAAATCCGCCCAGCTTTGCGGCGGTGACGGCAGCTTGTTGCGGTTATAGGCAAGGACGAGGCCGTAGACGATGGCACCGACGCCGCACGGCGAGACCGCCTCGGGCAGATAGCGTTCCTGCCCGCCGATGCGCGACCAGTCGAGATTGACGAACAATCCCTCGGCGCAGCCGCGGACCAACTCCCCGCCGTCCACCTGCACCACGTCCCAGCGGGGTGCGCCGCTGTGCATGCGGTCGCCCAGCACGGCAAGGCCGCCATCCCAGGCCGCATCGGTCATCGCGATGCCAGACGCCTTGCGAAACGGCTCGAAGTAGACCTGCCGCTGCGCCTCCTGGTAGGGCCCGCCATAGGAAACCACCACCAGCGGCCGGTCCTCGCCGCTGATGTCCTGAGCGCGGGCGCCGGGCGCAACCGCCGCCACGGCAATCGCCGCCGCAAGCCACGACAATCGCCGCAGGATGGATCGTGTCATGGTGGCGCACCTCCCTCGCTGCGCATCAGTCGCGGGCGACGCGACCGGTTCCATCCGCCAAGCGAGCCGGCATCGCGGCCGTACGGGCCCGGCGCCGCGGGGAGGTCTTGTCCCGGGAAGCGCCGGGGAGCAACGGGCCGGGAGAGCGCGCTCAGCCGGGGATATGGCCTTTCGCCGATGCGCCAGCGTGCTGTTGCGGTGAGCCGTCGCCCTCCTTGCCGTCATCCTCGTTGGCGGTCGGGGCACCGCCCTCCGGCTTGGTGTCCGGCCCGCGGTAGTCGGTCACGCCGGCGGCGAGCGCCCAGCAGGCGAGACGGATGGCTTTCGGCACCGCGACCTTCTCGCCGTCCCGCTCGCCCTTCTCGTAGTACTGGACCATCCGCCGTTTCAGTCCGAGTGCATCCGCCGCCTGCTTCTGGGAAAGCCCGAGGGATTTCCGCCAGCGTTTGAAATCCGCGGCCCGCAAGACCGTCTCCCTTCATTCGTTGTCGGTACCCGGAGGTGCAGGCACCTTCCCAGGGCAACCGATTCAGCAGTTTTGCGGCGAGACGCCGGGCGTTGCAAGCGCCGACGACGCGCCGCCCCCATGGCGGGGACTTGCGTTCTCACGGGAGGAATTCCCTCGCCGACGGCCACAACCCTGCATCGACGGCTTGGGTCGATCATGATCGCGTCGCACTCCGAACCGCGCACGATGTGCGCTTTTCCCTCGACAACGAGCGCACATTGTGCACATATTAATGATCCCCGGTCGCAAGGTGAAATTCTTGCGTCTGATGGCAACGAAACCGCGTCAGGAGGGTCACGTCATGCTCAGCCATCTCGTCCTCGGTCGTGCGATGATGCAGGTGGACCATGTCGATCTCCGGGGCCCTGCCGGTGACCACGGCGCCCGGGCCGGCATTGTCTCCCGGCTGGTGCACCGCTGCACCAGTGCCTGTGCCGCATTGGCGCTCCGGCCCGCTCAGCGCGCCCGCGGACAGCGTAGCGCTGCCATCGCGCGCGGGTGAGGTAACCCGGGGAACCGCATAGCCCTTGGATCGCCATCCCTCATCCCCCGGTGTGCGCCACGCCTGGGGGTGAGCGGTGTCTCTGCGGGCGTGGGGCGGAGGGGGTTGACACCGGACCCGCGACGCCGGCTTCGGCTCTGGCGGATGCGCTGCCGGGCAAATCGGACGTCGCCCGGACTGGTTGGATGCGCAGGCATGGGGTAAGAAGCCCGGTCGATCATCCGGGACATTGCCATGCCGCGCTGGTTTGCCATACCGGCCTTGCTTCTCGCGTTGTTGTCGGTTCTGGCCTATTGGTGGGCCGAGGGCCGGCCGGTTCCGCTTGCCGATGCGCCGGCGACGGTGCCGTGCGTCTCCTATGCTCCCTATCGCGACGGCCAGACACCGTTCGATGAATCCTTCGTGATCCCGCGCGAGCAGATCGTCGAGGACCTGACCCTGCTGCGCGGGCTCACCCGCTGCGTACGGACCTACACCGTGCGGCAGGGCCTTGACGCCGTCCCCGGGATTGCCCGCGACCTTGGCATGACGGTGATGCTGGGGGCCTGGATCGGGCTCGAGCGGCCGAAGAACGAGAAAGAACTGGCCGCCGTCATCGATCTGGCGCAGCGGTATCCGGAGACGGTGAGCGCGGTGATCGTCGGCAACGAGGTGCTGTTGCGGCGTGAACAGCCGCCCGCCCAGCTGGCGGCGATGATCGAGCGCGTCCGCGCGGCGGTGCCGATGCCGGTGACCTATGCCGATGTCTGGGAATTCTGGCGCAAGCATCCGGAAGTTGCCGCCGCCGTCGACTTCGTCACCATCCATGTCCTTCCCTATTGGGAGGACCACCCGACCCCAGTCGACCGGGCGGTACCCTACGCGGTCGAAACCTGGCGGCAGACCGGCGACGTCTTTGCCGGCAAGCGGATCTTCATCGGTGAGGCCGGCTGGCCCTCCGCCGGGCGCATGCGCGACGGGGCGCGGCCCGGCCGGCTCGAACAGGCGCGTTTCGTCCGCGAGCTGATGGTCGCCGCCGAGCGCGAGGGCATCGGCATCAACGTCATCGAATCCATCGACCAAGCATGGAAGCGGCGGCTCGAAGGGACCGTCGGCGGCCACTGGGGGCTGCTGGACAGCGACCGTCTGCCCAAGTTCCCGCTGCAGGGGCCGGTCAGCGGGGAGCCCCATTGGCTGCGGCTGTTCGTCGTCTCGGCGCTCATCGCTGGCCTGGTGCTGGCGCCGGCCCTGGGACGGCCGAAGCGGCTTCCGCTCGCCGGCTGGCTGGCCCTGGCTGCGGCGGCCGCGGCGGCGGGGACACTGCTGGCCAGCGGCCTCGATGACGGCATCGATGCCAACCGCACCCTGTGGGACTGGCTGGTCTTCGTCATTCGCGGGCTGACCGCTGTTGGCGCAGCGGCGCTGGTGCTGGAAGTGCTGGCTTGCCGGCGGGCGGTTGCGCCGCAGCCGATCGAAGCGCTGCTGGGCACCGCCCGCCGCCGGCAACTGTCGTCCGGCTCCTGGCGCGAGACGGCGCTGGGGGTGCTACGCGCGGTGACGCTGTTCGGAGCGACGGCATCGAGCCTTTGCCTGCTGTTCGACGGCCGCTATCGCGACTTCAGCACCGCGATGTACGCCGTCCCCGCCTTCGCCCTGCTGCTGCTGGCCGTGGCGGCACGCCGGCCGGCGGACGCCGGAGGAAATACCCCCGACCTGGCGGCGACGCCCGATCTTGGCGAGGAGCGGCTGCTGGCGGTGCTGCTGGCGGCAGCCGGCCTCGCCATCGCCGTTTCGGAGGGGCTCGCCAATTCCCAGGCGCTGGCCTGGACGGGGATGACGCTGGTGCTGGCGGCGGCGGTCGCGCTCGATTATCGCCGCCTGACGGTCGCGGCGCGCTCCTGGCGCAGCAGCGCCATCGCCCCCAGCAGCGCGCCTCCGGCGGCGGGCTCCGGGACGTAAAGGATGAGGCCGGCGGCGCCAAGACCGACCGCCGCCAGCGCCAGCCGCCGGCTTCGCTTGAACAGGGCGCCAAGGCCGCAGGCGAGGGCGAGGAAGCCGATGATGCCCAGGCGCAGCCCCTCGACCCCCGCCAGCCGCAGGGGGCACCACCAGGGTGGCGCGAGGACTTGGCAGGCCCAGGCCGACGGGGCGTACTCGACGAAGCCGACGCGCACGCCATAGGCGGCAGCCATCGCCACCGCTGCCAGCAGCACGGTGCCGGCCGCGCAGACAAGGCGGTTCGGCGCGGGCGCCGATAAGGCCTGGTCAGCCATCGCCCTGGGCGGCCCGGGTCAGGCGGCCGCCGCCCGCGCCCGCTGCATCATCTCGGTGAAGCGGTGGAACAGGTAATGGCTGTCCTGCGGGCCGGGAGACGCTTCGGGATGGTATTGCACCGAGAAGACCGGCAATCCCTCGACGCGAAACCCTTCGTTGGTGTCGTCGAACAGCGAGACGTGGGTCTCGACCACGCCCGGCGGCAGCGTTGTCCGGTCCACGGCGAAGCCATGGTTCTGGCTGGTGATCTCGACCCGGCCGGTCTCCAGGTCCTTGACCGGGTGATTGGCGCCACGGTGACCCAGCGGCAGCTTGTAGGTGCGCGCACCCAGCGCCAGTCCCAGCATCTGGTGGCCGAGGCAGATGCCGAACAGCGGCACCCGGCGCGCCAGCATCTCCTGGATCACCGGCACGGCGTAGACGCCGGTGGCCGCCGGATCGCCGGGACCATTGGAGAGGAAGACGCCGTCCGGTTTGTGCCGCAGCACGTCCTCCGCCGAGGTGTCGCCCGGCACCACGGTGACCCGGCAGCCGGCGGCGGCAAGGCAGCGCAGGATGTTGCGCTTGGCGCCATAGTCGATGGCGACGACGTTCCAGCGCGGCTCGGTCTGCCGCCCGTAGCCCCCGTCCAGGGTCCAGCGGGTCTCGTCCCAGGTGTAGGTCTGCCGGCACATGACCTCGCGGGCGAGGTCGGTCCCCTCCAGGCTCGGCCAGCGTTCGGCCATGAAGCGCAGGGCATCGACGTTGATCGGCTCGCCCGGGCTGTGGATCACCGCGCCGCGCGGCGCGCCGCCGTCGCGGATGCGGCGGGTCAGGCGGCGCGTATCGACATGGCTGATGGCGACGAGGTTGTGTGACTTGAGCCAGGTGCGAAGATGCTGGGTCGCCCGCCAGTTGGAGGGCTCGGTGATCGGAGCGCGCAGGATGCAGCCGCGGGCTGCCGGAGTGAGCGTCTCGATGTCCTGGGGATTGGTGCCGACGTTGCCGATATGCGGGAAGGTGAAGGTGATGATCTGTCCGGCGTACGACGGATCGGTGAGGATCTCCTGGTAGCCGGTGATGGCGGTATTGAAGCACACTTCGCCGATGGCGACCCCGGCAGCGCCGGCGCCGCGACCCCAGAAGACGCTGCCGTCCTCCAGGACCAAGGCCGCGTCCGCCCGGTCCGGCCGCGACGAAACCGCGCCCTCTGCCGGATCCGCCGGCAGGGCGCCTTCCTCACCTCTTTCGCTCACGGGGCGTCTCCTGTCGTCGCAGGTACCCGGGAACGGCCGTGCGGACTGCACTCCGCCCATACCTGCTGCGTCAAATATGCGACGGCGCTTCCGCGCGTCAACCAGTAGTTACGGAATACATTGGATTTGCTGGGTTTTTTTGCCGATGACGGCGGAACCCGCAATGCCTACACTACCCCTCTGGCAACCGATCGGGAGCACCCATGCTGCGGACACGTCTCGACGAGGGCCTCAAGCAGGCAATGCTCGCCCGCGACGAATGCGCAACCTCGACGATGCGGCTGATCCTTGCCGCACTCAAGGATCGCGACATTGCCGAGCGGGGCAAGGGCAACAGCGGCGGCCTTAGCAACGAGCAGATCCTCGCGATGCTGCGCTCGATGATCAAGCAGCGGCACGAGAGCATCCGCCTCTACGAGGAGGGCGGCCGCCACGATCTCGCCAAGCGGGAAGCCGCCGAGATCGAGGTCATCGAGCGCTTCTTGCCGCCACTGATGGACGAGGCGGCGATGGCGGGGGCGGTGGCGGCGGTGATCGCCGAGACCAATGCGGCGACGCTGAAGGACATGGGGCGGGTGATGGCACTGCTGAAGGAGCGCTTTCCCGGACAGATGGACTTTGCCCGCGCCGGCGCGCTGGTGAAGGCGCAACTGTCGTGAGCGCCCCCCGCTCCGCCGCCGGTTCAAGAGGCGCGTGCCGGGGCGCGCCATTGGCGTGAGCCATCCGCAGGGATTCCTCGACGAGCTCAAGGCTCGCGTCAGTCTCGCCGAAGTCATCGGCAAGCATGTCCGGCTGATCCGTCGCGGCCGCCAGTACCAGGGGCTGTGCCCGTTCCATGGCGAGAAGACGCCCTCCTTCCACGTCTGGGACGACCACTACCACTGTTTCGGCTGCGGCGCCCACGGCTCGGTCATCGACTTCGTCATGCAGGCGGAGAAGGTCGGCTTCCGCGAGGCAGTGGAGCGCCTCGCCGCCATCGCCGGGATGGCGGTGCCACAGCCGACGCCGCAGCAGCAGCAGGCCGAGCGCCAGCGCGGCCGGCTGATCGATGTGCTGGGCGAGGCGGCACGCTACTACAGCCGGATGCTGCGGATGCCGGAAGGCGGGCCGGCGCTCTCCTATCTGCAGCGGAGGGGGCTGAGCGATGCCACGATCAGCGACTGGCGCCTGGGTTTCGCGCCGGACGGCGGCCAGGCGCTGAAGGCGGCGCTGGCGGGCGCCGGGATCGACGAGGCAGCACTGCTGGAGGCGGGGCTGCTGGTCCAGCCGGAGGACGGCCGGCGCGGCAGCTACGACCGCTTCCGCGGCCGGGTGATCTTTCCCATCGCCGATCCGCGCGGCCGCATTCTCGGCTTCGGTGGCCGGCTGCTGGGTCCCGGCGAGCCCAAGTACCTCAACACGCCGGAGACCGCCCTGTTTCACAAGGGCCGTCTGCTCTACGGCATCGACCGGGCGGCGGACGCCGCCCGCACCGCGCAGACGATCATCGTCGTCGAAGGCTACATGGACGTGATCGGCCTTGCCGAAGCCGGCTGGCGAAACGTGGTCGCCCCGCTCGGCACGGCGCTGACCGAGGAGCACCTGCGCGCCCTGTGGGCGCTGGTGCCGGAGCCGGTGCTGCTGTTCGACCCCGATGCCGCCGGTGAGCGCGCCGCCCTGCGCGCCGCCGAGCGGGCGCTGCCGCTGCTGAAGCCCGGCCTCGGGCTGCGCATGGCGCTGCTGCGGGTGGATACCGGCGATGATCCCGATCGCATCGCTGCCCGCTGGCCGCGGCAGATGCTGCACCGGACCCTGCAGGAGGCGGCGCCGCTGTCCGACTTTCTGTTCCGCATCGAGAACCGCGGCCGGCTGCACGTGCCGCCCGAGGAGCGGGCCGCCGTCGAAGCCCGGCTGCGCCAGCGCACCGGCCTCATCGCCGATGCGGCTGTGCGCGCCCACTTCGACCGGGCCTTTCGCGACCGCCTCTGGCAGGCGACCCGTGTGCGTTCCGGCAAGACCGGGCGGGACAGAATGGCGGGTGCGCCGCGCTCCCGAGACAGCGGGAGCGCCTTGTCGGCAGAGCCTGCGCCGGGCTGGACGGCACCGCCGGACCGGCGGACGCGGGCCGAGCAGGCGCTCTGCGCGCTCGCCGTGCGCTGGCCGGGCCTTCTCGACCGCCATGAAGAGGACTTCGGCCGACTTGCCTTTGCCGACGCGGCGCTGGATCAGCTGCGGCAACTGTTGCTGATGCTGCACGCCACCCTCGGCGAGCCGGACGCTGCGGCGGTGCAGACCGAGGTGCGCCGTCGCGGTTTCGGCACCGTTCTCGATCGCGTCATCGACGATCACCGCGATGGTCCGGCGGAAGCGGCCGTGGAGGCGGCCTGGGCCGCGGAGATCGCCCTGCTGCGCCAGCTCTCGCTCAGGCAGGAGCTGGCGCGGGAGCCGGCTGTCGATCTGTCGGCGGAAGCGTGGGAGCGGCGGCGGGCGCTGATCCGCGCGGCGATGTCGGCCGAAAAAGAAAGTGGCTGATCGTCCGGCCGCTTGACGTGTGGCCCGGTTGCCCGTGCAGGGGCTAAAGTACGCAGAGCGCACATCTGTTGCCGCCGTGCCCTTGACGAGGCGGAAGGCCGGCGCTACCTGACCATCTGCGGTGGTGCACAGGGACCGGCCCGTCCGAGCCTGCTCCATGAATTTATTGTCGTATTCCAGGTTGCGGGACAGCGTGCGACGGGAGATGCGATGTTGATTCCTTGCCGCAGCGCCTCAACGTGAGCATGAGTGGCGGTTCAAGACGAAGCGCGCAGGCAGACGCCTCACGCTGTCCTGCCCCATTTCGCTGCCGCGACCAGGGGAAGGGCGTGGGCCTGCGCCCCTCCGGTCCGGCCGACAAATCCAGATACCGGCAGAGCATCTGCCCGGTCGCTTCGCAGGGGTGGACGGACCCGGCGGATGGCGGCGTGCAATTGTAGCGAGGAACCGAATGTCGACGAAAGCGACCGGGGCAGTGGCGGAGATCGCCGAGGCGAAGAACGAGCAACAAGACGCCCCTCTCCTCGATGCGCTGGGCGCCGGCATCAAGCGGATGATCGCCCGCGGCAAGGAGCGCGGCTACGTCACCTACGACGAGCTCAACAGCGCGCTGCCGCCGGAGCAGGTCTCTTCGGAGCAGATCGAAGATACGATGGCGATGCTGTCGGAGATCGGCATCAGTGTCATCGAGGGTGAGGAGAGCGACGACGGCAACGCCCCGGCCGAAGTCGCGGAAGCCGACACCCCTGCCGGCAACGTCGACGAGAACGAGATCGGCCGCACCGATGATCCGGTGCGCATGTACCTGCGCGAGATGGGCAACGTCGAGCTGCTGTCGCGCGAGGGCGAGATCGCGATCGCCAAGCGGATCGAGGCCGGCCGCGAGATGATGATCGGCGGCATCTGTGAAAGCCCGCTGACCATGCGGGCGATCGTGCGCTGGTACGAGGCGCTGATCGAAGGCCGGCTGATGCTGCGCGACATCATCGATCTCGAAGCCACGTATGATGGCGTCGCGCCCGCCGCCGCCCCGTCGAACGGCGAGACGGCGCCGGCGGTCGTGCCGGTCAACGGCGGCGGCAACGGCGCGGCGGCACCGTGCGACCTGTCGCCGGAGGCGCTGATGTCGCCGCAGCTGGTGCGCACCGATTCCAGCGCCGCCGATGCGGCTGCCCTGGCCGCCGACCGCGCCGATGAAGGGAATGGCGAGGAAGAAGAGGGCGAGGATCCCGACGGCGAGGAGCAGAACGTCTCGCTGGCGGCGATGGAATGCGCGCTGCTGCCGCAGCTGCTCGTCACCTTCGAGAAGATCTCCATCGCGTATAAGCGGTTGCACCGGGTTCAGTTGCAGCGGCTGGAGGCGGTCCGCCGCAGCGAGGAGCCGAAGCCGACGCTGGAGAAGCGCTTCCTCAAGCTGCGCCGTGAGCTGGCGCTGTTGCTGCAGGACGTGCGCCTGCACAATATCCGCATCGAGGAGCTGGTTTCCCAGCTCTACGAGCTCAACCGCCGGCTGATCGGGCTGGAGGGCCGGCTGCTGCGGCTGGCGGTCGACTGCCGGGTCAAGCGCGAGGAGTTCCTCGATCACCACCGCAGCCAGGAGCTGGCGCCGGACTGGCTCGCCCATGTCGGGCAGCTGCCGGCGAAGGGATGGTCGACGTTCGTCACCCGGCACGGCGCTGAGGTCGGCGAGCTGCGCCGGCAGATCGGCCTGATCGCCGAGGATACCGGGCTGCCCATCGGCGAGTTCCGCCGCATCGTTTCTACCGTGCAGAAGGGCGAGCGCGAGGCCAGCAAGGCGAAGAAGGAGATGATCGAGGCCAACCTGCGGCTGGTCATCTCCATCGCCAAGAAATACACCAATCGCGGCCTGCAATTCCTCGACCTCATCCAGGAAGGCAACATCGGTCTGATGAAGGCGGTGGACAAGTTCGAGTATCGTCGCGGCTATAAGTTCTCCACCTACGCCACCTGGTGGATCCGTCAGGCGATTACCCGGTCGATCGCCGATCAGGCACGCACCATCCGCATCCCGGTGCACATGATCGAGACGATCAACAAGCTGGTGCGCACCAGCCGGCAGATGCTGCACGAGATCGGCCGCGAGCCGACGCCGGAGGAGCTGGCCGAGAAGCTGTCGATGCCGCTGGAGAAGGTGCGCAAGGTCCTGAAGATCGCCAAGGAGCCGATCAGTCTGGAGACGCCGATTGGCGACGAGGAAGACAGCCATCTCGGCGATTTCATCGAGGACAAGAACGCCGTCCAGCCGCTGGATGCCGCCATCCAGGCCAACCTGCGGGAGACGACGACCCGCGTGCTCGCCAGCCTGACGCCCCGCGAGGAGCGCGTCTTGCGCATGCGCTTCGGTATCGGCATGAACACCGACCATACCCTCGAAGAGGTCGGCCAGCAGTTCTCCGTGACCCGCGAGCGCATCCGTCAGATCGAGGCGAAGGCGCTGCGCAAGCTGAAGCACCCCAGCCGCTCGCGCAAGCTGCGCAGTTTCCTCGACTACTGAGCGACGGCGCGCCCGCTTCGCCTGCCGGGATAACGACAATCATGCCACCGCGCCGTCCGCGCTTCGCGCGGGATGGCTTCGCACGGGTGATCCGCCGCGCCAGCGGCGGGTTGCTGATGCTGCCGTGGTTCGATGCCGCCGCGCTGCGCATGCTGACGCAGTGGTACTTTCCGCTGTCGCGCGGCTGGGCCGCGGCGATGGCGGCGGCGGGCTCGCCCGATCGGTTCGCGCAGGCGATACCGTGCGGGCCCTTCGCCCGCCGCCTGCTGCCGGGCATCCTCGGGCGGGTGGAGGAGCGCAAGGCGGCGCTGGCCACCGCCGATGCCGCCTGGGAGGCGGCATTCTTCGGCGCCGGGCCGGCCCATACCAGCATCGAAGCAGCGCGGCTGCGTGCTGCGATGGCGCTCGGCAACCTGCGCGGCGCCCTGGTGCCGCTGCACCTGCGCTCGCCGCTGCCGGCGGTCGCGTGGCACATTGAAGCGCCCGAGCAGGTGGCGCAGCGGCACGGCGGCCGGCTCGAACGCCCCGACGAGGCTTTCGCCGACGATTTCGACCTCGCCGGGATCGAGGTATCGCGCGGTTTCCTGTCGTCCCTCGGCGTCGAGGGCTGGCTGCGCTTCCCGGCGCCGACGGCGGTGGCGCCGGGGCCGGCCTGGGCGCGCGTCGCCGCACCGCTGCTCGCCGGCAGCAAGGCGTCGCCGCGCGGCCCCTCGCTGGTGTTCACCCACGGCATCGCCATGGAGACCGAGTTCACCGGCGCGACCCGCCACTCGCTGGCCGGGCTGCTGGGGGCGGGCATCCGGGTTATCCGGCCGGAGGGCCCCTGGCACGGCCGCCGCCGCAAGCTCGGCACCTACGGCGGCGAGCCGATCTTTGCCGGCGGTCCGGGCGGCCTTCTCGACTACTTCCACGCCCACGTCATCGAGCTCGGCCGGCTGGTGGCCTGGGCGCGGGCGACGCGCGGCGGTCCGGTGTGCCTCGGCGGCGTCAGCCTCGGCGCGCTGACGGCCCAGCTCGCTGCCGTGGTGGCGCGGGACTGGCCGGCGGAGATGCGTCCTGATGCGTTGTTCCTGGTGGCGCCGTCGCACTCGCTGCTGGCGGTGACCTTCGAGGGCAGCCTCACCCGCGAGCTGGGGGTGCCGCGGGCGATCCGCGCCGGTGGCTGGTCGGTCGCCGAGATCAACCGCTGGCGGCC
>JBDHSN010000011.1:0-33775 GCA_039808105.1 Rhodospirillales bacterium
CCGGTATCACGCTGGAATTTCCAGCGGAGCCGCAAGGCTTCCTGCGGCTCCATGTAGAACTTCAGATCGTAATGCTCACGCAACCGCGCGGTGGCGTAGCCGTGCAGGCCTTCCAGGATGATGAACGGCCGCGGCTCGACGTACTCCGGCGGCTCGAGGACGCCGCCATTGTGATTATAGACGGGCTTGAGGATCGGCTCACCCTCGCGCAGCAGATCGATGTGCTGTTCGAGGATGTCGAGGTAGTTGCAGGCGGGATCGTGCGGCGTCAGGCCGCTGAGCGCCCGCTGGGCCCGGTCGTAACGGTGGTAGTCGTCGATGCAGATGGCGAGGGTGCGTTCCCGGCCGAGAACATCCACAAGCCCCTCGGCAAATGTCGTCTTGCCGGAGCCGGAATCGCCGACGATGCCGATGACGACCGGCCGCTCCCGGCGTTGCGCAGCTATCTTCAATAAATCTCTCCCGGACGGCATACAGCAGCAATCGCGCCGGTCAGGCACGATGCTTTTTCTTCAATACCTGTTCGGCAGGCCCATGAAAACCCTGCTGACGGCAGCTTTGCTTCGCATGCAAGGGAGCCATGCGGAGGCGCTCCGGGATCTTGCGGGCTCACGCGAATAAAGCAGAGGAGGGGCGGGGCCGGTCAACCGAGCTTGGCAATAATGATGGCGAGGGATGATTCGATGCCGCCGAGACGCTGTTCAACCGCATCGAAGCGCCGGTCAATGCCGTCGAGACGCCGGTCAATGCCGTCAATGCGCTCATCGAGGCCAGCGAGTCGCAGTTCGACCCTGTCCAGCCGTTCGCCAAATCTGTCCAGCCGCTGATCGGCAAAGTCCAGGCGCAAGCGTTCGGCCTGAAACTCCGCGGTCAGGGCGTCCATCTTGGCGTGCATGGACTTCATCTCGGCCTGCAGCACGGAACCGAACAGACGACTGTGGTTGGCTTCACGCTGTAGCGCTTCCAGGCGCTGCCCGATGTAATCCAGACTGATCTCAGCCATCGCCGTTCCAGACTCCACCGGCCATCCCACAGCCGAAGAGTGGGTGGGGCGAGAGACGGGATTCGAACCCGCGACACCCGGGACCACAACCCGGTGCTCTGCCAACTGAGCTACTCCCGCCACAGACTATTGCCGACAGATACGCCGCCCCCAGCGCGCGGTCAAGCCGCCCGCGGCCGATCGCGCTGTCTGGGGCACGTTCGACAGGGTCTGTAGGTCGCTTCGTACACATTTTCGTTTTGTAGTATAAATATATTATACATTGCATTATGTATATAAAGCACGGACAACATGATAGTTCGTGTAATTTGACGCGAAGGGACGGCGGCGCCGGCGATGCGATTCTTTCCCCTGTTCCTCGATCTTGACGGTCGCGACGTTCTCGTCGTCGGCGGCGGCGCGGCGGCGTTGCGCAAGGCGCTGGTGCTCGCCGATTGCGGCGCGCGGGTCAGCATTTCCGAGCCGTATCCGGGCGCCGAGTTAGAGGCGGCTGCAGGTCGCCTGCGGCTGCTACGGCGCCCGTTCCGGCCCGGCGACGCAAACGGCAAGGCCCTGGTCGTTTCCGCCACCGGCGATGCGGTCCGCGATGCCGCGGTCTTCGCCGCGGCGCGCGAGCGCGACGTCCCGGTCAACGTCGTCGACCGTCCGGAGCTGTGCACCTTCGTCTGGCCGGCGATCGTCGACCGCGACCCGCTCACCGTCGCCATCACCAGCGGCGGGGCGGCGCCGGTGCTGGCGCGGGGCGTGCGCGCCCGCATCGATGCGGTGCTGCCGCCGGCCCTCGGGGCGCTCGCCCGCTTTGCCGATCGCTTCCGCGGAGCCGTGAAGGCGACCCGCCCGGCTGCCCGTGCCCGCCGGCGTTTCTGGGAGCACTTCTTTGCCGGGCCGATTGCCGATCAGATCCTCGCCGGCGACGAGCGCGGCGCCGGCGAACGGATGCTGGCGGTGGTCAATCGCCGGGACGAGGAGGGCACGGAGGCGGGTATCGTCCACCTGGTCGGCGCCGGGCCGGGCGATCCGGAACTGCTGACGCTGAAGGCGCTGCGGCTGCTGCAGCTAGCCGACGTCATCGTCCACGATCGCCTGATCGGCCCGCGCATCCTCGACTACGCCCGCCGTGATGCTGACCTCATCGACGTCGGCAAGGCGCCGGGCCATCACGCCGTTCCACAGGTGCAGATCAACGCCCTGCTGCTGGACCATGCCCGCGCCGGCGCGCGTGTCGTCCGCCTCAAGGGCGGCGATCCCTTCGTCTTCGGCCGCGGCGGCGAGGAGCTGGCGTTCCTGCGCGATCACGGCATCGCCGTCGAGGTGGTGCCGGGGATTACGGCGGCCGCTGGCTGCGCCGCCGCCGCCGGCATTCCGCTGACCTTGCGGGGGCAGGCACAGGCGCTGAGCATCGTCACCGCGCAAGCCAGGGACGGTGAGGCCGAGCAGGACTGGCTGGCTTTGGCCGGTGACGGACGGACGCTTTGCGTTTACATGGGTGCCGCTGCGGCGGCGCGGATCGCCGTCCGGCTGATCGGGGCCGGGCGTGATCCGGCGACCCCGGCCGCGGTTATCGTCAACGGCACGCTGCCGACGCAGCGGCTTGCCGTCGGCCCGCTGCACGACCTCGGGCTGCTGGCGGCCGAAGCCGGTCCCGGTCCGGCGTTGATCATGATCGGAGATGTGGTGCGCGAGGCCGGCGCCTGGCGAGAGGCGGCCGCGGTTTTGCCGCCGCCGGCAGCAGTCGCCGCGGCACGCTGAGGAAAGACGGAATTCATCATGAGCGAGACGGAATCGAAAAGCAGCAAGCGCGCCTCCGAAGAGGGTGTGCTCGCCATCTCGACGGCGCGCGGAGCCCGCGGCGCGGCCCTGAAGTCGGTCACCGCCAACCGGCTGGTGGACGGGCTGGTCGTCTATCTCGGCAACGACGGCTGGGTTGAGCAGCTGGCTGCCGCCCGCAGCGTGAGTGGCAAGGAAGCGGCGGCGGCGCTGCTGGCCGAGGCCGAGCCGGACGTTGCCGCCTGCCGCGTCGTCGGCCCCTATGTGATCGATGTGGTGCCGGACGAGGCCGGCACCCTGCGGGCGACCAGCGAGCGCGAACGCATCCGCGCGCTGGGGCCGACGACGAGAACCGACCTCGGCAAGCCGGCAGAGGCCTGAACCATGTACCGCTACGACGAGTTCGATCATACCTTCGTTGCCCAGCGCGCCGGCCAATTCCGTGACCAGGTGGCGCGCCGGCTGTCCGGCGAGCTGACCGAGGACGAGTTCCGGCCGCTACGGCTGATGAACGGCCTCTACCTGCAACTCCATGCCTATATGCTGCGGGTTGCCGTGCCCTACGGAACGTTGTCGTCCCGGCAGATGCACAAGCTGGCGCACATCGCCCGGCGGTACGACAAGGGCTACGGGCATTTCACCACCCGGCAGAACATCCAGTACAACTGGCCGGCGCTGAAGGACGTCCCCGATATCCTGCTGGAGCTGGCCGAGGTGGAGATGCATGCGCTGCAGACCAGCGGCAACTGCATCCGCAACGTCACCGCCGACCAGTATGCCGGCGCCGCCGCCGACGAGATCGAGGATCCGCGGATCTGCGCCGAGGTGATCCGTCAGTGGTCGAGCCTGCACCCGGAGTTCTCGTTCCTGCCGCGCAAGTTCAAGGTGGCGGTAACCGGGTCGCCGAACGACCGGGCGGCGGTGGCGGTGCACGACATCGGCATCCGCATCGTCCGCGACGAAGACGGTGAGATCGGCTACGCGGTGCTGGCCGGCGGCGGTCAGGGGCGCACGCCGATGATCGCCAAGACCGTCCGCGGCTTCCTGCCGAAGTGCCATCTGCTGAGCTACCTGGAAGCAATCCTGCGCGTCTACAACGAGTTCGGCCGGCGCGACAACATGTTCAAGGCGCGCATCAAGATCCTGGTCCACGAGATCGGCATCGACGAATTCCGCCGGCGCGTCGAAGCGGAGTGGGAACACATCCGCGGCGGCGCAGTGGAGGTTCCCGAGGAGGAGGTCCAGCGCATCGCCTCCTACTTCGCCCCACCGCTGTTCGCGCGACTGCCGGCAGTCTCGGAGCGGTTCGAACGGCACCAGCACACCGATGCAGCCTTTTCGCGCTGGGCGCGCGCCAGCCTGCATCCGCACAGGCAGCCGGGCTATGCCATCGTCAACATTTCGCTGAAGCCGATCGGCGGCGTGCCCGGCGATGCGACGGCCGAGCAGATGGACATCATCGCCGACCTCGCCAAGCGCTACTCGTTCGACGAGGTGCGGGTGACGCACGAGCAGAACCTGACGCTGCCGCACGTCCGCCAGGACGATCTTCACGCCCTGTGGGGGGAACTGGACGCCGCCGGGCTGGCGACGGCCAACATCAATACCGTCACCGACATCATCGCCTGCCCCGGCCTCGATTACTGCAACCTCGCCAATGCCCGCGCCATCCCCATCGCCCAGAAGATCTCCGAGCGGTTCGGCGATATCGAGCAGGCGCACGGCATCGGCGAACTGAAGATCAAGATCTCCGGCTGCATCAATGCCTGCGGCCACCATCATGTCGGCCACATCGGCATTCTCGGCGTCGACAAAAAGGGGGTGGAATTCTACCAGCTCACCCTCGGCGGCGATGCCACCGAAACGGCGGCGCTGGGCGAGCTCGTCGGCCCTGCCTTCGGCTACAACGATGTCGTCGATGCCGTCGAGAAGCTGGTGCAGATCTACCTCGGGTTGCGGCAGGGCAGCGAGCGCTTTCTCGACACCTACCGTCGCGTCGGGATGCAGCCCTTCAAGGAGAAGCTCTATGCCGCTCATTAAAAACGGGCGCCTTGCCGACGATCCGTGGACCGCGCTTGCCGACGACGCGGTCCTGCCGCCGACCGGCCCCGTCATCGTCTCGCTGCCCCGCTTTCGCTCCGAACGCGACGCGCTGCTTGCCCGCGGCGCCCCGCTCGGCGTCCGGCTGAAGAGCAGCGAGCTCGCCGCCGAGATCGGCGCCGATGCGCCGCGGCTCGACCTTGTCGCCATCGAGTTTCCGGTATTTCGCGACGGTCGCGGCTACTCGACGGCGCGGCTGCTGCGTGAGCGCTGGGGTTTTGCCGGTGAGTTGCGCGCGGTCGGCAACGTTTTGCGCGATCAGCTGCTGTTCATGGACCGCTGTGGTTTCGATGCCTTCGAAGTGGAGAACGAGGACGCCGTTGCGGCGTGGGAGAAGGCGCTCGCCGAGTTCAGCGTCTTCTACCAGCCGGCCACCGATGCCCGGGTGCCGGCGCGGCTGCAACGGCTTCAGCGGAGGACTGCGCGATGACTCCACCCGACCACGGGCGTGCCGGCGAGGGGGAGGAAGGCGCCGGCGCCGCGGTCATGGCTTCGCTCGCCCGCGCCGAGGAGTTGGCGCAGCGCTGGGCGGAGGCGGACACCGAAACGCTCCTCGCCGGCATGATCCATGACGAGTTTGCCGGCCGGATCGCCCTTGTCTCCTCCTTCGGCGCCGAGGCGGCGGTGCTGCTGCACCTCGTCGCCGGCGTCGCGCCGGCGCTGCCGGTGATCTTCCTCGATACCGGCAAGCTGTTCGGCGAGACGCTGCGCTACCGGGACCGGCTCACCGCTGACCTCGGCCTGCAGGACGTGCGCACGGTCAAACCGGATGCGGCGCGCGTCGATGCGCTCGATCCCGACGGCGTGCTCTGGTACGGCAATCCTGATATGTGCTGCCAGCTGCGCAAGGTCGAACCACTCAACCGTGCCCTCGAAGGCTTCGACGCCTGGATTACCGGGCGCAAGAGCTTCCAGTCCGGCTCGCGCGCCAACCTGCCGCGCGTCGAGCGCAACCGCGAGGATGGTCGCATCAAGGTCAACCCGCTGGCCTCGTGGCAGAAGGCGGATGTCGACGCCTACTTCGAGCGGCATCGGCTGCCGCGCCATCCGCTGGAGGCCGACGGCTTCCTGTCCATCGGCTGCATGCCGTGCACCGACCGCGTCGCTCCCGGCGAGGATGCACGTGCCGGCCGCTGGCGCGGCCGCGAGAAGACCGAGTGCGGCATCCACCTGCCCATCGGCAAGTGGAACATGAGCGGCATGGACGGCATCTGAGGGGGCGCGGGGCGTCCGAACGGCCGGCTGCCGGGAATGGTCGTGGGGCGGGCGGCACCGGCGAGGCCTGCGGCCCTTCGCACAATGTCGCTGCGATCGCCGCCGACAGCGCGCACAGCCGTCGGCGCCGTTGCGGCGAGCGGGTTGTCAGGGCGCGGCGACGTTGTCGATGAGGCGGGTGCCGCCGATGCGGGCGGCGGCCAGGACACGGCCCGGCCGGGAAGGGCCGGGCCACGGCGCCAGGGTCTCGGCGTCGCGCACCGCGACGTAATCCACCGCGTCGAAGCCGGCGCGCAGCAACTCGCCTTCGCCCCAGGCCGCCCGCTCGATGGGATCGGCACCGTCGCGCAGGCCGGCGACGACGCCGCTCAGCGTCCGGTGCAGCGCCGGGGCGATCCGCCGCTCCTCGGCGCTCAGGTAGGCGTTGCGCGAGGAGAGGGCGAGGCCGTCCGCCTCGCGCACCGTCGGCACCCCTTCGATGCGGCTGGAGATGCACAGATCGGCGCACATCCGGCGGACAACCAGGAGCTGCTGGTAATCCTTCTCGCCGAACACGGCGACGTCCGGCAGCGCCTGTAGCAGCAGCTTGCAGACAACGGTGGCAACGCCGGTGAAGAAGCCGGGACGGTGTTCGCCCTCGAGCATATCGCCGAGACCGGGGACGGTGACCCGGGTCAGAGATTCCGGTGGATACATCTCGTCCACGGCGGGCACGAACAGCAGATCGGCGCCGAGTGCCGCCAGCTTCGCCGCATCGCCGGTCTCGTCGCGCGGGTAGACCGCCAGATCCTCGTTGGGGCCGAACTGCGTGGGGTTGACGAACAGCGAGACGCACACCCGCTCGGCGAGGGTGCGGGCATGGCGGACGAGGGTGAGATGGCCGTCGTGCAGTGCCCCCATGGTCGGCACCAGCGCCAGCATATCCCCGTCCTGCCGCCAGCGGCGCAATTGCCTGCGCAGGGCCGGCACCGTTTGCACCGTGGCAATGCCGGCGGTGTTCATCGTCGGTGCGCCGGAGCTCATGCCGGATCGGCCTTCGCCGGTTTGGCGGACCGGGTGCCGAAGCAGTGCTCCAGAGCCGGGAACCGCCGGCTGCGCACTTCCTCGGCGTATTGCCGCCCGGCCTCGGCGATGCCCCGGCCGAGTTCGGCGTAGCGCTTGACGAACTTCGGCTTGAAGTCGGAGAACAGGCCGGTGAGGTCCTCGGTGACGAGAATCTGGCCGTCGCAGGCGGGCGAGGCGCCGATGCCGATGGTCGGGATCGGCAGCAGGCCGGTGATCTCGCGGGCCAGCGGCTCGACCGTCCCCTCGATCACCGTGGCGAACGCCCCGGCCTCCGCGACGGCATGGCCGTCCTCGATGATCGCCGCCACCTCCTTCTCGCCGCGGCCGAGCGAGCGAAAGCCGCCGGCGGTGTTGACCGACTGCGGCAGCAGGCCGATGTGCCCGAGCACCGGGATGCCGCGCTCGACAAGAAAGCGGATGGTCTCGGCCATCTCGACGCCGCCCTCCAGCTTGACGCCCGAGCAGCCGACTTCCTTCATCACCCGCGCGGCGTTGCGAAAGGCGCTCTCCTTCGATTCCTGGTAGCTGCCGAACGGCAGATCGACGATGACGCACGCCCGCTTCGAGCCGCGCATCACCGCCTGGCCGTGGGCGATCATCATCTCGAGGGTGACGCCGAGCGTGCTGTCCATGCCGTACAGCACCATGCCGAGGGAGTCGCCGACCAGCAGCAGATCGACGTTGTCGTCGAGCAGCACGGCGGTGAGCGAGGTGTACGCGGTCAGGCAGACGATCGGCGTGCTGCCCTTCATCGCGGTGATCTGCGGGACGCTGATCCGCTTCAGTCTGGTCTCGACGCTCACGAAAGGGACCTTCCGTCCAGGTTCGCGCGGAATCTAATGCGCCGCCCGGCCCGGACAAAGCGCTATTCGCGCGACCGGCGCGATCGGAGGGGAAGCCCGACCCCGCCACCGCCGATCCTGCGTGGCCTGCACCTACCAGGAGAGGCGGGCTGCCGCCGGATGATCATCCTGGTATTAAAATAAGACTATAATCTTAATTTACGCTCAGTTTGTAGGTACAAAATGACAACTGTCGAGTTCAAGGTCGTGGACGTCTGCGCCGACGAAATCGCTGATGGCCGCAGCAAGGTGCAGATGACCGTCGCCGAGCGCGACAAGCTGGCCCAGATCCCAGCCGAGGGCATCCGCGGCCCGCAAGGTCCGGCTGGCGCGGCCGGCAAGGACGGCGCGGCGGGGCCACAGGGTCCCGCGGGCGAAAAGGGTCCGCAGGGTGAGCCCGGTGCCGTTGGCCGGGCCGGCGCGCAAGGGCCTGCGGGTCCGGCCGGCGCACAGGGCCTGACTGGCGCGCAGGGTCCCGCCGGTCCGGCTGGGCCGCAGGGTCCCGCTGGTCCCGCCGGCGCGCAGGGTCCCGCCGGCGCGCAGGGTCCCGCGGGCCCGCAGGGACCTGCCGGCATCGCGCCGGTAACCCGCGCCGCCGTCACGGTGGCGGGCACCGTCCCCGACGCCGATGTCGTCATCGTCAAGAACACGGCGCCGTGCGCCATCAACCCGTCGCTGAGCCTTGACCGCAAGGCGCAGACGTTCGTGCTGATCGGCACCGGCGATGTCACCATCCAGGGCACCGGCGGCCACACCATCGCCGGCGCCCTGTTCACCGTCACCCCCGGCACCGTCACCGCGCCGGTCTGCGTCACCCTGGTCCGCAACCCGGACCTGGAGACGCAGTGGTACCGGGTGAACCGCTGAGATGCCGGTCCATCAGTTCACCGGCGGGAAGGGGAGCACTCCCCTTCCCGACCCGCTCCACCGCGGCCGGCCGCAGGTGATCAACCGCTCCATCCGCACCGATACCGGGCAGTTGCTGCGCGGCGCGACGATGGATATCCGCAAGCAGGCGACGCCGCCGTGCACCCGGCAGGCGGTGTGGGACCATTACCGCTCGCTGGGACTGAACCTCGTCCGCCTCGGGGTGAAGACCGACCACGACGATGCCGGCCGGCCGCTGGCCCAGCAGCTGCCCTTCCTTGATGCCGCCGTCGACTGCGCGTGGAACGCGCGCATGTACGTGATGATCCTGGTGAGCATCAATCCCGGCGGCTACAACCTCGCCCAGCTCACCGAATTCTGGACGGCGGTCGCCGCCCGCTACGCCGGCCGGACGCACGTCCTCTACGAGATCACCAACGAGCCGGTGAGCGGCGGCAACTACTGGGGAACGACGGCCCACTGGACCACCGCCAAGCTTCGCGATCTGCGCGGCGTCTACGACATCATGCGGACGGGTGCCCCTGATACCCACATCATGATGTTCAGCACGCCGAACCTCTACCCGAACGCCGCCTCGTGGCGGGCGGTGCCGCAGCAGTTCGAGGCGCTGGGCAGCGCCATCGACTGGGACAAGACCAGCATCAGCTTCCACTACTACCCCGGCACCTACCTGTTCGGCGATCCGAACGGCTTCGGCGGCCTGCAGCAGCTCAAGGACTACGGCTACTGCCTGTTCATGAGCGAGTGCAACGACTTCATCGGCGATCCGCCGTCCGAGGATCCGCGCAACAGCCGGCAGGTCTGGCTGTGGCTGGAGCAGGCGGAGGTCTCGTGGGCCTGCCTCGACGGCAAGGGCGGCAACGTCCTCACCCAGATCGAGCCGAAGATCCTGCCCTACCTCGCCGCCAACGGCCGCGCGCTGCCGGTGGAATAGGCACTTGCCCGGTCGACGGGGAGCGGTTTTGGCCGCTCCCCGCTTCTTCTTCGAATCAATGGCTCGGGTACGCATACCTCGCGAGGTACCCGTCGAGCCAGCGCGCGGTAGGGGTATTGATCGCGCCGGCGATGAAGAGATTGCCGGACGTGTCGGTGGCAGGATTCAGAGTGCGACCGAAGGGCCTCGGCAGCGGCAGCGTCCATTGCAGCGCGCCGGTTGACGAGTAGGACTTGGCAACAGGATCAACGTCGTACTGCAGCGTGATGACGATATCGCCGGCAGCATCGATGGCAATACCCGCGCCGTCGTCGGAGTCCGAAGACCCAAACAGGCGTTTCCACAGGGCGGTGCCGGAGGAGGAAAACGCCCTCAGAAAGATGTGCCGGGTGGCCGGATCCTCACCTTGTTCCAGTCCGACGCCGAAGATCCTGCCGGCGCCGTTGATCGCGACATGCGCAGGATATTCGCCCGTGGCGGTGGCGGTCTGCCGGGTCCACTGCAGCGCCCCTTGCGGCGAGTACGCGGCCAGCACGAGATCACTGTTGAAGGAAGACTTGTAGGCGCTGCCGATGACAATAAGATTGCCGTCGGGGTGGAGGGCAACGCCATTCCAGGAAACCGGATCAGGACGGGACGGCGCTGGCCGCCGCCATGCTTCGGATCCGTCCGGCCTGTATTTCAGGAGCAACTGGCTGGCGGCAAAGAAGATGTTGCCCGCCGCATCGACGGCGACATCGCCGGGATGATCGTCGCTCGGACTGCCTGTCTGGCGCTTCCACAGCAGAATGCCCTCGGCATTGTACTTGAGGACGAAGAGGTCATCGCCTCCCTGGCTGGGCCCGGCGAGCCATGCCCCCGTCAAACCCACAACGACGATATTATTCGAGGAATCGATGGCGACGGCAGAAGGCACATCGCGTCGGGTCGTTCCCAACTGTCGCCGCCACAGCAGCGAACCCGTGCTGGAATACTTCAGGACGAAGATGTCGGCGAGGCCGGCGTTTGCCCTGGCCATCGAGCCACCGGTCTCGCCGGCCACCACGACCGCGCCGGTGCGATCGGTAGCAACCGCGGTGACGACATCGTAGGATAACGAGCCGGGATGACGCTCCCAGACCAAAGACGGTGGCTCGGCAGCCCGCGCCGCCTCGATGGCAGCGGAACCGGCCAGGATGATGGCAGCAACGACCCCTGCAAGCGTTCGTAACGACATGATGTCACCCCCTCCAATGAGATGTGCTCTTATCTGCTGCGACCCCCTGGCTGGCGTACTTCCAAGCTATGTGACAGCGTCCCTCGAAACGGGCTGGCAGGCAGGCTCGTCGAATTCTATGTAGGGGTGCAGAGAAGCACGGCCAGATCAGTCGAGCGCCTGACATCCATTTATACTATAGCAGGCCATTGTCTACTGCTCAGTTAATGCTTGAAACAGTTCTCGCGGTGCCATTGGAGGAAACTCGGGTGCGGCCAATCGCCTTGGTGCGTAGGCAACTGAGCATGACCGGACTTGTTGACGAATGCTTGCACACTGCCGATATCATTGACTTGACGAGAAATGATGATCTCATAAGCATTAGAAATGCTGATGAGACCACGGTCAAACATCCAATGTGCAGTGCCCGAGAGAGCCATGCCATTTTGCAGAATGTCAGGGCCAGCATGCTCAACCGGTCGGATATGGGCAGCATCAACTTCCGCCCTTCCGCCACCATTGATGAATTTAAGACCGCTTACTGCACACCGCTCGTCATAGGCACGGAGGACGATCTTCCGAAAGATGCGGTCACGCACGATCCGAGAGGTCAGTTGCTGAATCCTGATCTTGGCCTGCTCGAACATGTACGGCGTTTGGCTCTCCTCAAATTGGATAGCTGGTTCTATCGCTTCGACACGCGGGAGTCGCCATTCCTCGTCATTAAGGCCGCGCTCTATGATGCGGTTGAAATCTTGTGGAGAGATTGGACGCACCGCTGACTGTGCGCGTCCCGATAGCTTGCCGCTTTCATTGAGGAGGCCACGCTCGATCGGATCAGATCCGTCCTTGAATGGTACCGGATTAACAAAATCAAGGTAAGAATTCGGCTCGATGAGCGCTAGATACATATCAGGAGCCTTAGGGTCGGATATGATCTGCTGCACCCGCGCAATTGCGAAATAGCCGCGGGTTCTAGAAACTTTCGTTGGCTCCAGGTAGACGATCCAGTCACCTAAGCTACTTTTGGCCCGATCGAGGTATTGTTTCGGAAACTGATATTGCTCGGCAGGACTATCATCGTAAATTGAATCCGAGCGATGCATGAAAACGCAATAGCTCATTATTGCCCTCGAGCTTGATAAAGACGTGAAGCGGGGTGGTCTTAAGGCGTCTTAATCTCCGGATATTTGGTTCAGGCTGCAAACGATCGGCGGACGGTGTCCGACTACCGGCAAAATATGCTGGGGGTCCCTTCCGGGATCCACATCATCACCATCTTGCCATACACTACCCCACATCTCTGGTCGTCACCTACTCCGGATCGATTAATTTCTGGGACGATTGGGTAAAATATCCCCGGACGTAAGGTCAGGCAAAAGCGGCACTGCATTGTGGCGGGCCCCGCCGGCTGCTATGCCTAGAGCACGCGATTCACTGACGTTAGCGGAGACCGGCAGTGGCGAGTGAGAGACCGGATCGGGTAATCCCCGGGCTGGACGAGCGGAACGGCGCCGCGCCGCCCGCCTACTCCACCGGCCTGCTGCCGGCGCAGGAGATCCGGGCGCTGGTGCGCGCGCGCGAGGTGCAGGCGGCCTGCGAGATCGACGAGGCGCAGATCCAGCCGGCCAGCCTCGACCTGCGCCTCGGCGACGAGGCGTGGCGGGTGCGGGCGAGCTTTCTGCCCGGACCCGAGGCCACCGTCGCCGAGCGTCTCGCCGCGTTCGGCATGCACCGCATCAGCCTCGCCGACGGCGCCGTGCTGGAGAAGGGCTGCGTCTACATCGTGCCGCTGCTGGAGAGCCTGGCGCTGAAGAGCCGCACCTCCGGCATGGCCAACCCGAAGAGCTCGACCGGCCGCCTCGACGTCTTCACCCGGCTGATCACCGACCGCTCGGCGGTGTTCGATCAGGTGGCCGCCGGCTACAAGGGGCCGCTCTACGCCGAGATCAGCCCGCGCACCTTCAGCATCGTCGTCCGCCGCGGCAGCAGCGTCAGCCAGCTGCGGCTGCGGCGCGGCAGCCCGCCCATCACCGACACCGCGCTGCGCCGGCTGCACCAGGCGGTGCCGCTGGTGGCGGGCGACGACGCCGGCGGCGGCGGCGATGCCGCCCAGCGCCGCGCCGCCGCCGACATCGACGAGGGCATCGCCGTCACCGTCGATCTCGCGCCGCGCGACGGCAGGCCGGTCGGCTGGCGGGCGCGGCGACACACCGGCCTGATCGACCTCGGGCGGATCGACCACTACGAGCCGCACGAGTTCTGGGAGCCGGTGACGCCGGACGGCCAGGGCTGCGTCGTCCTCAATCCCGGCGACTTCTACATCCTCGCCTCGCGCCAGGCGGTGACCGTGCCGCCCGACCATGCCGCCGAGATGCGTCCGTACGATACCCGCGTCGGCGAGTTCCGGGTGCACTACGCCGGCTTTTTCGATCCCGGCTTCGGCCTCGCCGCCGCCGGTGGCGAAGGCTCGCGCGCGGTCCTTGAGATCCGCTCGTTCGAAGTACCGTTCGCCCTGCGCCATGACCAGCTCGTCGGCCGCCTCGTCTACGAGCGGCTCACCGCCCCGCCGGAGCGCCTTTACGGCAGCGGCATCGGCTCCTCCTACCAGCGCCAGGGCCTGCAGCTCGCCAAGCAGTTCCGCCGTCCCTGACCATCGGCACAGGCTTTTCCGACAGCGCCGCCTTATCGCCTTGCGCGCCGGCGCCGCGGTTGCTTCAATCCGCCGCCGAGCGGCCCTGTCGCAGCTTCGCGCGCGCCGAAAACCATAGAAAACCCCGGCCGCTCGCCCGCATCGCCAACCTTCTGGAGGGAAACACCGGCCCATGAGCATCGACCTGCCCGAATACGTGGACGGCCTGCCGAACATCGCCGGTCGCGAGAAAGAGCTCGACGCGGCCATCGCCGCCGCGGCCGACCAGGAAGTCTACCGCCCTGAAGGCAAGATCGACTTCGGCCGCATCAAGTCGGCCTCAGCCATTGCCCTGCACATGCATCAGCCGCTGATCCCGGCCGGCGGCTACGACCTGCGTACCGCCGCGATCATCAGCAATCTCAAATACATGATGGACAACCAGGGGATCGGCGACAACCACAACGCCGGGGCCTTCGTCTGGTGCTACAAGCGGATCGGCGAGTTCGTCCCGCAGCTCATCGACGAGGGCAAGGAGCCCCGGGTGATGCTGGAATACTCCGGCACGCTGTTTCACGGCATGCGCCAGATGGGCCTCAACGACGTCTTCGACGCGCTGAAGCGGGCCACCTGCGATCCGCGCTACCGGCGCGGCATCGAATGGCTGGGCTGCCCGTGGGGCCACGCCGTGGCGCCCTCGACGCCGGTGCAGGACTACCTGCTGCACGTCAAGGCGTGGCAGCACCACTTTGCCGCGATCTTCGGGGTCGAGGCGCTGCAGCGGGTGCGCGGCTTCTCGCCGTCGGAGATGGCGCTGCCCAACCATCCCGACGTCGCTTACGCCTTCGTCAAGACGCTGCGCCAGTGCGGCTACACCTGGGTGCTGGTGCAGGAGCACACCGTCGAGCTGCCGCTGACCGGCCACGGCCCGGAGCAGAAGCATCTGCCGCACCGCCTCGTCTGCACCAATTCCGACGGTGAGCAGGCGGAGATCATCGCCCTGATCAAGACGCAGGGTTCCGATACCAAGCTGGTGGCGCAGATGCAGCCGTTCTACGAGGCGAAGAGCCTCGGCCGCTGGCAGCTCGCCGGCAAGAGCGTGCCGCCGCTGGTCACCCAGATCGCCGACGGCGAGAACGGCGGGGTGATGATGAACGAGTTCCCCGGCAAGTTCTTCGATGCCGTCCGCGAGGCGTCAGGCTCGGAGACGCCGTTCATGAGCGGCACCGAATACCTCGAATACCTGTTCGCCGAGGGCATCACGCTGGAGGACCTGCCGGTCATCCAGCCGATCCATCAGAAGAAAATCTGGGACCGGATGAAGCCGGGTGCCGGCGCCGCCAAGCTCGCCAAGGTGATCGAGGAGTGCAAGAAGGAGGATCACCGCTTCCACATGGAGGGCGGCTCCTGGACCAACAACATCTCCTGGGTGCAGGGCTACGAGAGCCTGCTCGGCCCGATGGAGCAGATGAGCGTCGCCTTCAACCGCGTGCTGACGCAGAAGGGGCTGGACACCGATGATCCGCGCTTCCGCAACGCGCTGTTCCACGTGATGTCGGCGGAGACCAGCTGCTACCGCTACTGGGGTCAGGGCGTGTGGGTCGATTACGGCAAAGAGATCTGCCGGCGGGCCGAGGAGATCGTCGCCAACGACTACGGCGCGTAGCGGCGGCGGATAACGAGGCCGGGCAGCAGCGTTCCCTGCTGCCCGGCCGTCCGGCACATCGGCGCCAGGGTCGAGCGCAGCGCCAGCGTCCTGCCTGCCCTTCCGAATCGTCACGTTCTCCCGGCGTTCCCATAGTATACAAGCTGGTAGATTGCAGTTGTCTGCCGGGTGCCGCATGCACATCACCAGCGATACCGATCCGCTCGCGCTGTTTGGGATCTGGCTGGCCGAGGCCGAACGCAGCGAGGTCAACGATCCCAACGCGATGACGCTGGCGACGGTCGGCGCCGACGGCACTCCGTCCGCCCGGATGGTGCTGCTGAAGGGCCTCGATGACCACGGCTTCGTCTTCTACACCAACCTCGGCAGCCGCAAGGCACAGGAGCTGGAGCAGCGGCCGCGCGCTGCGCTGTGCTTCCACTGGAAGTCGCTGCGCCGGCAGGTGCGCGTCCAGGGCGGTGTCGAGCGGGTCAGCGACGCCGAAGCCGACGCCTACTTCGCCAGCCGGCCGCGGATCAGCCAGATCGGCGCCTGGGCCTCGAAGCAGTCCCAGCCGCTGGCGGGACGGTTCGAGTTGGAGGGGCGCGTCGCCCGCTACACCGCCCGCTTCGCGCTGGGGGCGGTGCCGCGGCCGCAGCACTGGTCGGGCTTCCGCGTCATCCCGGAGACCATCGAGTTCTGGGAAGACCGGCCGTTCCGCCTGCACATGCGTCGGGTGTTTACCCGGAGCGACGCCGGCTGGAGCAGCGGGGAACTCTATCCGTGAGCGCGGTGGCGAGCCCTGTCGACGCGTCGGAAGCGCGGTCCAATCGCCTGAAGGCCTGGGCGGCGTTTGCCTCGGTCGGCGTCGCGCTGCTGCTGACCGTGGCCAAAACGGGCGCCTATGTCGTCACCGGGTCGGTGAGCCTGCTGTCCACCCTGGTGGACTCGGCGCTGGACCTCGCCGCCTCGCTGATCAACCTCGTCGCCATCTTCCAGGCCGCCGTCCCGGCGGATCGCGAGCACCGCTTCGGCCACGGCAAGGCGGAGCCGCTCGCCGGCCTCGGCCAGTCGGCGTTCATCGCCGGATCGTCGGTGTTCGTTCTGGTACAGGCGGCGGACCGCCTGTTTCGCCCGGCACCGCTGACCAACGAGACGGTCGGCATCGCCGTCATGGTGCTGTCGATCGGCGTCACCTTCGGGCTGGTTCTGTTCCAGCGCCGGGTGGTCCGGGCGACGGGCTCCATCGCCATCGGGGCGGACGCGCTCCACTACCGCTCCGACCTGCTGATCAACCTCGCCGTCATCGCCGCCCTCATCGCCTCGGGTACCTTTGGCTGGGCGCTCGCCGACCCGCTGCTGGCGGGCGCCGTCGCCCTCTACATCCTGTGGAGTGCCTGGGGCATCTTCGCCACCAGCGTCAACCTGCTGATGGACCGGGAGCTGCCCGAGGCCGACCGCGAGCGGATCCGGGCGATCGCCATGGGACATCCCGCGGTCATCAGCATGCACGACCTGCGGACGCGGTCCTCAGGGACCCAGACATTCATCCAGTTTCACCTGGAGATGGACCCGGAACTGACGCTGATCGATGCCCACACCATCGCCTACTCGGTGATGCACCAGGTTGAAGCGGCCTTTCCCAACTCCGAAGTGCTGATTCACGAGGATCCGTTCGGCGTCAAGGAGCCGCGGCCCTCGTTTGAGTAGGTGATGAGGGAGCGGGCGGCGTGATCGTCGAGGACCAGAGCGAGGTCATCGCGTTCCTTTCCCAGCCCGGCACCTATGGGCCGGACGTCCGTTCGGTCGAGCGGCGGGAGACCCACGCATCGGTCCTGTTCCTGGCCGGCGCCCGCGTCTTCAAGCTGAAGCGGGCCGTTCGCTTTCCCTACCTCGACTATGGCAGCGCTGCCGCGCGCCAACACTTCTGCACGGCGGAGGTGGCGATCAACCGGCGCACCGCGGGCGGGATCTACCGCGGCGTCGTCGCGGTCGTCCGCCGACCGGACGGCCGTCTCGGACTTGTCGGCGAGGGCCAGCCTGTTGACTGGCTGGTCGAGATGCAGCGCTTCGCCGAGGATGCGCTCCTCGACCGGATGGCGGCGGCCGGCCAGCTCGACCGCCGCCTGATCGAGAGCCTCGCCGATGTCATCGCCGGCTTTCACCGGCAGGCTGAGCCCCGGCCCGATGCCGGTGGCGCGGCGGCGATGGCGGCGATCCTCGACGGCAACATCCGCAGTTTCGCCGAAGCCGACCCTGCCGTCCTCGATCGCGACGCCGTCGCCCGCCTGGCGGCCGCGTCGCGGCAAGCGCTGCAGCGGCTGGCGCCGCTGCTCGACCGGCGGCGCGCCGAAGGATTCGTTCGCCACTGCCACGGCGATCTGCACCTGCGCAACATCGTTCTGCTCGATGGCCGGCCGGTGCTGTTCGATGCCATCGAGTTCGACGCCGCCTTCGCCGACATCGACGTTCTCTACGACCTTGCCTTTCTGGTCATGGACCTGGAGTTCCGCGATCTTGGCCGGCTGGCCAACATCCTGCTCAACCGCTACCTGGATGTCACCGGCGACTGCAGCGGCCTCGCCGCCCTGCCGTTGTTCTGCTCCTTGCGGGCCGCCATTCGCAGCCATATCGACGCCGCCGCGGCGGCCACCCATTCCGACGCCGAAGCCGCTGCGGCGCTGGCGGCGGGAGCGGCGCGCTACCTCGCGCTGGCGCTCGCCTTTCTCGAGACGGCAGCGCCGCGACTGATCGCGGTGGGGGGGCTGTCGGGATCCGGCAAGTCCCGGCTGGCACGCGAACTGGCTCCGGCTTTCGCGCCGCGTCCCGGCGCCCGCATCATCCGCACCGATGCGACGCGCAAGCGGTTGGCCGGGGTCGCGCCGGAAACGCGCCTCGCCGCGGCCGACTACAGCGCCGAGGCGACACGCCGAACCTATGCCGCCATCGGTGATGAGGCGCGGGACGCCCTCACCGCCGGCCGCACGGTGATCGCCGATGCCGTCTTCGCTCGGCCGCAGGAGCGGGCCGCCATCGCCGCGGTCGCTGCCGCGGCCGGGGTGCCGTTCCACGGGCTCTGGCTCGAAGCGGATCCGGCAGTGCTCGAACGGCGGGTGCGGGAGCGCAGCGGAGATATCTCCGATGCAACGCCAGAGGTGGTCCGTCGCCAGGCCGCTCTCGATCCCGGCGGGATCGACTGGCATCGGCTGTCGGCATCGGGGACGGCGGAGGATACCTTGCGGGCGGCGACGGGACTCCTTGGCGCTGAACCCCATTCTCCGTAGGGGCTTTCAATCCGGCCGCAGCCTAGCCATGATAATCGGGTGGTCTCCATCGATAAGAAGAGTGGGATATGACCATTCGCAAGGTTCTGGTGCCGCTCGACGGATCCGATCGCGACCGCCACGCGCTGGACGCTGCCTTCGCCGTCGCCCATGTGTTCGGCGCGCACATCGATGCCATGCACGTCCGCGTTCAGCCGGTGGACACGCTGCCCTTCGTCGGCGAAGGCATGTCGGCCGCGCTGGTGCAGGAACTGGTCGAGCTCAGCGAGCGGGAGACGGCGGCGCGGGCGGCCATCGCCCGCAAGACCTTCGAGGCGATGCGCGCCGCTGCCGCCGTGCCGCTGGCAAGCACTGTTCTCCCCACGGCCACGCCCTCGGCGCTGTGGCTGGAGCTCGAAGGCCAGGAAGAGGACGCCGTGGCCGCTGCCGGCCGGCTCGCCGACCTGATCGTCCTCGCCACCCCCGAGCCATCCGGAAGCATCGGCAATCCCGGTACCTTCGGCGTCGCCCTGTTCGAAACCGGCCGCCCGGTGCTGGTCGCCGGCAAGCACGGCGCGCCGCTGCGCCTCGACCATATCATCGTCGCCTGGGACGGCAGCGCCCAGGCTGCGCGGGCACTTGCCGCGGCGCTGCCATTCCTCGCCTGCGCGAAGAAGGTCAGCATCGTCTCGGCGCAGGACCCGGGCGAGGACGACGACCTGAAGTCGGTCCCGGCCTATCTCGCCTGGCACGGCATTGCAGCCGAGAGCCGGACGATCGGGCACCATCCGAGCGTCGGCGATGCGCTGAATGCCGCCGCCCGCGAGGCCGACCTGCTGGTGATGGGCGGCTATTCGCACAGCCGGCTGCGCGAGATGATCCTGGGCGGCGTCACCCGCCACATGCTGGAGAGGGCGACGCTGCCGTTGCTGCTGGCCCATTGACGGCCGCGATGGAGGGTAGGGGGACGGGCCAGCCGGCGGCCGACAGCGGCGGCGAGCGGCGGACGGTGGTGATCACCGGCGCCAGTCGCGGCATCGGCCACGCCACCGCCAAGGTCTTTCTCGACCGGGGCTGGCGCATTCTGACCTGTTCCCGCGAGGACACGCCGGCGGAATGCCGGCGCGATGCCAATTGGACCTGCCACATTCCCACCGACCTGGGTGACGCCGGCAGCGTCGCCCGCTTTGTCGAGCAGGCCAACGCCGCGCTGAATGGCGCCCCGCTGCATGCGCTGGTCAACAACGCCGGGATGTCGCCGAAGACGCCGTACAAGGAGCGGCTGGGCTGCCTCAACGGCGACCTCGATGCGTGGCACGACGTTCTCGAGATCAACTTCTTCGCGCCGCTGCGGCTGGTACGCGGCTTCGCCGCGGCCCTGCACCGCGGCCGCGGTGCCGTCGTCAACGTCACCTCGATCGCCGGCCATGCCGTCCACCCGTTCGCCGGCTCGGCCTATTCCATCTCCAAGGCGGCGCTCTCGGCGCTCACCCGCGAGCTGGCGCATGAATGTGCCGCTCTCGATATCCGCGTCAACGCGGTGGCGCCGGGCGAGATCGAAACGGCGATGATCCAGCCGGAGTACGAGGTGCTGATCCCGCGCATCCCGATGGAACGGATGGGCCGGCCCGAGGACGTCGCCAACGCCATCTTCTACCTGTGCTCGCCCGACTCCGGCTACGTCACCGGCAGCGAGCTGTGGATCACCGGCGGCCAGCACCTCTACTGAGGATCGCTAACCCTTCCCGTCCGCAGCTGCCGGCCGCCCCGCCGCCTGCGCCTCGGCGACGGTGCCTGGTCCCAGCGGGCCGGGTTCCGCTGCCGCTGCTTGCGGCGACGGCGGCGGGCCGGGAATGTCGGAAGCTGCACGATCCGGCGTCGGTTCGGCCTCTCCCGGCGGATGGCGCAAGTCGTCGGGAGGGGGAGGGGCCTTGCCTTCGGCTTTCCTGTCTGCATCGCCGTCGCCGAGGTCGATGCGCAGCGGCACCGCGCTCTTGACGTGCAGGTCGCGCTGCGGGAACGGTACTTCGAGGCCATGCCTGCGCAAGGATTCGTAGATCGCCCAGCAGTAGGCGGCGCGGGCGCCGAGCGGGCGGTGGATACCCTCGCTGGTGAGCCAGACCACCAGCTCGAATTCCAGCCGGCTATCGGCGAATTTCACCAGCCAGAGTTGCGGCACCCGGCCGCTCGCGTCTTTCAGGGTGAACTTTACCTCCTGTGCCGCCTCACACACCGCCTTGCGCACCAGTTCGAGGTCGGTGCCGTAGGCGACGGCGAAGGGTACGTGGATGCGGGCGTGGGCATCGAGCATCGTCCAGTTGATCACCCGGCTGTTGACGAACTCCGAGTTGGGCACCGCGACGTCGATGCTGTCGGGCGTGGTAATGATGGTGTTGCGGACGTTGATCTGGCGGACGGTGCCGGAGAGGTGGCCGCGCTCGACCTCGACGAAATCGCCCACCTTGAGGCTCTTCTCCGACAGCAGGATCAGGCCGGCGATGAAGTTGTTGAAGATCGCCTGCAGCCCGAAGCCGATGCCGACGCCGAGTGCGCCGGTGAACACGGCGAACGCGGTCAGGTCGATGCCGATGGTGCCGAGCGCGATGAACACCGCGGCGATCACCATCACCACCTTCAGCAGGCGGGCGGTCAGCACTTGCAGCGACGGTGTGGCGCCGGAGCGGGCAAGGACGCGCACCTCCAGCATCTTCGCCGCCCAATTGGCGAGCCAGACCAGCACGCTCAGCCAGAGGATGCCGGTGATGACGCTCATCGGCGAGATGCGCAACCCGCCGACCGTCCAGCTCAGCTCGCGCAGGAACCGCGCGCTGTCGCCCAGCACGTCGAAGATGTAAAGCGCGGCGATCACCCAGACGAGGATGGCGAGTGCACCGGCGCGGAAGCGGTCGCGAACGAGGCTGGAGACGAGGCGGATCACCACCCAGGCGGCGAGCAGGCTCAGCGTCAGCTTGATGCCCTGGTGCGGCCAGCCCTGATCCTGCGCCACCAGCATGGCGGGGGCCAGCAGCGCCGCCGCGACCGCGTAGGAGAGCACCGGCAGCAGCGCCAGCGACAGTCGCCGGATGAAGGCGTTGGTCGACTGTCCGAGCCGCGAGTCGGAATCGATGCGCCGGTGCCAGGTCCTGATCCAGCGCTGCAGCTTTGGCGCGATGATTACCGCGAGGATGGCGGTGACGGCGATCGTCGCTGTCTGACCGATGATGCTGGGCGAGGAAAACTCGCGGGCGAGCCATGCGTGCAGGACGCTGGCGCCCTTGACCAGCGGTTCCGGGTCGGCGATCACGTCCATCGTCGCTTCCTCGCGGCGAGCCGCTGCAGGCTGTTGCCTCCTGCGGCGCGGTGCCGACGCCTCCGGTCGGCCGCGCCTTTTCATTGTCGTTCACATTATTACCACCGTGCCGCCGCACCGTCACGGATAGTGCGCCGGGCGCGGGCACCCCCCGACGCAACGCCGGGCGGTACGCCGGGGGCTTCCCCGGCGACAAGCAGCATTCCGGCCGACGTTGTCCGCGAGCCGGGGGGAGAGGGGTGCGATGACGGGGTCCGGCGGTCGAACCCTGGGGTTCGACCGCGAGGCGCAGTCGGCTAGGGAGGCGACTGGTCGGAGCAGGCGAGCGTCACCGTTACGGATTCGGTCTTGAAGCACCAGTTGGTGAAGGTGGCGTCGAACTTGCTGGTATCGGTCCCTTCGGCGGCAGCATTCTCGGGCACCGTGAAGCAGCTGTTGTTGAATGTATAGCTCGGCGAATAGCCGGAGGCGAGGCCCCAGTAATAAGGATGATCACCAGTGCAGTGAAATGCCCAGCCTTTGCTGTCCCATGCGGAAAGCTTCAGCGTCGATTGCACTTGCAGTTCACAGTCCGGAATCGACGATGGCCCTTCGATATTGTAATTGTGCGCGTCGCACGCATCGGCCCAGGCGGATGCGGCGGCCAGTGCCATTGCAACCACGCCACCGGCCAGCCCTGCGAGGCTGCTCCATCGGGATCGGACGATCACTTTGGTCCTCCTGTGAAGCCGACATGGTTGCCGGGCACCGCCTCGCGCGACGACATGAACGGCGTGCCGGCCCATGGCTGGCGCGAGCAACCGGCATAGATCGTGACATAGCCCTTGGCGCTGGCATGGCTGGTGGCCACCACCCTCACCTTGTCGGGGGCCGTCGTTGCCGCGGCCACCCGATCCCCGGGCTGCTTCGACAGCAGATCGACGCGAATGTGCTCATGCTGCCGGCTGTCCCAGCCGACCAGATGCGGAAACGCCGGGGTGCACGCCACCGTGATGGCGATGGGCCGACTGGTGGAGACCCCCAGGCTCGGCGATGCCACGGTGATGCACTCGCCCGGCTTCTGGTCGAGGCACTCATTGTCATGATGTCGCAGCACCCGCTGGGGGTTATAGACGCTGTCGGTGGCGATTGCGGCTGTTGCTGCCAGCAGCGACGGTATCAATGTTGCGACCACGGCGGCGGCAAGACTCAGTACGCGCCGATGGCCACCTGATTCACCGGCAGGCGCCCGCCCAGCAGGCATGATTTCCTCTTTCATCAACGGCCCTTGCGGCATCGGTTGGTCGGGACGACGTTATACTTGGCGTCCTTGGCTAAAGTCGAGGGATCGCCCTGGGATCAACCAAGCCCCCCGGCCGACCCGGCTCCGGCGGCTGCGGTTGCCCGCAAAACGGCAAGCTGCTAGCCTGCTGACCGGCCCTGCGCGGGTCGGCTCCACAACAATCGGTATCGGACAGATGAAGATCAGCGGCAATGCCGTCCGCCCAGGCAACATCATCGAGCATCAGGGCCGGCTCTGGCGGGCGGTGCGCATCATGCATACGCAGCCGGGCAAGGGCGGCGCCTATCTGCAGGTGGAGCTGAAGGACATCCGCGACGGCACCAAGCTGAACGAGCGCTTCCGCTCCTCGGAGAACGTCGAGCGGGTGCGGCTCGACCAGCGCTCCTACCAGTATCTCTACAGCGATGCCGATTCGCACACGTTCATGGACACCGAGACCTTCGACCAGATCACCCTGCCGACCGAACTCGTCGGCGAGGATCAGGTGGCGTTCCTGCAAGAAAACATGGTGGTGACCATCGAGTCCTACGAAGAGCAGCCGATCTCGGTGGAGCTTCCCGACCAGGTGACGCTGCGCGTCGTCGAGGCGGACGCGGTGGTCAAGGGGCAGACCGCGGCATCGTCGTACAAGCCGGCGATCCTGGAGAACGGCGTCAAGGTGCTGGTGCCGCCGTTCATCGAGGCGGGAACCCGCATCGTCGTTGCCACCGGCGATTCCACCTACGTGGAGCGGGCGAAGGACTAGGGCGCTCGCCCCGGACCTTCGCAAAACCGCACCGCCGGCTGCCGATGGCCTATCGCTCCCCGCTGCTGAACGTGATGACCGCGGCCGCCCTGAAGGCGGCGAAAGGGCTGGTCCGCGATTTCGGCGAACTCGAACAGCTGCAGGTCTCGAAGAAGGGGCCCGCCGACTTTGTCAGCCGGGCGGACCACCGCTCGGAATCGGTGCTGCGCGCCGAGCTGAGCAAGGCGCGGCCGACCTACGGCCTGCTGATGGAGGAGAGCGGCTTCCAGCCGGGCTCCGATACCTCCAACCGCTGGGTGGTCGATCCCCTCGACGGGACCACCAACTTCCTGCACGGCATCCCGCATTTCTCCATCTCGATCGCCGTTGAGCGCGACGGCGAGCCTTACGCCGGCGTCATCTACTCGCCGGTGCCGGACGAGATGTTCGTTGCCGAGAAGGGCACCGGTGCCTTCCTCAACGGCCGGCGGCTGCGCGTTTCCGGCCGTCGTAACGTCGAGGAGGCGCTGTTCGCCACCGGCATCCCCTTCCTCGGGCTCGCCAACCACGGCCTGTTCCTGCGCCAACTCGGCGCCGTCATGGCGGTGTCCTCGGGCGTCCGCCGCTACGGATCGGCCGCGCTCGACCTCGCCTGGGTCGCCGCCGGCCGCTACGACGGCTTCTGGGAGAACGGGCTGAACCCCTGGGACATCGCCGCCGGCATCGTGCTGGTGCGCGAGGCGGGCGGCTTCGTCAGCGACCTTGCCGGCGGCCGCAAGATGTTTACCGGCGGCGGCGTGCTGGCCAGCAACACCGCCCTGCACGAGAGCTTGATCGGGCTGGTGGCGCAGGCGGCGCAGCGGCCGGCGGCAGCCTCCTGAGCCGGGACATCGCCATGAGGAGCGGCAAGCCGCGCATGACCGATCCGCACCGCTACCTGCTGCGGATGCTGGTGTTCCTGGCGCTGGTCGGCGCCGTCTGCGGCCTGCTGTTTCCCGGACTTGCCGCCGCGTTCAGCGTCAACCCGCCGCTCAACGGCCTGATTCTCGGCGTTTTCGCTCTCGGCGTCCTCTACGCGCTGCGGCAGGTGGTCCGGCTGTCGCCGGAGGTCGCCTGGATCGAGCACTATCGCAGCGATCGCCCGGCCGACGCCACGCCGCCGGCGCCGCGGCTGCTGGCGCCGATGGCGGCGATGCTGGGCGAGCGGCGCGGCCGGCTGACGCTGTCAGCGCCGGTGATGCGCTCGCTGCTGGACGGTATTGCCTCGCGGCTCGACGAGGCCCGCGATCTCTCCCGCTACCTCATCGGCCTGCTGATCTTCCTCGGTCTGCTCGGCACCTTTTGGGGGCTGTCGCAGACGGTCGGCTCGGTCGGCACCGTCATCCGCGGGCTGACCGTCGGTTCGTCCGATGTCGCCCAGATGTTCGAGACGCTGAAGGCCGGCCTCGCCGCACCGCTGTCCGGAATGGGGACGGCGTTCTCGTCGTCGCTGTTCGGCCTCGCCGGCTCGCTCGTCCTCGGCTTCCTCGACCTGCAGGTCGGCCAGGCGCAGAACCGCTTCTACAACGAGCTGGAGGACTGGCTCTCGGGATCGACCCGCCTGTCGTCGGGGATGGTTCCCACCGACGGCGAACAGCCGATGCCGGTCTACGTGCAGGCACTGCTGGAGCAGACGGCGGACAGCCTCGAGAGCCTGCAGCGCACCCTCACCCGCGGCGAAGAAGCCCGCGCCGCGGGATCGGCACAGCTTCTCGCGCTGGCCGAGAAGGTGGGTGCGCTGACCGACCAGATGCAGGCCGAGCAGGCGGTGATCCGCGCCCTGGCCGACAGCCAGGATCAGCTGCGGCCGGTCCTCGCCCGCCTCGCCGACGGGCTGCGGGCGCCGGGCGGCACTGCCGCCGGCGGCCTCGACGAGGCGACGCGGGCGCACATCCGCAATCTCGACGTCTACGTCGCCCGGCTGATCGAGGAGATGATCGCCGGTCGCGAGGAGATCGTCCGCCAGGTGCGCAGCGACATCCGCATGCTCGCCCGCACCGTCGCCGCTGTCGCCGACGAGCCGGAGCGGCAGGGCTAGGCCGCCATGGCGCTTTCCGCCCGCCGGGCGCGGCGGCCGCTCGACATCTGGCCCGGCTTCGTCGATGCGCTCGCCAGCCTGCTGCTGGTGATCATCTTCGTGCTGCTGGTGTTCGCGCTGGCGCAGTTCTTTCTCGGCGCCACTCTTTCCGACCGCGACGCCTCGCTGCGCTCGCTGCAGGGCGAGATGGCGAAGCTGGCGGAGGTGCTGGCGCTGGAGCGCAAGAGCAAGGATGCCCTCAACGCCGAGGTTGCCCGCCTGTCCGGCGAGCTGCAGGCGACGCTGACGCAGCGGCGCAGCCTGGAGCAGCAGGTGCAGGGGCTGACCGGGCGCGCCGAGCAGGCGGAAGCCGGCCTTGCCGAGGAGAAGAAGCTCTCGGAGAGCGCCCGCGCCGCCGCCGCGCTGCTGGACCAGCAGCTCACCGCGCTGCGCCAGCAGCTGGCGCAGCTTGCCGCGGCGCTGGAGGCCTCGGAGAAGAAGGCGGCCGAGCAGGACGTGCAGATCCAGACGCTGGGGCAGCGGCTGAACGCGGCGCTCGCCGGCAAGGTGCAGGAGCTGGCCCGCTTCCGCTCGGAGTTCTTCGGCCGGCTGCGCCAGGTGCTGGGGGACCGGCCGGACATCCGCATCGAGGGCGACCGCTTCATCTTCGCCTCGGAAGTGCTGTTCGATCCGGGTTCGGCCGATCTCGGGCCGGCCGGGCGGACGCAGATCCAGCGGGTGGCCGAGACGCTGAAGCAGGTGGCGAAGACGATTCCGCCGGATATCGACTGGATCCTGCAGATCGACGGCCACACCGACCGGACCCCCATCGCGACGCCGCAATTTCCGTCAAACTGGGAGCTGTCGCAGGCGCGGGCGATGTCGGTGCTGCGGCTTCTTCACGATTACGGCATTCCTGCGGGCCGGCTGGCGGCGGCCGGCTATGCCGAGTACAAGCCGCTCGATCCCGGCGATAGCGAGGCGGCATTCCGTCGCAATCGCCGCATCGAACTGAAGCTTACGCAGCGCTGACAGCCGGTCCATGGCCATTCTTTTTCTCATCGTCTTCGTCGATCTGGTCGGCTTCGGGCTGATCATTCCGCTGCTGCCGTTCTACGGCGAGCACTTCCACGCGACGCCGGCGACCGTCGGCCTGCTGATGGCCGTCTACTCGTTCGCCCAGTTCGTCGCGGCGCCGATGTGGGGCCGGCTCAGCGACCGCATGGGCCGCAAGCCGGTGCTGGCGATCACCCTTGCCGGCGCCACCCTCTCCTATCTGTGGCTCGCCTTCGCCCACGAGCTGTGGATGCTGTTTGCCGCCCGCGCGCTCGGCGGCTTCATGGCCGGCAACATCGGCACCGCCTTCGCCTACGTCGCCGACGTCACCACCCCGGCCAACCGGGCGAAAGGCATGGGCATGGTCGGCGCCGCCTTCGGCCTCGGCTTCATCTTCGGCCCGGCCATCGGCGGCGTGCTCGCCGGCCACGACCCGGCCAACGCCGACTATACCAGCCCGGCGCTGGTGGCGGCGGCGCTGTCCGCCATCGCCATGGTGCTGACCCTGGCGCTGCTGCGGGAATCGCTGGGCAAGGAGATCCGCGAGGCGCACGCCGCGCTGCCACGCAGCAGCCGCTGGCGGCTGCTGGCGGACGCGCTGCGGCAGCCGGGGGTCGGCAGGCTGCTGCTGCTCGCCTTCCTCTCGACCTTCGTCTTCGCCGGCATGGAGACGACCTTCGCCATGTGGTCGCGCCGGCAGTTCGGCTGGGGGCCGGAGCAGAACGGCTGGCTCTTTGCCTTTATCGGCCTGATCAGTGCCGGCGTGCAGGGTGGTCTTGTCGGCCGGCTGGCGCATCGCTTCGGCGAGGCGCGGCTGGTCACTTCGGGCTCGGTTCTCCTCGCCCTCGGCATGCTGATGATCCCGATGGCGGTGGACCCGGTGATGCTGTGGCCGGTGATGCTGGTGGTGGCGCTGGGATTCGCGCTGCTGACGCCGTCGCTGAACAGCATGGTCTCCCTCGCCGTCGGCGCCGGCGTGCAGGGCGCGACGATGGGGGTGAGCCGCTCGGTGACGACGCTGGCGCGCGTCGTGGGACCCGGCTTCGCCGGGTTGCTGTTCGAGTTTTTGGGCAAGGACTGGCCGTTCATCGCCGGTGCGTTGATCATGGTGGGTGTGGTGATCATCGCGTTCGGCGCTACCTCCCCGCGGCCGGCCGCCGGGACGAGCGAGCCGGCGGCGCCGCAACCCTCGCGCCGCTGACTTGTCCGGCTGCCGCTGAAGCCGACCGGCGACAGCCCAGCCCTCACTCCAGCCCGGCCCTGCGCAGGCCGTCTGCCAGCGTGGCGAGATCCTGCGGTCGCCGGATCGGCAGCCAGTCCTGCAGGCGGGAGATGCGCAGGGTGGGGTCGAGGCGCCGCAGATGCTGCATCGCCCGCCGTGCTTCTCCCGCCCGGCCGGCGAGCGCATGGCTGGCGGCGATGATGGCGACCACCATCAGAAAGCTCGGCAGGTCCCGGAAGGCCTTCTCCGCCCAGCAAGACGCGGCATCGAAGCGTCCGGCGAACAGGTGGGCGACCGCCATGCCTGCCTGCATCCGGTACATTTCGGGATCGAGGGGGCTCAATCGGATCGCGTGGGCGAAGCGTTCGATGGCGTCGTCGGGCTCGCCGTGCCAGACCCGCAGGTAGCCGCCAAGGAACCAGGCCGCCGCGAGATTGGGATTGAGCGCCAGCGCCCTGTCGAGCAGGGCAATGCAGCTGTCGAGATCGCCGACGAAATGCGCAAGCGCATGGCCGCCGCGGGTAAGGGCGACGGCGTCGGTGCTGCCCAGCTCCACGGCACGACGGGCCAGATGCGCGCCTTCGGCGATCTCCTGCCGGCGATCGGTCATCCAGCCGTTGACTTTGCGCCAGAGATGGCACCACGCCGCCGCGCCATGGGCCGACGCGAAATCCGGGTCGAGCCCGATCGCCGTGTGAAACAGGGGCAGCGCCGCGTCGATGGCCTCCCTGGTTCCGCGATGGAAGTTCGCCATCCCGCGCAGATAGTAGTCGTAGGCGTCGAGGCTCCCGGTCGGCTTGCGCTGGGCGCGTTCGATCTCGGCACGCTCCAGTTGCGGCGCAATCGCCCCCACCACGCTCTCGGTGATCTGGTCCTGCAGGGCGAAAATGTCGTCGAGGGTGCCTTCGAAGCGCTCCGCCCAGAGATGCCCGCCGGTTGTCGCGTCGATGAGCTGCCCGGTGATGCGCACGCGGTTCGCCGCCTTGCGCATGCTCCCTTCCAGCACATAGCGCACCCCCAGTTCGCGGCCCACCTGCTTCACGTCAACCGCGCGGCCCTTGTAGGCAAAGCTCGAATTGCGGGCGATGACGAACAGCCAGCGACTGCGCGACAAAGCCGCGATGATGTCTTCGACCACGCCGTCGATGAAGTAGTCCTGGTCCGGATCTCCGCTGAGGTTGAGGAACGGCAGGGCGGCAATCGAGGGCTTGTCGGGGAGAGCCAGCGCCTCTGCGGCTGCATGGCCCGATCCGTCGGGTTCGGTTTTCAGGGATGCGGAACGGTCGCCCGGCCGGACCTCCCGCACGTCGCCGACGAAGCGGAACCCTTTGCGGGCAATCGTGCGGATCAGCCGCTGTTCCCCGCCGCTGTCGCCGACCGCCCGGCGGGCCGCGTTGATGTGACTGGTCAAGGTTGACTCGGAGACGATGCGCCCGGCCCACACCGCGTCCAGCAAAGTGTCCTTGCTGACGACGTGTTCGCGGTGCTCCACCAGATAGAGCAGCAGATCAAAGACCTGCGGCCCGACGGCAATGACCGTGGAGCTGCAGGTAAGCTCCCGCCGCTCAGCGTCGAGCACATAATCGCCGAACACAAAGGGCATTTTCGGCGCTCCACGGCGGCTTGCGCGGCGAGGCGCACCATCCGGCCGACAGACGTCTGCTGCTTTGGACAAATAACCAAGCAGAATTCAAGCACAGTTCAAGGCGGCTGCAAGGTTTTCCGACCGGCGATGCGGCATCCTGCGACCCTTCGAACATGCAGATCGCCCGGAGGACCAGGCATGAAGATCGTCGTCATTGGAGGCAGCGGCCTCATTGGAACGAAGCTGGTGAGCAGGCTTCGCGGCAAGGGCCACGAGGTGGTGGCGGCATCGCCCGCATCGGGGGTCAACATCGTCACCGGCGAGGGAGTGGCCGACGCGCTGGCCGGCGCGCAGGTCGTCGTCGACCTGGCCAATTCACCCTCGTTCGAGGAAGCGGTGGCGATGGACTTCTTCACCAGGGCCGGGCGCAATCTGCTGGCCCCGGCGTCCGCCGCCGGAACGCGGCACCATGTTGCCCTTTCCGTCGTCGGAACCGATCGCCTTCTGGCGAGCGGATACTTTCGCGCCAAGCTGGCGCAGGAAAACCTGATCAAGACCTCGGGGATACCCTACACGATCATCCGCTCGACGCAGTTCTTCGAGTTCATGGCGGCGATCGCCCAGTCGGCTACGGTCGGGCAGACCGTCCGTCTGTCGCCGGCCCTGTTCCAACCGATCGCCGCCGACGACGTGGCTGACGCGGTGGCCGACGTCGCCCTCGAAGCTCCCCTGAATGCCACGATCGAGATCGCCGGCCCGGACCGGGCGCCGATCGACGAACTCGTGGGCCGGTTGCTGAGCGCTACGCACGATCCGCGCACGGTCATTGCGGATGCCCATGCCGGCTATTTCGGCGTCGCCGTGGACGACCGGTCGCTGACCCCCGGCGAAAATGCGCGCATCGGCGCGACGCGCTTCGACGACTGGCTCAGCCGCGCACTGGTACCCGCGTAGCGCATGTTCCGGCGGTGGCGAGGGCAGACGATGGTTACAGAAAGGGAGCCAGGTCATGACGACGACAGAAGACAATCGCGCCATGCTGATCGGGGTATCCGCGATGGTCGCGTTCAACAGCCTGTTCCTGTCGGCAAATGGCGTATTCATGCTCGTTGCGCCGGAAAGGTGGTACGATTTCGTGCCAGGGGTGACAGATACCGGCTTCTTCAATCAGCACTTCGTCCGCGATATCGGCCTCATCCAGGCATTCCTGGGCATCGCCTTCGCGATCGGCCTGTTTGTCCCGGCCCGCCGCATCGGCCTGTGGGCCGCCGCGACAGTGTGGCTGGTGGCGCATGCCCTCTTCCACCTGTGGGAAGTCGCTGCCGGGATTTGTTCTCCCGCGGTGATCCCACGCGATTTTCCCGCCGTCACCTTGCCGGCGATCGTCGGCATCATGCTGACCTTGTGGGCGATCCGCCGGCGGCGTGCCGGCAAGGTGTCGTTCGCTTGACGCCGGCGGAAGCTCAGGCGAGGGTGACCGGCTCGCCGGCCAGCGCCGAGAGATCGGCCGCCAGCTGCTCGAGCAGCGGCTTCCCACCCCGCGACGAGATCCACCGCTCGCCATCCCAGTCGTAGTGGGCGGCACCGCTGACCGACGAGGCCAGCCAGATCTGGCGGTTTGGCTGGTGCTTGTTGAGCACCAGCCGGCCCGCGTCGTCGAAATCGACGGTCAGGATCCCTTCCTGCAAGTCGACGTCGGCAACATCGCCGACCGCCTCCTCGAGCCGCTCGAACAGCCGGCCGACGGTGTCGTCGGCGAGCCTCGCGAAACCGGCCTCATCGAGCACGCTCATACTTTTCTCCTGCAGCAGGGGCGAGGCGTTCCCGTCCTAACGGAGGAACAGAAACGCCAGCATCACGACGCCGATGAAGATGCGGTAGTAGGCGAAGCTGGCGAAGCCGTTGGTCGAGACGAAGCCAACCAGCCACTTCACCACCACCAGCGCCGAGAAGAAGGCGACGACAAAGCCGACGACGATGACGGCGAGATCATGAGCCTGCAGCAGCGACCAGCTCTTGTACATATCGTAGGCGGAAGCGGCGAGCATGGTCGGAACGGCGAGGAAGAATGAAAACTCTGTCGCCGGCGCCCGGGCGACGCCGAGCAGCAGGGCGCCCATGATCGTCGCCCCGGAGCGCGAGACACCGGGGATCATCGCGACGCACTGGCAGAAGCCGATCTTCAGTGCCAGCATCGGGGTGATCGCTTCCACCGTCTTGGCGCTGGGTGGCAGGTGCCAGCGCTCGATGGCGAGGATGGCAAAGCCGCCGAGGATCAGGCTGACGCTGACGACCCAGGGCGAGAACAGCACCGACTTGATAAAATCGTGAGCGAAGGCGCCGATGACCATCGAGGGCAGAAAGCCCAGCAGGACGATGGTCACAAACCGTCGAGACGCCGGGTCGGAGAGCAGGCTGACGGCGACATGGTAGAATTTCTCGCGGTAGAACCAGACGACCGCGAGGATCGCACCGAGCTGGATGACCACCTCGAACACTGCGCCTTGCGTTCCTCCGAAGCCCAGCAGTTCGCCGGCCAGGATCAGATGGCCGGTGGAGGAGACGGGGATGAACTCCGTCAGACCCTCGACCAGGCCGAGCACGGCAGCGACAAAAAAGTCGTATAGTTCCAAGGCTTACCTCCGGTTGGCAGCGGTCAGGAGCAACTCGCCGGTATCGGCTGGGCTGGCCTGGGACGGCCCTTTGGAGAGCTGTCCTGCCGCATGGACGAGAAGGGATGACAGGCGGCGTCGGGTCGGGTAAAGATGACGAAACGTTTGCCTCGGCGAGCCGGCCTTGTACCTTTGAGACGAGGTCCGATATCTGTCGGGCGCCGAGCGGGAGTAGCCCGCCGGCCGAAGTGCGTCAAGCGCAGTTGGGCCAAAACGGACGGGCAGCCGGATCTCGTAGCCGGCATATAAAGATAAAAGTGCTCCGGTTTCTGTGACGGGTCACGGGTTGGAGGTAAAGGGCGGTCACGACGTAGGATGCGCCATATGAACGAGTGTGCTCTGCCGACGAAGCAGGGGCTGTACGACCCAAGTTATGAACACGATGCCTGCGGTATCGGCTTTCTTGCGAATATCAAAAACCGCAAGAGCCACGATATTGTGCGTCAGGGACTGAGTATTCTCTGTAATCTCCGTCACCGAGGCGCCGTCGGGGCCGATCCGCTTGCCGGCGACGGCGCGGGCATTCTCATCCAGATTCCGGACGCCTTCTTGCGTGCCGAGTGCGCGGCGTTGGGCTTCGCCCTGCCGCCGGCCGGCGAGTTTGCGGCCGGCATGGTGTTCCTGCCGCGCGATGAGACGACGCGGCAAGCGTGCCTCGCCGCCTTTGACAAGGTGATCCCGGAAGAGGGTCAGGTGTTGCTCGGCTGGCGCGACGTGCCGACCGACAATTCCGTCCTCGGCTTCAGCGTCAAGCCGATCGAGCCGGTGATCCGCCAGTTCTTCATCGCCCGCGGTGCCGGCTTCGACGAAGGGGCGTTCGAGCGCAAGCTGTTCGTCATCCGCAAGCAGCTGCATCACGAGATCTGGGACAAGGGCTACCGGGACTCCGACCAGTTCTACATCCCGTCCCTGTCGAGCCGGACGATCGTCTACAAGGGGATGATCCTGTCCGAGAACCTCTCGACCTACTATCCCGACCTGCGCGACGAGCGGTTTGTCTCGGCTCTGGCGCTGGTCCACCAGCGGTTCTCGACCAACACCTTCCCCTCGTGGAAGCTGGCGCACCCATTCCGCTATCTCTGCCACAATGGCGAGATCAACACCCTGCGCGGCAACATCAACTGGATGATGGCGCGCAAGGCGACGATGCGCTCGGCGCTGCTCGGCGATGATCTCGACAAGCTGTGGCCGCTGATCGGCGACGGCGCCTCGGACAGCGCCACCTTCGATAACGCGCTGGAACTGCTGCTCGCCGGCGGCTATTCGCTGCCGCACGCGATGATGATGATGATTCCGGAGGCGTGGGACGACAACCCGCT
>JBDHSN010000012.1:0-33598 GCA_039808105.1 Rhodospirillales bacterium
GGCAGGTCGCGGCAGATGTCGAGGGCGGCGATGTCCGCCCCCTCGCCGGCCATGGTCACGGCGTGGGCGCGGCCCTGACCGCGGGCGGCGCCGGTGATCAGGGCTACCTTGCCGTCGAGCTTGCCCATCGGCTCATCCCCGCGCCACGTCACGCTAATAGACGCCGCACATGCCGTCGATGCTCACCTCCTCGATCAGCACCTCGTCGAGGACGGCTGGCTTGCCGGCCGGGCGGAGCCGTCCCTCCGCCGAGGTCACGGTCGTGGGGCCGGTGTCGCTGAGGGATGACTCGCGCGGGTAGCTTTCGGCATCTTCGTTACGCATGGATGGTCTCCTGTTTGGCGTGGCGAGGGGTGGGCGGGCGCTGCAACGTTATCCGGGGTCCATTCTTCACCTTTTCCACTGGAGGATTGGCAGCAGGGGACGGAGCGTCCGGCGGTCGCGGCAGCCGCGCCAGACGCCGAACTGGTAGGCGGCCATTTCCAGCCCGTAGAGGCCGACGAAGGTGGCGAGACCGCAGCCCGGCCGCAGCCGGCGGTGATCGATCAGCGGCGCCGCCAGCAGCAGGACCGCCGCCGCCGGCAGCAACGGCGGCCACAGCAAAGCCGCCGCCAGCAGCGGCAGTCCGGAATAGCGGATGACATCGGCACTGAGACCGTGCAGCGCCGCCAGGTGTTCGCGCAGCACGGCAACACCGATGCGGCGGGACGGCAGCCGGAGACCGAGGCGGCGCATCCGCCGGCGCTTGGCGGCAACCTCGACGGCGAGGAACCCGCCGGCCAGAGTCGCCAGAGCCAGCGAGGCGACCCATGCCAGCGGCAGTGTGGCCAGCGCCGCCAGCAGCAGCAGGCAGAGCCGGGGCATCGGCATCACCCGTCGCTGCGTCGGATGGCGGTGCTGCAGATCAGCCTCCGAGGAGCCGTAGTCGGCCCGCCGCCGCAGCAAGGGCAGCAGCCTGGTGCGATGGTGGTGGACTACCCGGCCATCAGGGACATAGCGGGCGGCGTGGGCGCCAACCCGCAGCACCCGCCAGACGAAATCCACGTCCTCGCCGACGCGCATCCCGGCATCGAAGCCGCCGATATTTTGAAACACCTCACGGCGGACGACGAGATTGCAGGTCGGCAGGTAGGCGATCGCTCCGTCCGGCCCCACGGCACCGCCGTGCGCTCCCATGTCCAGCGGCGAGCGTACGGCCTCGAACGCGGCGATGGCGCCGTCCGCGGCCGGCGCCACGGTGCGCCCGCCGACGATGGCGACCTCGGGGTCGGCGAAATGCGGAACGAGGGCGGTCAGCCAGCCGGGCTCGGCGAGGCAGTCGTTGTCGATGAACGCCAGCAGATCGCCACCGGCCATGGCGGCACCCCGGTTGCGCGCCGCCGACTGGCCGAGGTTGCGGTCGAGCCGGATCAGGCGGATCGGCAGCCCGGCCAGCGTCGGCGCCAGCGGCGGCGCGGAGGCGTCATCGACGACGATGATCTCGCACGGCGGCCCCGGATAATCGAGGGCGAGCAGCGAGGCGACGCAAGCCCGCGTCGCCGCATGCCGTCCCCGCGCCGCAAGGATGATCGACACCGAAGGCCAGACCGCCGCGGCGGGTGGCGTCCGCACCAGCAGGCGGCGCCGGGTGAGCCGGTCGTAAAACTCGGCGGCATCCGGCGGCGACATGCCGGCAAGGCGTGCTGCCGCGCCTACGCTGCGGCCGCCGTCCGACAGCGCTTCCAGCAATGCAAAGGCCGCTGCGTTCAGCCGCATCGCCATCAGCGGCCGCAGCGCGAAAAGTACGCCCCCGTCGCCGTCCGCGGCGGGACGCAGATCGAGGCCGGGCTGCAAGGCGTAACGCACTGCTGCATCGCCGCCCTCCTGCACCTTTGCGAATCCGGCGCCGGATGTGCCGGGAAGCGCTGAGGGACGCTGCTGCAGCAGCACGCCTGCGGTCATCGCTGGCCCCCGGCGGCAGTCGGCACAGCCTGTTCCTCCTGATCGGCGAGCGCTGCAAGCTGAAGCTGAAGGCTCGCCACCTGCGCGGCGAGGTAGGCCTCGCCGCGGACGGCGCTGGCCTCGCGGGGATCGCCGAGGGTGCCGTTGGGCGATACCTCGCGCACGCCTTGCTGGCGCAGGCGCGGCATCATCGTTGCCAGCGAAGCGGAGGGGCCGGCCGCCGCCCGCTGCCGATGGAAGAGATCGGGGCGCAGATGCAGCATCTCGGACGTCTCGCCGTCGCCGGCGTGCAACCCCAGCGCCGCAGCGGAAATGCCATCCCGCGCGGCGACCGCGGCAACGGCGTCCGCGAGCGCCGGCGAGGATGGCAGGATCGCCACGCCCAGCACCGGCACCCGTTCCTGCAACCGGCGGCGCGCCAGTTCCAGCGCCTGGTCGTTGCCGCCGTGGGCGGAGAGCAGCAGCAGCCGGCGAACGCCCCAGCCCGCCATCCGCCAACCGCAGTCGAAGATCACCCGGGCGAGGGTCGCGTGGTCGAGGCCGAGCAGGCCGGCAAAGCCCGAGTGCTCGTCGGAACAGCCGACGGGCAGCGCCGGGGCCACGAGAATGCCGGGCATCGCCGCCGCCAGTCGCTGCGCCAGCGCCGCCGCCCGCACGGTATCGGTGCCCAGCGGCAGGTGCAGGCCGTGCTGTTCGGTCGCACCGAGCGGCAGCAGCACCGTCGTGGCGCCCGCGGCGACGGCCCGTTCCACATCCGGCCAGGTCATTTCGGCAAGCAGCCGGGTCATGCCGGCTGGTCCAGGAAGCCGCGGGCCTGCAGAAACGCGATGATCGCGTCGGCCATCTCCTCGGGCGGGCCTTCCAGCACCCTGTTGCTCTTCGGCGCGGCGCCGGCGGACAGGATCTGGCCGATGCGCTCGTGCGGCGACAGGCTGCTGTCCGGGATGAAGATCGTGCGCGGCCGCGGCCGCGGCGGGGTAACGGCATGCACCGTCGAGGCGGGGAAGCTCAGGTCCAGGGGCGACAGCCCGAGATCGGGCAGATCGCGCAGCGGGATGGCGGCCCGGCACGCCTGCATCAGTTGCGGCAGGCTGGCGTAGCGGAGCCGGATGCCATCGGCGGCGATCGCCAGCACCGCCGGCATCGTCACCTCGCCCTCGGAACGATCGCCGCGCGCCAGCCGCCGATGGAACCGCACGCGGGCGGCCTGGATCTCCATCCGGGTGACGTCGGTGACCACCGGCCAGTCCAGGTACTCGCCCAGCAATGCCGGGATTTTCCCGGATCCGCGGGCGAGGCTGCGCCAGCCACACAGCACCAGGTCGGGCAGGCCCTCGTTGCGCAGCGACGCCGCGAGCAGCAGCGAGGTGACGGCCGGCTTGGTGGCGGTGCGCGTCTCATCCCACAGCCGCAGCGCGCTGTCGGCGCCCGCGGCCAGCGCCTCGCGCAGCACCGCCTCGGCCGCCACCGGCCCCACCGTCAGCACGGTGACCGTATCGCTATCGCCGCGCAGGCGCAGAGCCAGCTCCAGCGCGGCGGCATCGGCCGGGTCCATGATGTGCAGGGTGCGATCGGCATCGATCTCGCCGGTCAGTGGGTCGACGTCGATCGTCGCCGGATCGGGGACGAGACTCAGACAAACGGCCAGCCGCATCGGCCTGCTCCCCGTGTTGCCTTACGATTCACGGAAGGTCACGCCGAAGCCGCCCGGCGGATAGGTCCAGCGCAGCGCCCCTTCCCTGCTGCAGACGAGAAAGCAGGTGCCGCACTCGAAGCACTGCTCGTAGTTGAACAGCACGCTGCCGTCGTCGAGCGGCACGAACAGGTTCGCCGGACAGACGGCGACGCACGCCTTCGCCGCACAGGTCATGCACTTCTCCGGATCGAGGACGATGTGCGGTTCCTCCGCCACCTTGAAGCGGACGGTGCGCATCTTCTCCTCGTGCGTCGTCATCACCATAGGTAGCTCCTCGCTGCCTGGAGAAGATCGGCGATCAGGTGGCGGGGCTTTGCCCCGGACTGGCGCATCGCCTTGAGGTAGAGCGGCAGGATCTTCTGCTTGGCGTTGCCGTCGACCCGGAACAGCCGCTCGAAGCTGGCCGCCGCCATCTCCGGATAGAGGTTCTGCAGCCGCTCGCCGTTGACGAAGTGCGGCGCGTGACGGTAGGCGCGGAAGTCGGTGAAAACATTGTACGGCCACAGCAATTCGGTGTAGCGCTCGAGCGTGTGGCGGGTGAAGTCGCGGACCCGGTGCGCTTCCACCGCAGCCTCGCCGGCGGCCATGCCGGATTGCATGGCGTAGTTCATGCCCTCGATGTAGAGGCCGGTGGCAAGGCAGAAGCCGGCGGCATCGCCGGCGACCAGCATGCCGGAGGCCACCAGCTTTGGCATCATCTTCCAGCCGCTCTCCGGGATCAGATGGGCCGAGTACTCGCGCAGCCTGGCGCCCCGCAGCAGCGGCGCCACCGCCGGATGCGCCTTGAACAGCTCCAGCAGGTCGTAGGGACGCTTGCCCGTCTCGACCAGCGAGGAAACCTGGCCGATCACCCCCAACGACAGCGAATTGCGGTTGGTGTAGAGGAAGGCGCCGCCGCGCACCTTGTCGGTGACGGCACCAACGTATTCCAGCACCATTCCCTCGTTGCCGGAGAGGTTGAAGCGCTCGCGGATCGTCGCCTCATCGAGGCCCAGCACCTCCTTGACGCCGAGCGACAGCTCGTCGGCAGCGAGGCGCCGCTGCAGCCCGGCCTGCTGGGCGAGGAAGGAGTTGGCGCCGTCGCAGGCGATGACGATATCGCCGCGGATCTCGCCGTCGTCACGGCGGACCTTCACCCCGACGACCTTGCCGCGCTCCTGGATGACGCCGTCGACCACCGTCGAGGTGAGCAGGAAGGCGCCGGCCGCCTCCGCCTGCGCGGCGAACCAGCGGTCGAACTTCGGCCGCAGGACGGTGAACGCGTTGTACGGAGGCGCGGCGTACTCGGGGCTGGCGGAGCGGAAGTCGAGCGAGACCGCGGTGCTCGGCGAAATCAGGATGACGTCGCGCCGGCAGATGTAGCGCTCCACCGGCGCCTGCTGCCACCAGCCGGGGATCAGCTTGTTGAGGATGGCGCTGCCGTAGAACGCCGCCCCCGAGACATTCTTGGCGCCGGGGTATTCACCGCGCTCGATCAGCAGCACGTTGAGCCCGGCGCGGGCGGTGACGATGGCGGCGGCGCTGCCGGCCGGACCGGCGCCGACGACGATGACATCGAAGTGGTCGGTCGGCCGGGGCGCTTTCATGGCAAAGCCTCTCTTGCCGAGACGTCGTGCGGGTGACGCCCGCTGGCGGCAACCGGGGCGCGGATGACAGGATCGAGCTGGGTGGGCCGCACTGCCGGCGAGGGCGCCGCCGCCTGCCGCAGCACGCGCAGCTTGCGGATCAGCACCGGTGCGATCGCATGCAGGTCGCCCACGACGCCCAGGTCCGCCAGCTTCAGCAGCGGTGCCGTTCGGTCGGTATTGACGGCGATCACCGTCTCGCTGGCGGTGATGCCGGCCACGTGCTGGCCGGCCCCGGAGACGCCCAGCGCCAGGTAGAGCTTCGGCGCGACGATCTTGCCGGTGGTGCCGATGAAGCGGTCGGCCGCCAGCCAGCCGCGGTCGGCGACCACCCGGGTGCCGCCCAGCGCCGCCTCCAGCTCGTCGGCGAGCTGCTGCAGCAACGCCATTCCTTCCGGCCCGCCGACGCCGAGACCGCCGGAGACGATGCGTTCCGCCTCGGTGAGATCGACGTCGTGCGGATCGGGGGGTACCGTCCGCAGCGTCCGATCGCGGAAGGCCGCAGCATCGATCTCCGGCTCGACAACCTCGACGCTCGCCCGTCGGCCCGGCAGCTCCGGGCCGACCCCGCGCACGCCGGGGGACAGCATCACCATTACCGCCGTGCCGCGCGCCCAGATCTGTCGCTCGTGCAGCTTGCCGTCGTGGCTGGCCCGGAACACCTCCGGGTAGCCTTCGTTGGTCACCTTGACGCGGATGCCGGCGGTGGCGAGCGGAATCCGCCAGCGGGCGGAGAGGCGCGGCAGCCATGTCCGGCCGTAGCCGCTGTCCGGCGCCAGGGTGAAGACGGCGCGCAGCTCCCTGATCACCGGCGCCACCGCCGCCAGCCAGCCATCGGCGCTGAACTGCTCCAGCGCCTCGTGCTCGACCAGGGTGACGCGATCGGCGCCGTGCGCCGCCAGTTCATCGGCAAGCGGCGCGGTGCGGTGGCCGGGGAGGATGACATGCACCGTGGCTGCGATGCTGTCGGCGAGATCGCGGGCCTCCTCGACGCACTCCACGGTGGCCGGGGTCAGCGCGCCGTAGATGGTCTCGGCGACGACAACGACGGGTGCCGCCATCAGACCGCCCTCCCCGCCTTCTCGCCCTCGATGATCGCCGCGTGTGCCCGTCGCGGCGCGACGCAGTCGCCGATGCGGTGCAGCTCCGCCACTTGGCCCTTGAGGGCGGTGTAAAGCCGGCAGTTGGCCCGGCGATGGATGGCGAGGACGACGGTATCGACCTCGGGAAAGCGGACGATCTGGCCGCTGTAGTTGTGCAGCGCCGTCACCACGCCGTCCTCGATGCCCAGCACCGAGTGGTTGGGCGTGCAGCGGATGCCGAGCCGGCGCGCCTGCCGGTACCAGTTCTCCAGGTCGAGGGTGACGCCCAGGTCCTGGCCGACGTAGAGGGTCTGGGTCACCACCTCCACCGCGCATCCCTGCTCGGCCATGAACTCGGCGGTGCTGGTCGCCTCGTGGAAGCCGAGCCGGTCGATCAGCAGCACCCGCCGGCCCGGCGTCACCCGGCCGGCGAGGATGTCGGTGGCATCGGCGACGCGCGGTCCGTCGGCGCCGGGGATGGCACGGCGGTCGGGCAGCGAGCCGGTCGCCACGATCACCGCATCCGGCTGCCCCGCGAGGACCATCTCCGGCGTCGCGGCGACGCCGGTCTGGATCCCCACCGGCAGCTGCTCGACCTCGTGCACGAGGTTGCGGATGATGTCGCCGAACTCGGCGCGGGTGGTGACGCGCACCGCCCAGGCGACCTGCCCACCGAGGCGGTCTTCCTTTTCCAGCAAGGTGACCCGATGGCCGCGGCGAGCGGCGATGGCCGCCGCCTTCAACCCGGCGGGACCGCCGCCGATCACCGTCACCCGCTTTTCCGGCTTTGCCGGCGGCAGGGTGCCGGCGCCGAGCGACTGCTCGCGACCGGTGGCCGGCGTCTCGATGCAGCCGAGCCAGCGGTTCAGACCCATCCGGCCAACGCACTCCTGGTTGCACGACAGGCACAGGCGGATGTCGTCGGCGCGGTTCTCGCGCGCCTTGCGGGCAAACTCCGGGTCGGCGATCTGCGCGCGGACGATGCCGACGAGATCGGCGTGACCCTCCGCCAGCAGCCGCTCTGCCTGGATCGGATCCTTGACGCGGCCGACGCCGATCACCGGCAGGTGCACCGCCTTGCGGATCGCCGACGGGATGAACATCGCGTAGTTGGGCGGGATGCGCATCGACGCTTCGATCATGTAGAGCGTCTGCGTCGCCGTCCCGATGCTGGTGTTGATGCAGTCGATCAGCCGGTCACGCTCCAGCAGCCTCGCCAGATCCACCGCCTCGTCGATGGTGATGCCGTCGCGGATGAGCTCGTCGCCGCAGAGACGGACGCTGAGCACGTAGTCGCGGCCGACCGCCACGCGGATGGCGCCGATGATCTCGCGCAGCAGCCGTGCCCGGTTCTCCAGGCTGCCGCCATAGGCGTCGGTGCGGGTGTTGGTGCTGCGCGACAGGAACTGGCGGACGATCGAGGAGTGCGAGCACTGCAGCTCGACGCCGTCGAAGCCGCCCCGCTTGGTATAGCCGGCGACCGTGGCATAGCCGTCGATGATCTGGTGGATGTCCTCGTGCTCGACCGCCTTCGGCACCTCGCGGAACAGCGGATCGGCGATGGCGGACGGCGCCCAGGCCGGCAGCCGGGTGAACATGCCGCTGCTCTGGCCGCCGTTGTGGTTGATCTGTGCCAGGATCGGCGTGCCTTCCGCGTGCACCATCTCGGTGATGCGCCGGTAGCCGGGGAGCACCGCCGGGTTGAAGGCGTGGATCAGCTTCTCGTAAGGATGATCGGTCGGGTGGACCGAATGCTCCTCGGTGATGATCAGCCCCACCCCGCCGCGCGCCCGCTCGCGGTAGTAGTAGGCGTGGCGGTCGGTCGGCATGAAGTCCTCGGCGAAGTTGGTCAGGTGCGCCGAGAACACGATGCGGTTCTGCAACGTGATGTTGCCGACCCTGAGCGGCGAGAACAGCAGGCGCGACGGGCTGCTCATCTCACACCTCCCGTCCCGCGCGGTAGCCTTCGAGGATCGCCGAGGCCAGCGATCGCGGGGCAACGCAGTCGCCGGCGCGGAAGACACGCAGGCCGGCGTCCTTCACCGCGAAGTAGAGGTCCTCGTCCGGAACCTCGTGCGCCACCGGAACCACCAGGTCGACATCGCCGATGACGACCGGCGAGCGATCGAAGGCGTCGATGCCGCTGACGCTGCGCCCGTCCACCGTCTCCACCGCCACCTGCGGCCGGAAGACGATGGCCTTGGCGGCAGCGCGCTGGTTCCACGGCGTCAGCTCCATCGAGGCGGTCAGCCGCTGGCCGACGAACATATCGCGGGTAACGACCTCGACCGTCCAGCCGTGGTCGGCGAGCCATTCGGCAACGCCCATGCCCCGGTGGTCGCCGACGACATCGAGGACGACCGCCTTGCCGGGCGTGGCAGCGGCGTTGCCGGCCATCACCTGCCGCGGCGCCAGCACCGGCATGCCGTCGGTGAATGCGACGCGCGGGATGACGCCGGCTTTGCCGCCAACGGCGATGATCACCGCGTCGGGCTCTTCCGCCTGCACGTCGGCGAGGGTCACGGCCGCGCCGGTCCGGATGGTGACGTTCAGCCGGCGGACCTGCGCTTCCAGCCATTCGACGGCGCGAGCCAGCCGCTCCCGGCCGGGTGCCATCGCTGCGAGGCGGATCGCGCCGCCGAGCCCGCTGCCCTGCTCGCACAGGGTGACGCTATGCCCACGCAGGGCGGCGACCCGCGCGGCCTCCAGCCCGGCCGGCCCACCGCCCACCACCAGCACCCTGTAATGCACGGGCGCGCGGTTCAGCGCGGCGAACTCGGGCGTGCCCTCGTAGCCGGCGGCGGGGTTGTTGACGCAGGAGAGACGCGGGTTCTGCACCAACCCCACGACGTTATCCTGGTTGGAGAGCACGCACGGCCGCACCGCCGTGGCGTTGCCTTCCCGGACCTTGGCCGGCAGCTCCGGGTCGGCGATCAGCGCCCGCGTCATCTCGACCGCATCGGCTTCGCCACGGGCGATGAGCCCGGCGGCCATGGCGGCATCGACCTGCCTTGCGCGAACACCGGCACGTTTACTGCCGCCTTGATCGCGGCCGCAAGGTGAGCAGCAAATCCCGGCGGAGCATAGAGACCGGGGCGGGTAAGATGGGCGCTGTAGATGCTGCCGCTGGTGACGCTGACGAAGTCGGCAAGGCCATCGGCGGTGAGCAGGCGGGCAATCTCCGCCGCGTCTTCCGGCTTGATGCCGGCCCACGGGGCGTACTCGTCACCGGACAGCCGTAAACCGACGATGCCCGGGCCCACCGCGCCGCGCACGCCTTCCAGGATGGCGCGGGCAAAGCGCAGCCGGTTGTCGATGTTGCCGCCCCAGCCGTCGCCGCGCTGGTTGGTCAGCGGCGAGAGAAACTGGCGGACGAGGCTGTCCTGGCCGGCGTTGATCTCGACGCCGTCGAGCCCGCCGGCCATGGCGTAGGCCGCCGCCTGGACAAAGCCGTCGATGACCGCGGCGATGTCCTCCTCCTCCATCTCCTTCGGCATCTCGCGGCTGTTGACCTCGGGAACCGGCGATGGTGCCCACAGCGGCAGCTGCGAGTAGTGGCTGCTGCCCTGCATGCCGCTGTGGGTCAGGTGCGCCAGCGCCAGCGCGCCGTGACGATGGACCGCGTCGGCGATCAGCCGGTAGCCGGGGACGACGCCCGCCTCGTAGCCGAAGACGGCGTATTCGTACGGCCAGTCGGAGGGATGGACGACGCTTCCTTCGAGAACGATGAGGCCGGCGCCGCCGGCGGCACGGGCGCCGTAGTAAGCGGCGTGCCGCTTCTCGAAGCGGTGATGCGTGGCTAAGTTGGTCTGATGTGCCGCGAAGACGAACCGGTTTGCCGCCTCCCGCCGGCCGAGCGCCAGCGGGGCGAAAAGCCCGTCGTAGTCGTCCTGCCGCAGCGTCGTCATCGGCGCTACTCCGCCGCCTGCGCGGCGGCCGCGGCCTCGGCGGCGTGCGCCGTGGTGACGGCCACCTTATCGTCGTTACCGAAGACGCAGTCGGGATCGGGCGCGTCCAGCGAGCGGCCGGTAAAATGCTTTACCGCCATGCAGCCGCCGTGGCAGGCGCTGTAGGCGTTGCACGTCCGGCAGCTGCCGCCGACCTGCCATTGCCGCAGGTGGGCGAACAGCGGCGACGTCCGCCACACCCCGGCGAAGCCGCCCTCCTGCCGGACGTTGCCGCCGGAAAACTCCGGCGCCAGCATGAACGGGCAGGCGTAGACCTCGCCAACCGGATCGACGCAGCAGACGATGCGGCCGGCGCCGCACATGTTCAGCCCGTCCATCGGCTCGCCGTAGGCGGAGAGGTGGAAGAAAGAGTCGCCGGTCAGCACGTCGCGATGCGCCCGAAGCCAGTCGTAAAGGCCGCGGTTCTGCGCGTGCGTCGGCCGCAGCGCGTCCCAGACCTGGACGCCGCGGCCGCTCGGGCGCAGTCGGGTCAGCCGCAGCTCGGCGCCGTAGCGGCCGGCCAGGGCGTACAGCGCGTCCAGTTCCGGATAGTTGTGGCGGGTGACGGTAGCGTTGATCTTGAACCGGAAACCGCGGGCGGCGAGGCGCTCCATCGCCCGCACCGCGCGCTCGAAGGATCCGGCGCCGCGCACCGGATCGCTGGTGGCGGCGGTGGCGCCGTCGATGCTGATCTGCACATCGAGGTAGTCCCGCGCGGCGATCCAGGCGGCGGCGTCATCATCGATCAGCGTGCCGTTGGTGCTGAACTTCACGCCGATGCCGCGGTCGAGCGCATAGTCCATCAACTCGAAAAAGTCGGGCCGGCTCATCGGCTCGCCGCCGCCGACGTTGATGTAGAAGACCTGCATCGCCGCCCACTCGTCGATCAGCCTTCTGGCCTCGGCGGTGGTCAGCTCGTCGCAGCGGCGCTTGCCGGACGACGACAGGCAGTGCACGCAGCGCAAGTTGCAGCCGTAGGTGAGTTCCCAGGTCAGGCAGATCGGCGCATCCAGGCCCTTGCGGAACACCTCGTAGGTCATCGGACAGGCTCCCGTTGCTGTTCGTGCGGCGGGTACGGGCGGTCGAGCACGATCCAGCCGCCGTGATAGGAGAAGAAGCGGCCGTCCGCCGCGATTCCGCGGCCGAGATCACGCAGGCTGCGCTCGTCGAAGGCCTGGCAGTGGCCGTAGCGCGGGTCCGGCTCGTCCTCGAAGGGGACGGCGACGATCAGCCGCCGGCGGGTGAGCGCCCAGAGGTTGTGCATCGCGTGCTCCGTCTCCGCCGGGGTGAGGTGCTCGAGCAGGTGGATGGCGGTGACCACATCGAAACCGCCACCGGGATCGAGCTCCCCGGCCGCCTGCCCGGCGAGGATGTCGGCGCAGACGAAGCCGACCCCCGGCACCTGCCGCTGCTGGCGGTAGTCGTTCGCCAGGGCCATTAGCGCCGGATTGATGTCACAGCCGGTGATGCGGCGGAGGCCTGCGCTGCGATCGCTGCCGGACTGCCCGGCAAGAACGAGCGGCAGGAAGCCGAAGCAGGTCGCGACGTCGAGGACGGTTTCGGCCGCGACCTCGGCGACCAGCCCGGCGATCTTTGCGTAGATGGCGCGGAAGCTGGTGATGAAGTCGGTCCGGCCGGCGGCCATCGCTGTCGTCGCCGATGGAGGCAGTGCCGCCAGCGTGTTGTCGTAGAACCGGTGCCACGCCCGCCGCTCGTTGCCGTCCATCGACCTGACGATCGCTCCGACGCAGCGCTGAAACGTCTCATGCTCGCTGGAAGCGTAGAGGCTCGGCTGGATGGATGCCGCCTGCCGGACCTGCGCCAGCAGCGGCAGCAGTTCGTCCGCCACATAGGCGCCGACGTTGTTGTCGATCTGCTCGGGGGCAAGGCTGTGGACGACGAGGAGGTCCTCCGGGTCGGCCTGGGCCTGCCCGGCGGCAAGGCCGTAGACCGAGAAGTGGGCGCTGCCGGCAAGCAGCATCGCGCCGCCCTCGAGGCCGCCCAGCAGCGCCCGATGCCGATGGCGCGAAAGAGTGAGCGGGGTCATGGCGCGAACTCCCGATCCATCGCTCACCATCTCCCCACCGCGCCGGGCCGCAGCAGTTCGCCGGCAATGTTGCCGAGCTGTTCGAGGTTGCGGACCACCTCGGCGCGGTGACAGACGGGCTCGTAGAGCGGCATGTCGGAGCTGCCGAGACCCCAGCTGCCGCGCGGCTCCGGCGACAGCCAGGCAAGATGCCGGCAGCGGCGGCGGATCTCCTCCAGCGCCCAGACGTTCGGCGGGTTGCGATTGCCGCGGCCATCGCCGAGGATGATCACCGTCGTCTCGCGCGTCACCTCCGAGAGGTGGCGCTGGCAAAAGATCTCCAGCGCCCGGCCGTAGTTGCTGTTGGCGTCGCAGTCGATCAGCCTGCCGGCGAACACCGCGGCGATCGCCTCGTCGATGTCGAGCTGCTCGAAGGACTGGCTGGCGTCGGCGAGGTCGCTGACGAAGACGTAGCTGCGGACCCGCTCGAATAGCGATTGCAGGCTGTAGACCAAGTGCAGCATGAAGCGGGCGGTGTTGCGCACCGACAGGCTGACGTCGCAGATGACGACGATGCGCGGCTTGTCGCGGCGCAGGTTGGTCATCACCGGCCGGAAGGGAATGCCGTCGTAGGCCATGCTGGCACGCAGCGTCCGGGCAACGTGGATGCGGCCGCGGCGCGACGCCACCCGGCGGTACGACCGGGCGCCGCGCATCCGGCGGCCGAGCCTTCGGACGATCTCCGCCATCTCGCGCCGCTCGCCCTCGCTGAAGCCGCCGATGCCGGCACCCAGGCGGCGCGGCAGCACCTCCGCCTGCTTTTCCGCCTGTCGCGCCAGCTCGGCCTCCAGCAGCCGTTTCAGCGTCTCGGGCAACGCCATGGCGATCGCCGGCGCCTGCTGCGCCAGCAGGTCGAGCAGCGCCGCGTCGACGTCCAGGTCGCGCAGTTCCTCCAGCAGGCGCTCGATCGAGCCACCGGCGAGGTCCGCATCCAGGGTCTGCAGGATGTCGGCGATGTTAAGCGGGCCGGGCCGCGCGCCGCCGCCGGCCTGCCGCGCATTGACGACGTGAGTCGCCCGCTGCATGACCGGATCGAGCAGGCTCCGGGCGTGCCTGAGGACGAGGTTCTGCGCGAACTGCGCCAGCTCGCCCGGCTGGATCTTGGTGCGATCATTCGCTCGCGGCGGGCCGCCCTCGACCGGGGCACCTTCATCCTCGGTGTCCAGCACGATCTTCTCGCTGTCCGGCGCAGAAGCTCCCGGCATCGCCGCAGCCTCTTCGCCGGATTGAGCCGCCGGCACCGGCAGGCCGAAGAACAGGTCGAACTGCTCGTCGAACAGCGGAATATCGGCGGCGTTCTTGATCAGCGTGCTGGCGAGGGCGGTGCGCACCGTCTCGCGATCGACCAGCCGCACCCACGCCAGCGCCCGCACCGCGTCCACCGCCTCCGCCGGCGAGATGCCGACGCCGCAGCGCTTCAGGACGCAGATGAAGCGGTTGACCGCGGCATCCATCAGCCGTCGCCCCCGGGCGCATCGGAGCGAAGGCGGTCGCGGCCGAAGTAGCGGGCGGCGTGTTCCTGCCGCCGCGCCTCCATGTCGCTGCGGTCGGGGACCGCCTGCGCCGCCGGCGGTCGCAGGCCGGCGGGCGGGCGGGCGCGGCCGCGATCATCGAAAGCATCGGCAACGCCCGGCCGGGACTGGTCCGAGCCTTCCAGCAGCCAGGCCAGATGCTCTTCCACCTGGCGGGTGTCGCGCTCGTACTTGACCAGCAGCTGGATCGTTTCTTCCAGCAGGGGGCGATCGAGCGTCTCGACGTTGAGCAGCACCAGCGCCTGCGCCCAGTCCAGCACCTCGCTGATGCTGGGGGCCTTGCGCAGGTCGAGGCCGCGCATGCGGCGGACGACCTCGACGGCGTGCGCCGCCAGCGCTTCGGCCATCGCCGGCACCTTCAGCCGGATGATTTCCAGCTCCCGCTGCTCGTCCGGATAGCCGATGAACAGGTGCAGGCAGCGGCGCTTCAGCGCATCGCTGAGGTCGCGGGTGTTGTTGCTGGTAATCACGACGTAAGGCGGCGCTTTCGCCCTGACCGTGCCGATCTCGGGCACCGTCACCTGGAAGTCGCTGAGGAATTCCAGCAGGAATGCCTCGAACTGCTCTTCCGCCCGATCGATCTCGTCGATCAGCAGAACGACCGGCTCGGCGGCGCTGACCGCCTGCAGGATCGGCCGGCGGACGATGAACGACTCGGAGAAGAAGACGTCCTCGTGCTGGCGCAGCCGCTCCACCGCCTGGCGCAGGTCATCGACGCCGGCAAGAAAGGTTCCGATCTTCTCGCGCAGGATCTGGGTGTAGAGGAGTTGCTTGCCGTACTCCCACTCGTAGAGGGCATGCGCCTCGTCGAGACCGCCGTAGCACTGCAGCCGGATCAGCTCGCGGCCGAGGGCGCGGGCAACGACCTTGGCCAGCTCGGTCTTGCCGACGCCCGCCGGGCCCTCGATGAGGATCGGCTTGCCCATCTTCCAGGCGAGGAAGACGACCGTCGCCAGCTTGCGGTCGCAGATGTAGTGCTGCTCTGCCAGCCGCTCGATGGTCTGCCCGATCGATTCGAACATGGGCGTCCCCGGCCTGCCGGACCTGCCTGGGGACAGCAGGCCCGGGTGTCACGAGCTCGTCGGACCGTGAAACGGAACGGTGCGGGCAGCGGCTCTAGTAGTACGAGCCGACCAGCGAGTGTTTGACGATCGGAGCCACCGCCTCGTAGGTGACCTCGCGGGCGTTGCCCGGCGTCGAGCCGTCGCCCTGCACGTGCCGGGTGATGCGGTCGACGTTGTGGTCGTCGCCGTTGATGCCGCCGTTCTGCCATTGGGCGTACTTGCCCTTGCCCATCTGCGACTTGGTGTAGTTGCCGATGCTGGCGAAGTTGGACGGAATGCCGACGTCCTTGCTCAGCTTGACCGCTGCCTCCAGCGCCCGGTCGGCGGCGGCGACGTCGCTCAGCCCGTCGACATTCTCGCCCATGGCGCGGGCGATGTCGCGGAAGCGCTTGTAGCAGGTGGGCATGTTGAACTCCCACACGCGCGGCAGGCCGATAGCGTTGTTGAGGCCGTGATGGCTGTCGTAGAAGGCGCTGACCGCGTGCGAGATGGAATGAATGATGCCGAGGCCGCCGCTGTTGAACGCCTGTGCCGAAATGTAGGAGGCGAACATCATGTTGTAGCGCGCTTCGTAATTGGTCGGCTCGAACACGGCGCGGCGCAGGTTCTGCGCCACCACCTCGATCGCCTTGAGCGCGCTGCCAAGGCTCGGCATGAAGTCGAGGCGCGAGACGTACGGCTCCGAGGCATGGGCGAGGACGTCGAAGCCGCAGTAGGCGGTCAGGTCCTGCGGCAGGGTGAAGTGCAGCACCGGATCGTTGATGCTCAGCGTCGCCGGACAGTTATCGTCGAAGCCGAGCCATTTGTACGGCGCCTTCTCCGAGGTGGTATCGGTGATGACGAACGCCCAGCTGGTCTCGGAGCCGGTGCCGGCGGTGGTATTGACGGCGATGTGCGGCGGGTTGTTGGGGTTCTCGGACTTGTTGAAGCCGTCGAACTCGTTGACGTTGCGGCCGTCGTGGGCAATCACCAGACGCGCGCCCTTGGTGGCATCGGTGGTGCTGCCGCCGCCGACGGAAATAAAGCTGTCGCACTTCTCCTTCATGTAGAGATCGGCGATCTCCATGCAGTTGTAGTCCTTGGGATTGGACTCGATCTTGTCGTAGACGATGACGTCGACGCCCTGGTAGCGCACCTTGCCGACGATATCGTCGATGACGCCGGTGCCGCGCAGGCCGCTGCTGGTCAGCAGCGCGCGTTTAAATCCCAGCTTCTTCGCTTCGACTCCGATCAGCTCGTACGACCCCGGCCCGAGCAGCCCGCGCGGGATCCGGTGAAATTCCTTGATCGGAAATTGCCAGAGTTTTTCGACCTGCATGACGCAACTCCTCACCGTCGCTACTATTTTCTCGTTGCGGAACACAGTTCCGACGACAGCGGGCTATTGATCTCTGGATTCTATTGCCCATCCCTTCCGATGATGCTGCCACGAACGCTCCCCGCAATGCGCCTGGACTTTGGTCGTTCGACTTTGGTCGCACCCTGGACGCATTGCGGGGCATCGGGCGTTGCCGGGAGGCGCCGGAGCGGCGCGCCGGCGGACGCGGAGGAGAACCCCGGCCATGCTGATCAATAGCGATCTGACCACAAGGGCCGTCAGCTTTGCCGACGAAGCCCGCTGGCTCCCTTCGCCGGTGGCCGGCATCGACGTGCGGGTCCTGGAGCAAGCCGGGGACGACACCGGCCGGACCACCCGCGTGATCCGGTATCAGCCGCATCGCCACTCACCCTTTTGCGTCCACGCGCTGGGCGAGGAAATCCTGGTGCTGGAGGGCGCCTGCACCGACGAGGACGGCGCCTACCCGGCCGGGACCTACGTCCGCAACCCTCCGGGTTGGGGCCACACATCGTGGAGCGACGGTGGCTGTGTCCTGTTCGTCAAGCGCGGCCAGTTCCATCCGGAGGACCGGGAACGCATCGTCACCGACCTCCGCAGCGCCGAGTGGTTTCCCGGCCTCAGCCGCGGCATCGCCGTCCTGCCGCTCCACGGCTTCGGCAGCGAGCGGGTCTCGCTGGTCCGCTGGGCACCTGAGACCTGCTTCGTTCCCCACCAGCATCCGGCCGGGGAGGAGATTTTCGTGCTCGACGGCGCAGTCGAGGATGAAGAAGGGCGGTACACGACCGGCTCGTGGCTGCGCAGCCCGCCCGGCAGCCAGCACCGTCCGTTCAGCCTCGAGGGCTGCCTGCTGTACGCCAAGATCGGCCACCTGCCCGCCGTCGCCGGATGACTGCCGCAAGCCAGCGTCGGTGGCGATGCCTGCGAGCCGCCGGTCCCCACAGCAGCGTTGGGAAAGCCGGTTGGAGCATGTAAGAAGGCGCTGCCGGGCACGGCGACGCTGACCGGGTCAAGCGCCGGCGTACGCGTTGCGCGCCTATTGGTGGACAAGGGACGAGAGGGAAGGGACCGTCGCGATGAAGGGCTTCGTCGATAACATCGAGCAACTCACCGAGGACAACAACGACTTCCGCCGGGTTCTCTACACCGGTCACAATCTTCAGCTTGTCCTCATGGCCATTCAGCCCGGCGAGGAGATCGGTGAGGAGGTCCATGACGACCGCGACCAGTTTTTCCGTATCGAAGCTGGCGAGGGAGAGATCTGGATCGACGGGGTCTGCAACCCGGTAAAGGCTGACGATGGGGTCATCGTGCCGCAGGGCGCTCGCCACAACGTCATCAGCACCGGCGCGGAGCCGCTGCGGCTCTACACCATCTACGGCCCGCCCGAGCACATCGACGGCACGATCCACCGCACCTGCGCCGAGGCGGGCAGCGCCCACGAGCACTTCGACGGCAAGACCACGGAGTGACGCGGAAGCAAGCCGTCGCATCCGCAACGTCGCGAAACCAGGAAGATCGGGAAGACGATGTCATCGCGAGCGAAGCGAAGCGATCCAGGGGGATTCCACCGACGGCAACTGGATTGCCGCGCCCGCTGACGCGGGCTCGCAATGACTTCGTGAGCTGTGGCGGCCGGCTTGCCACTCATCTGGATCCCCGGCTTGCAATGACCTCGCGGGCTGTGGCGGCCGGTTGCTACCAGCCCAGACCCGGGGCCCGCGACAACTTCGCGGACTCTGGTGGGCGGGGCCTGAGCGAACACCCGTCATGACCGTGACCGGTGCCGCCGACGCCATCGTCGATCTCTACCGGCGCCATGCGCCGGCATGGGTCGCCGCTCGCGGCACGATACTGCACGAGCGCCGGTGGATCGACCGGTTCGCCGACCTGCTGCTTCCGGGCGCGGCGGTTCTCGACCTCGGCTGCGGATCGGGCGAGCCGATTGCCCGCCACCTCGTCCGGCGCGGCTATCCGGTAACCGGCATCGACAGCTCGCCGGAGATGGTCGCGCTGTTCCACGCCAATCTGCCCGGCGAGACGGCGGTGGTGGCCGACATGCGCTCGCTGAACCTCGGTCGCCGGTTTGGCGGGCTGATCGCCTGGGACAGCTTCTTTCATCTTGCGCACCAGGCGCAACGGCTGATGTTTCCGATTTTTCGCGCCCATGTGGCGGCGCGCGCGCCGCTGCTGTTTACCAGCGGCCCAGCCTTCGGCGAGGCGATCGGCACGCTCGAAGGCGAACCGCTTTATCACGCCAGCCTTGATCCCGACGAGTATCGCTGCCTGCTCGACGGCAACGGCTTCGAGGTCATCGCCCACACGGCGGAAGACCCGGATTGCGGCGGCCGCACCGTCTGGCTGTCGCGCCACCGCTGACCGCACTTCCGGTCGGCCGAAACGCCACCGGCCGTTTCGGCCAGCCTGAAACTCTGCCGCAGCACGGTTGATCGCGGCACCGTCCTCGCGATCGGACAGGGCAACGTCACCGTCAAGGGGATCGACCGCGCCAGGACGGCCACCTCCCTGCTCCCTTTGCACTGTCCTTTGCGCTGTCCTTTGCGCTGCCCGCGCGTCGCGGAGGAGGCCGCGCCTGCTCAGGCGCAGCCTCGTTTTTTCGCTTGATATAGCCCTTATTGGGGTCTAATAGGGTCTATAAGCGGTCTAACAAACATCGATATTCTATTTATACGTTCTTTAAATGGGTAATTTGGGGGTATCGACCAGATGGATGCATCGCAGGGCTCGTTGTCTCCGTTCCACGACGCAGCCGATGGTCCGCAGGAGAGTGGGCAAGCCCCGGGACAGCGCGGCGCGCAGCGGTTCCCCGCCGCCGTGGCGCGGGCGTTCCTGGTGTGCCATCCGGTGGCGGTGGTGCTGGTCAACGGGAAGGTGACGATCGGCAACGACGTCCCGGCCGACGTGGCAAAGGCGGCGTCGTGGACCGCGGTCGTCGCCGGGAACCTCGCGGGGTGCAGCAACTGGCGATTCCCCGGTGGTCCGGTCGACGCGCTGCCCGGCGACGGCGCCAACGACCTGCTCGTCCTGCCCGGCGGCGATGAGAACGCCGCATCGTCCCTGCAATCCGCACTCGCCGACCCCGAAATCGCCCGGCAACTGCGGCAGCGCCTGGCGCGCCTGGATGCCCGCCCCACCAACTTGCAGGCCGCGGCCGCCGCCGGTGCCAGCGGCGACGACATTGCGGCCCCGCCGGCCGGAACCGACATCTCAGCCTCCCCTGCCACCGCGGCGTTCCTGCCGACCGGCGAAGCAACGGCGGAGCAGCCGGCAACCACCGGCGCCGGTGGCTCGTCGCTGCGCATGCTGATGCAGGGCGTCGGCCGGCTGCCGCAGCGGCTGCGCCGCCTCGCCCGGCTGGCCCGCAAGCGCCTGACGCGGGCCAGGTCGAAGACCACCCGCGCGCGCGTCAAGGCTCTGGAACGGGACGTAAAGACGCTGCTGCTGCTGGAGCCCCGGACGAGCAGCGTGGAAGGGCTGCTCAACCTGGAGCGGAACCGGATCGACTGGACCCTCGGCCGCGTCGAGGGCATCACCGAACAGACCGATGCCTACCTCGCCTGCCGCGAGACCAGCGACTATCAGGCCGCCTTCGCCACCGCCACCCCGCTGGTATCGGTCTGCATCGCGACCATGGATCGCGCCGACCTGCTGGTCGGGCGGGCACTCGCCTCGCTCCGCCAGCAAACCTACCGCAACCTGCAGATCATCGTCGTCGGCGATCACTGCACCGACGATACCGGGCAGCGCATTGCCGCGCTCAACGACGAGCGGATCCAGTTCGTCAATCTGCCGGAACGCGGCCCCTATCCCCACCCGGGCCTGGACCGCTGGTTTGTCGCCGGCTCGAACGCGATGAATCACGCGCTGTCGCTGTGCGAAGGGCAGTTCGTGACCCACGTCGATGACGACGACGCGATGGTGCCGCACCGCATCGAAACCCTCGTCGCCGCCGCCCTGCAGGACCAGGCCGACTTCCTGTGGCACCCCTTCTGGTACGAGCAGTGCGACGGCACGTGGCGGCGCATCGGCGATGGCCGGCTGCAACTGGGCCAGGTTTCCACCGGCTCGATTTTCTATCACCGGTATTTCACGCGAATCCGCTGGGATATCCACGCCTACCGGCTGCAGGAGCCGGGGGACTGGAACCGCATCCGCAAGATCAAGCTGCTCCGCCCCCGCTGTCGCTTCGTCGATGAGCCCCTGCTGTACCATCACCAGGAGCAGCAGGCCCACGCCGCCTTCGTCGCCCGCGACGGCGAACGCTTCCTGAACTAGCCCGATGATCACCATCCACATGACGACCCACAAGCGCCTGGCCTGCGGCCTGCTGCGCCGGGCGGTCGAGTCGGTGCTGTCGCAGGACTTCAGCGATTTCGAATTCGTCATCTGCGACGACGCCAGCATCGACGGGACTGCGGGGTATCTGCACGAGGTTGCCGAGGCGGACGGCCGCGTGCGCATCGTGCGCAACGAGCGCAACGTCAACAGCGTCGCCATCTCGCTCGGCCGCTGCCTGCAGCACGCCGATCCGGCGCGGCCATGGATCAGCTGGGCCTTCGACGACTGCGTGCTGCTGCCGGGAGCGCTGCGGCGCCTGGCCGATGCCGTGGCTGCGCATCCTGCGGCGCAGATGCTCTATGGCGTCACCGAGGTGCTGCAGAAGAACGGCAGCATCCTGCGCGTCGGCGGCGCCGCCCCGGCGGAGGTTCGCGCGAAGATCGCCCAATCCTCCGTCCTCGTCCCCAACGGCGGCATCCTCGTGCACCGCGACGTCTTCCATCGGCACGGCTGGTACGACGCCAGCATCGTCCTGCGCCGCTCCTGCGACTGGGACCTCTTTCGCCGCATCATCGCAGGCGGCACCGACTTCGTCGTCCTGCCCGACGTGCTGATGCAGGAGTCCGGCGCCCTGCAGCCGGACTCGCTGCGCAACGCCTTCACCACGACCTTCGGCATGATGGCCCGCTTCGTCGCCGCCCGCGATGCCTCCGGCGCCCGCCTCGACCTCGCCAATGTGCTGGTCCGACCGCCGGACTGGATCCCGCCCGGCAACTGGTCGGCGGCCGACCTCAACCTCATGCGCTACATGTTCGTCGAGTACTTCCTGTCGGTGGGCGATCTCGCCCGCGCCTTCCGCTGGTCGCGCCTGCTGGCGGACGGCCTCGATCTCGGTGGCAGCCTGCTGCTCGCCAACCTCCTTCGCTTCGCCACCGACGGCGCGGACGCCGACGGCGCCATGGCGGCCGGCGCCTACACCGGCGTGGTGCTCGGCGCCTGGCGGGAGAGACAGCACACGCATGCCAGCGCCTGATCTCTCGTTGCGCGCCCGTCCTGGCGGCTGTCGCCGGTCCGGGGCGAGGAAGCGGCGGGCGTCGCGACTGCGGATATGTCCTTTTTGGGGGAACCAGGATGAGACATGACACGCGGGACCTGAGCGAGCGGCGGCTCTCTCCGGATCTGGAGCCCGCCGATCGCTCGCCGATCGAGCCCCCTCCGATTGCCGAGCCGGCGGCCGCCGCGCCGCCGGGCGCGCGGATTCCGTTCCTGCGGCCGCGGCCGCCGCGGCTGAGCCACCTCGTCGCCGAACTGCAGGCGCTCGAGGCGTCGGGCATCTACTCCAACTACGGGCCGCTGAACAGCCGCCTCGAGCAGGCGCTGACCGAGCAGATCTTCGATGGCCGCGGGGGCTGCCTGACCGTCAACAACGCCACGACCGGCCTGATCATCGCCATCCGTGAAGCGGCGGCGAACGCCGCCGGCCGCCGCCTCGCGCTGATGCCTTCGTTCACCTTCGCCGCGACCGGCCACGCCGTGCTGTGGGCCGGATTGACCCCGCTGCTCTGCGATATCGATCCGGAAACCTGGAACATCAGCGCCGCGGCCGAGGAGGCGCTGCTGCGCGCCCATGCCGGCGAGATCGCCTGCCTCGTCCCCTACGCCTGCTTCGGCAACGGCATCGATCTGGAGCGTTACGCCCGCATCGCCCACGACACCGGCATTGGCGTGGTCGTCGATGCGGCCGCATCCCTCGGCTCGCTGGACGAGGCCGGCCATGGCTTCGGCGCCGGCTTCCCCCATGCCGTCGTCTATTCCATGCACGCCACCAAGACCTTCGCCACCGGCGAGGCGGGCGTCATCCACTGCGGCGACGCCGAGCGCCTCGCCCGCCTGCGCACCATGGGCAATTTCGGCTTCGGGCGGCCGCGCGAGGCAACGATGCCGGGCCTGAACTCGAAGCTGAGCGAAGTGGGGGCGCTGCTCGGCCTCGCCAAGCTCGGCGAGTTCGCGAACGTGGTCGGCCATCGCGAGGCGCTGGCCGCCCTCTACCGGCAGAACCTGCCCGGCTTCCAGTTCCAGCGCACCATCGGCCGGCGCATCGCCTACCAGTTCGTCCCGCTTCTGCTGCCGGAGAACTGCCGGATGAGCCGCCCGGCGATCATCGAGGCGCTGGCGGCGGAAGGCATCGGTGCCGCCCACTACTTCAGCCCGCATCTCGCCGAGCAGGACTACTTCGCCGGGGTCTGCCGCAAGGGCGACCTGACGGAAACCGCCGGCATCGCCGCGCGGATCATCTCGCTGCCGATTGCCGATGAGATGACCGGGGCGGAGGTGCTCAGCGTCTGCGCCGTCCTGCGCCGCTGTATCGGAGCGAACCGATGAAGAGCGATTTTCTCGATCCCGAGGAGCTGGCGGAGCTGTCGCTGCGATCGGTCGGCCGCAACGTCAGGATCAGCCGCCGCGCCGTGCTGTTCCGCCCGGAGCGGATCAGCCTCGGCGATCATACCCGCATCGATGCCTTCTGCATCCTCTCCGCCGGCCCCACCGGCATCAGCATTGGCCGCAACGTCCACGTCTCCGCCTACACCGCCATCCTCGGCCAGGAACGGGTGGAGATCGCCGACTTCGCCACCGTCTCCGTCCGCTGCACGATCTTTTCGTCGAACGACGACTACAGCGGCCTGACCATGGCCAATGCCACCATCCCCGCCGACTTCCGCGGCGCCGTCGACGCGCCGGTGGTGGTGCAGACGCACGCCATCCTCGGCGCCGGCAGCCTGGTGCTGCCCGGCGTCGTCATCGGCGAGAGCGCCTGCGTCGGCGCCGCCAGCCTGGTCAAGGCCAGCGTCGAGCCGTTCGATATCGTCGGGGGCGTGCCCGCCCGCCGCATCGGCCGCCGCCGCCCCGACCACCGCAGCCTCGCCGACCGGCTGCTGCACCAGGAAGCCGCCGCGGCGGGGGCCGGGACGGCCGGCTGAGCCGTCGCACCGCGCCCCCTTATGTGCAGCGCAAGCCGGGGGTATTCCCCGATGCCGGCAGTGTAACGCCCTGGATTGCTTCACCTCCGCCGACCCCGAATGGCGGCAGTGTGCACTCTCCGATCGCCTGGTCGATAGCGGCAAAAAGCTCTCGCCGCTGACCGCGGATGATGCGCCGAGCGATCGGCATAGGGGGCGACCTTATCGGTCGCACCCCTGCCACACCACCCGGCATGCGGGTCCGCACCGGGCGGTTCGAGAAGTTGAGGTCATGAGAGACGCGGCATCCCCAGCCGGTCGGCCCATTCCAGGGCCAGAAGCAGCATCCCACTGTTACGCCACCAGCGGCGGCTGTTCGCCGCCACCTGCCGCGCGACCGTGGGTTTCGCGCCCAGCGCCGTCAGCTCCCGGTACATGGTCTTGCCGCGTTTCCATTGTTTGAGCTGAACGGCTCGCAGCCGGTGCCGCATCCACTGGTCCAGCGTCCGCCAGACCCCAGGTGTTTGCGCCAACCGGAAGTAAGCCTTCCATCCCAGAACATAGGGCCGCAGCCGCTCCACCACGTCCGCCAGGCTCCGCCCGCCGGACCGGCGGGTTCGCCACCGGATTTGTTGTTTGAACGCCGCCAGCGGTTTGACCGCCACCTTGCGTTTGACAACGCCCCCGGGCGCGACCCAGAAGCTGTAGCCCAGGAACTTACGGCCAAACACGCTGGCCACCGCGCTCTTGGTCTCGTTGACCGTCAGACGCAGCTTGCCATACAGCCGCCGTAGCAGGGCCATGACCCGCTCGCCCGCCTTGCGGCTGCGAACATAGACGTTCGCGTCGTCCGCGTAGCGCACGAAGCGGTGGCCCCGGCGTTCCAGTTCCTTGTCCACCTCATCGAGCAGGACATTCGCCAGCAGCGGCGACAGAGGACCGCCTTGCGGCGTCCCCATCACCCGCTCCTGGACCACGCCATCGGCCATGATCCCGCTGTTCAGATAGGCGCGGATCAGCCGCATGACGCCGGCATCGCCGATCCGTTTCCGGAAGCGGTCCATGAGAATGTCGTGGTTGACCCGATCGAAGAACTTCTCCAGGTCCACGTCCACGACGATCCGGAAACCCGCTTGCACGTGCGATTGCGCCGCGAGGACGCCGCCGTGCGCGCTTCGGCCCGGCCGGAAGCCGTGGCTGTGTTCGCTGAAGGTTGGGTCAAGGATGGGTTGCAGCACCTGAAGCAGGGCTTGCTGGATCAGCCGATCCGTCACCGTCGGGATGCCGAGTTCACGCTTGCCTCCCCCAGGTTTCGGGATCGCGACACGCCGCACCGGCATCGGCCGGTACGTTCCCGACAACAGCTGGTCCCGGATGACGGGCCACGCGGTACGCAGATGCGCGGCGGTCTGGTCGATGTCCAGCCCGTCCACGCCCGCCTTGCCCTTGTTGGCCCGCACCCGTTTCCAGGCCTGAAGCAGGTTCTCTCTCGCCAGAGCCGCCATCAGCAGCCCCGGCCCCGTGTTCCACGATTCATGACGCGGGCGGTGTGTTTCGTCGCTGTCCGGACCGCGCGCGGCTTCACCGCGCCCGGCCTCGGGCCGCCCCGCTGACGCGGGCATCTGACGCGATACACGCCGCATCGCCATGCCGTTGAGCACTCCTCCTCGTTCGGCCCTTCGGTGACGGTTTCCCGCCACCTACTACGGCCTCGGCTGACTTCTCGTTCCGGCTCGACACCGTCGGCCTTTCGGCCGTGAGACGAGATCTCCCCAGGTAAGAACGCACTCCTTCACCGCACGGCCGCCGGATCTACGCCGCCTCTCCTTGGTCACAAGAGCTTCGCGGTTCATGGCCCGCTCGCCCTGGTCGACAGCGCCTTTTATCCGGTTCTTGTTCATCGGCCCGCGGCTTCGCTCCACGCTTCCTCCCCACACTCGGTCGCCCTTGTGCAGTTGCGCTTCGCTTCGTTCGCCGTGACCAGCTTACGGCGGGACTTGCACCCGCAAGAGTGCGCCCATGCTGGGCGCACCAAGCAAAAAGGGCCGGCCCCTTCGGGCCGGCCCTTCGCGGACGCTAGCTGTCGCTGGACGGCGCGCTTAGCCGGCCATGCTCCACACCTGCGGCGCCTTGCCGGCGCGGTCTGCCAGAGCCTGGCGCTGAGCTTCCAGTTCCGCCGGCAGATGGCTGCCGAAGGTGGCGAAGTAGGACTTGATCTCCTCCGCCTCGGCCATCGCGCCTTCGCGGCTGATGTTCATGATCTTCAGGTACTTGTCCTTGGAGAAGTCGAGGCCGGCCCAGGTGATGTCCTCGTAGGTCGGCATCATCCCGAACGGGCTCTCCACGGCGCCGGCGCGGCCGCGCACGCGATCGACGATCCACTTGAGCACGCGCATGTTCTGGCCGTAGCCGGGCCAGATGAACTTGCCGTTCTCGTCCTTGCGGAACCAGTTCACCCGGAAGATGTTCGGCAGCTTGATGTCGGTGCGCTGGCCAAACTTGATCCAGTGGCCCCAATAGTCCGCCATGTTGTAGCCGATGAACGGCAGCATGGCGAACGGATCGCGGCGGATCGCCGCCTGGCCGATGGCTGCCGCCGTCGCCTCGGAGCCCATGGTCGCCGCCATGAACACGCCGTGGTTCCAGTCGCGCGCCTCGTAGACCAGCGGGAAGGTCTTCGACAGCCGGCCGCCGAACAGGAAGGCCGACACCGGCACGCCGGCGGGATCTTCCCACGCCGGGTCGATCGTCGGGCACTGCCCGGCCGGGGCGGTGAAGCGGGCGTTCGGATGCGCGCCGGGAGTGCCGGACTCCGGCGTCCAGTCGTTGCCCTTCCAGTCGATGCCGTGCTTCGGTGCCGGGCCCATGCCCTCCCACCAGACGTCGCCGTCGTCGGTCAGCACGACGTTGGTGAAGATGCAGTTGCCGGGCTTCATCGTCTCCATCGCCATCGGGTTGGAGTCGTACGACGTGCCCGGGGCGACGCCGAAGAAGCCGTACTCGGGGTTGATGGCGCGCAGCGTGCCGTCCGGCCCCGGCTTGATCCAGGCGATGTCGTCGCCGACGGTGTACGCCTTCCAGCCCTCGAAGCCGTCCGGCGGCAGGATCATGGCGAGGTTGGTCTTGCCGCACGCCGACGGGAAGGCGGCGGTGACATAGGTCTTCTCACCCTGCGGCGATTCCAGGCCGAGGATCAGCATGTGCTCGGCGAGCCAGCCCTCGTCGCGCGCCATCGTCGAGGCGATGCGCAGCGCCAGGCACTTCTTGCCGAGCAGGGCGTTGCCGCCGTAGCCCGAGCCGTACGACCAGATCTCACGGGTTTCGGGGAAGTGGCAGATGTACTTGCGGCTGATGTCCGGCTCGCACGGCCACGCCACGTCCTTCTGGCCCGGCTCCAGCGGCGCGCCGATCGAGTGCACGCACGGGATGAAATCCTCGTCACCGAGGATGTCGAGGACCGCTTGTCCCATGCGGGTCATGATCCGCATGTTGGTGGCGACGTAGGCGCTGTCGCTGATCTGCACGCCGATCTTGGCGATGGGCGAGCCGAGCGGCCCCATGCTGAACGGAATGACGTAGAGGGTGCGGCCGCGCATGCAACCGTCGAACTGGCCGCGGAGGATGCCCTTCATCTTCTCCGCGTCTTCCCAGTTATTGGTCGGACCGGCCTCTTCCTTGGTCTTCGAGCAGATGTAGGTGCGGTCCTCGACACGGGCGACGTCCGAGGGGTGCGAGCGGGCGAGATAGCTGTTCGGCCGCTTCTCCGGATTCAGCCGGATGAAGGTGCCGCTCTGCACCATCTCTTCGCACAGGGCGTCGTACTCTTCCTGCGAGCCGTCACACCAGTGGACCTTGTCTGGCTTGCACAGGGCGACCCACTCGTCCACCCAGGCCAACAGTTTCGGATTCTTTGTAAGGTCGCGTCCGGTCGAAGTCATTTCAGTCCCTCGCACTGGTTGAATGGCCGTCACCCCCGCCCCCCGCTACCGGCTTCACGGCAGACGGCTTTTCGGGTCGAGGTGCAACTTTTTGTTAGAAGTCTGTCCCGCTCGCGCGCGAATTGGAGTTTGTACAATAATCATTCCGCCGGGCCTTTCAAGAGAAACAGGTCTGGCGGGTGCTTCTGCTTCGCATCCGCATTAACCCGCTGATTTTGACGTTAAAAGGCCCGCTGCCACCCCTGCCGGCATCGTCCTCCCTGGCGCCGTTCACCAGTCGAACGGCGTTCGGACAACTGCCGCCATGCTGCATGCGCAGCAAAAACACCCCAGGTGTTGCAATTCTTATAGTTGATTAACCCATACACGATATTCGCGCATTGGTTGACTTGCTGCGGTCGATTTGCTAATGGTCGCGTCAGTTGACGGGGGTGTCGCGAAGACTTGGGTGGGACTTCATAACATCATGCGGCCAAACGTGGGGTTTATACCCCAAATAGAGCCTAAATTGGCTGATGTGTCGGGCGGGCATCCAGCCGTACAACCTATCTTCTTTTCTATCTGCATCTTTCCGCGCATGCATTATCGCCCGGTGATGCAAACACATATGCCCCGCCAGCAGGTACCACAATGTTGACGCTGACCGGGTGCGTCATCATTGTTTTGGCTATCGTCCTGTCTCGGCTGGTCGCCAACCCGCTCCTGGTTATTTTTACCTTTTTCATTCCATTCTCTGCGACGGCTATTATTAATATTCCCTCATTTACCTTCAGCATCACGCCGTATCATTTTTTCGGCGGTCTGTTGATCGCCACCGTGGGCGCTGCCTGGCTGAAGCAGGGGATCAACGAAGCCGCGCTCGACCTCGCCTGTCCGTTCTTCTGGATGACGACATTCATCGTCTTCCTGCTGGGGTGGCTGTTCGCTGCGGCCGCCGTGCGCGGCGTTACCGCCACCGTCATGTTGCAGACGGCGATCCTGGTGATGGGCCTGCTCGTCACCTGGGCTCTGGCCCACAGCATCGAGACACCGACAACGGCGCGGCGGCTCGCGCTCGCCTACCTGGCAAGCGGGATCTTCGTTGCATCGTGGGGAATCCTGCAGTGGATCTGCCTGAATACCGGCATCCACTTTCCCGACGACATCTTCAATAACAGCATCAGCAAGGGGGTTAATTCTGACGAAATCTTGAAAAATGTCGGTTTTACTGTCTATCGCATGAGTTCGGTGACGCTGGAGCCGTCGTACTTCGCGCGCTTCCTCTGCCCGGCGCTGCTGTTCATCATCGTGCTGCTGGGCAATGGCGTCGGTCCGAAGCGGCTGCTCAAGGGTTGCTTCGTTCTTTTCGCCGCGGCGGTGCTGTTGAGCACCTCGACCATCGGTTATCTCGGCCTCGTCCTCGCCGGGATGGCCGCGGTCGTCCTCTATGCCCGCCGGCTCCTGCCGCTGATGACGATCATCGGCGCCGGTGTCGCCGTCGTCCTGCTCAGCTTTCCGCGGGTACTGCAGGCGGTGCTGTCGGTCACCGTCGACAAGTCGGAAAGCGGCTCCTTCGACTACCGGCTGTGGTCAATGGCACAAGGCTATCATGCCTTCACCTCTGCCCCCTTCTTCGGCCACGGCTGGGGGTGGTACGCCGGCGGCGCGGTTGCCACCGTCCACGACTTCCTATTCAAGATGCTCTCCAGCGTCGGGGTGGTCGGCTTCGCCATTTTTGCCCTTTATCTGCTGACCGGCGTCGCCCGGCCGCTGGCCGCGTTGTGGTCGCTGTCGAACCACCGGCGCCAGCACGTGCTGCCGCCTGCTGCCGCCACCGACGCGGCGGAGTTGCAAGCCCTCACCTTCGGCTTCCTCGCCGCCTTCGCACTGATCTTCGTGCTCGACGCGATCGCCACCTTCTCCTTCTTCATCGGCCAGCAGTGGTTCCTGTTCGGCGCCATGGTGGGCATGTCGCGGGTCGTCGGCAGCTGGCTGTCCCGGCAGGCGGCCGATGCCCGACGAGGAGCCGCGCACGCCGCCGCCGACCAGCCGGGGGATGACCCGGACGGCGGACCGGAGGGTGGCCGACGGCGTCGCCGTCGCCGGCCGCTACCCAGCCTTGTAGGGATTGCGGGTCCGGCGCACGCTCAGCCGCAACGGCACCCCGTCGAGGCCAAAGTCGTCGCGCAGGGCATTGCCGAGGTAGCGCAGGTAGGATTCCGCAACCGCTTCCGGGCGGTTGGCAAACAGCACGAAGGTCGGCGGACGCGTATTCGTCTGCGCCATGTAGCGCAGGCGCACCGGTCGTCCCTGCGCGGTGGGCGGCGGCGTCCGTCCCACCGCCGCCGCGAGCCAGCGGTTGAGCTGCGGCGTCGGCAGCCGGCGGCTCCACTGCCGATGCAGGCGCATCACCGCCGGCAGCAGTGCACCTACGCCGTGGCCGGTCAGTCCCGACAGCCAGAGGGGCTGGGTTCCACGCAGCTGCGGCAGGGATTCCTCCAGCCGGCGGGCGAGCAAGGCCGCAGCGGCCGTGCGATCCTCGACCAGGTCGCTTTTGTTGACGACGATCAGCGGCGCGCGCCCCTCCTCGACGACCAGATCGGCGATCGCCAGATCCTGCCGCTCCAGCCCGGTGGTGGCGTCGATGACGATCAGCACAACCTGCGCAAAGCGGATGGCGCGGATGGTCTCGGCGCCGGCAAGCTGCTCAAGCCGGTCGTCGACGCGGGCACGGCGCCGCAAGCCAGCGGTATCGAACAGCCGGAACCTGCCGGCCTCGCTGCTCCAGTCGATGGCGATGGCGTCGCGGGTGATCCCGGCTTCCGGACCGGTGACCAGGCGATCGCGTCCGATCAGGCGGTTGATCAAGGTCGATTTGCCGACGTTCGGCCGGCCGACCACGGCAAGCTGCACCGGTGCCGCCGCCGCAGCCGGCGCCGGCGCGGCCGCATGTTCCGGCGTCGCGGCGGTCGGCTCGTCGTCAGCCGCAGGTCCATCCGCACCGGCCGCCGGCGCCTCTCTCCCGCGCGCCGCGTCCCATAGCGGCTGCACGGCCTCGTACAGCAACGCCAGCCCGTCGCCATGCTCGGCCGAGATCGGGATCGCCGGCCCGAGCCCCAGCTCGAAGGTCTCGGCGACACCGGCCGCCGCCGCCCGGCCCTCGCATTTGTTGGCGAGCAGGACGACCGGCCGGCCGCCGCGCCGCAGCAGTCCGGCGAACGTGCGGTCGAGCGGCGTCACCCCGGCCCGGACATCGACGACGAACAGCACGACGTCGGCTTCCTCCAGCGCCGCCGCCGTCTGCCGCTGCATCCGTGCCGCCAGCACGTCGCCGCGGGCGTCCTCGAACCCTGCCGTATCGACCACCCGGAAGGAAAGATCGGCGAGCCGGGCGAGGCCCTCCCGGCGGTCGCGGGTTACCCCCGGGGTATCATCGACGATCGCCTGCCGCCGGCCCACCAGCCGGTTGAACAGGGTCGACTTCCCGACGTTCGGGCGCCCGACGATGGCAACGACCGGCCATCCTGCCGCTTCATCGTCATTGCCCCGGCCGACCGAACGGGCCATGGCTGCCTCAGCGATAGGCAGACAGCTCGCCGTCGTCGTCGAGCAGGTAGACGGTCCCATCGGCGATCACCGGAGCCGTGCTGAAACCGCTGCCGATCTCGCGGCGATCGATGATGCTGCCGTCGCGCGCCGACAGGGTCAGCAGCCGGCCATCGGTGGACGTCACCAGCAGGCGGTCGCCAGCCAGCACCGGTCCGGACCACAGGATCGGCTCCGTCCGCTCCTTTTCGTTCTTGAACGCCGGCAGCCGGGTTACCCAGTGGACCCGCCCGCTGTCCGTCGACACGCAGACGACGTCGCTGGAATTGCTGATCTGGTAGATCTGCCGGCCGGCAACCCAGGGACTCTGCTGCCCACCGATCTCGCGATCCCACAACCGCTGGCCGCTGCGCAGATCGAAGGAGGCGAGGATGCCGCCGACACTGATGGCATAGACCCGGCCACCGTCGATCGCCGGCCGCGCCTTGATCTGCGCCAGTGATGACAGCTCATCGGTCCGGCGGGCTGGCGCCAGCGAGTCCGCCCACAGCGAGCGGCCGGTGTCGGTCCGCAACGTCACCAGCTCGCCCGAGGAAAACGGCACCACCGCAACCGGGCCGATCGTCGCCGGGTTGGCACCCCCCAGCAGCCGGGCGGTCTCGGCGAGGGCCTGGTAGGGCGGCCACAGATCGCTGCCGTCCGCGGCGGACAGGGCCCGCAACTGGTTCTCGACGTTGACGACGAACACCCGTCCGTCGCTCGCGGTCGGCGGGATATGCATCGGCATGCCGAAGGCGCGGCGCCACACCCGCTTGCCGGAGGCGGCGTCGAGGGCGAACACCTTGCCGAAGCCGGTGGTGGCGAAGACGCGGCCGCCGTCCCAGGCGATGCCGCCGGGCGCAGCGTCGTCGTCCTCCTCCCCCCGGGCCAGGTCGTTCTCCCACAACTGCTTGCCGGTGCGCGCATCGAACGCGCTGACGACATTTTCGGCATCCATGGTGAAGACGCGACCCTCGGCGACGATCGGCGACGGCATCACCGGCCGCGACGAGTCAACACCGGCGCCGATATCGGCCTGCCACAGCGGCCGGCCGACGGGGCCCGCCTGCAGCGACTGCATGACGTGGGTCGGATCGCCGCCGGCCTGCGACCAGCTGGGGTTGAGCCGCGGCGGCGGCAACACGATCGGCTCGCTAAGCGCCTGCGGATCGGCGGTCGGGCCGGGCTGCTCCTGCAGGACGGAAACGCGCTCACCCGGCAGCGGCGGCTTGTCCGCCTCGCCAAACCAGACGCCGCAGCCGCCGAGCAGCAACACAATCGCAGGCGCGGCCATCCACCAGTGCCGTCGCATTCGCCCCATTCCCGTCAACTGTTGATTGGCTTTCCTCGACCCGATCCGGCGCCGTCAGCTTTCGGGCAACTGCGTCAGCAGTTGCTGCGCCCGCTCGCGCATGTCGGGCGGCACCTGCTGGTCGCCGGCGAGTTCGCTCAGCAACGTGCGCGCCTCGCCGATCCGGCCGGTGCGCGCGGCGAGGACCGCGCTCAGCTCCCGAGCCGAAAAGTGCCAGGGGTTGGAGGTCGCCTTGAGCGGCTCCAGCTTCGCCGCAATGGCATCGGCATCAGGCGGCACCGCCTCGGCCTGCAGCGCCAGCATCGCCTCCCGGACCACCGCCAGGTCGCGGTACAGCGTATTGCCCGCCGTCCGCTGCACCTGCTGGTACGCCGCCCGCGCCGCCTGGACATCGCCACCCTCGGCAAGAAGCACCGCCTGGCGCAGCCCCGCCAGCACCGCCAAGCCGGCCGGTCCGCCCTGCGCCACCGCCGCCAGGTCGCGCTCGGCAGCCGCCCGGTCGGTCTGCGCCAGGGCCATGGCGGCGACAAACCGCGCCGAGCCGTCCTCTTGCATCGAACGGGTCCGATGTTGCCAGAACTGGTAGCCGGCAATCCCGATCAGCAACACGATGATGGCCGCGACAATGAAGACGCCGTACCGCCGCCACAGCTCGCCATAGCGCTCCCGGCGGAGGTCTTCGTCGATTTCGCGCAGCAGGCTCTCTTGTGACAGATTGCTCATTGACCCGTTCCGGAGGTTGCGGCGCCACTTGCCGGCTTGTCGGAAGTCGCCAGCATACGCACTCGCCGGCGCGGTGACAAATCTGCGGGCGGGGCGGCATCCCGCACCGTCAGCCCTCTTCGCGCCACTTGATCGAGCAACCGATGCTGGCAAACTGTTCGCGCGGCCCCTGGCCGGTCGCCGCGATGGCGGTCATCGCCTCCAGCAACTCGCGCCGCGCGCCCGGCTTCGCCTGCATTCCTGAGGAGTCGATCCGGCCACGATATTGCAGCTCCAGATCGCCATTGAAGCCGAAAAAATCCGGGGTGCACACCGCATCGTAGGCCCGCGCCACAGCCTGCGTCTCGTCGACGACATAAGGGAAGGTAAAGCCGTGCGCCCGCGCGAACGCCAGCATCTTCACCGGCGCATCGTCCGGATACCGCCGGTAGTCATTGGCCATGATGGCGATGACGCCGACGCCGTGCTGCTGCAACCCGCGCGCATCGCGGGCGAT
>JBDHSN010000013.1:0-33372 GCA_039808105.1 Rhodospirillales bacterium
GCCGGTGGTTGCCGCCGATCCCCCCGATGGTCTGGTCATCGATGCCAGCGGTGCTGCGCATCTGCACGGCGGCGAGGAGGCGATGCTCGCCGACCTCACCCGGCGTCTGACAGACGCCGGCATTCAGGCGCGCGCTGCAATGGCCGGAACGCTCGGCGCTGCGCATGCCCTCGCCCGTCATCGCCCATCGCCGACGCTGGTCGTCGCCAGCGACGCGACGGGGGCCGCGATCGCCGATCTGCCGATCGCGGCATTGCGCCTGCCGGCGGATGGAATCGAGGCGCTGCGACGCCTGGGCTTCGAGACGATCGGCGAAGTGGCGGCGCAGCCGCGCGCACCGCTGGCGCTGCGCTTCGGGCCAGAGGTCTGCCGGCGGCTCGATCAGGCGTTCGGCCGCGCCGGCGAGCCGATCACGCCGGTCGCCGTCCCGGAGCGGATCGAAGCACGGCGCAACTTTTCCGAGCCGATTAGCACCGCCGAGACCATCGCCCGATACATCGGCCTGCTCGTCGCCGACCTCTGCTTTACGCTGGAGCACCGCAGCCTCGGCGCGCGACGCCTCGATCTCCTCTGCCATCGGATCGACAACCGCATCGAGGCCGTGCGCATCGGCACGGCCAAGCCGGTGCGTGACGTCAGGCGGCTGACCCGGCTGCTCGGCGAGCGGATCGCGACCATCGACCCCGGCTTCGGCATCGAGCGGATAACGCTTGCCGCGTTGGTCGTCGAGCGGCTCGACTACCGGCCGGCGGCAACGAGCCTGGGTGATCCGGCACCGCCGGACGTGGCCAGCCTGATCGATACGCTGGCAAACCGCATCGGCCCGCAGCATCTCTACCGTCTCGCCGCCGTCGAAAGCGACGTTCCCGAACGCTCGGTGTGCAAGATCGCTCCGCTCGCAGCACCAACCCAGGGCCGCTGGCCGCCGCACTGGCCGCGGCCGACGCGCCTGTTGTCGCCGCCGGAAGCGATCGAGACGCTGGCGCTGCTCCCCGATCATCCGCCGGTGCAATTCACCTGGCGCCGGATCCGGCATGGGGTGATGCGGGCCGACGGGCCGGAACGGATCCACGGCGAGTGGATCCGCGGCGATGCCGAGATCTCGGCGGTGCGCGACTACTTCCAGGTCGAGGACGAAGCGGGTCAGCGCTTCTGGCTGTTCCGCACCAACGATGAGGCGGATCCGGCATTGGGACCGCAGCGCTGGTTCCTGCATGGCATCTTCGCATGAGATATGCCGAGCTGCAGTGCGCCTCGCACTTCTCGTTCCTGCGCGGCGCCAGCTCCTGCGAGGAGCTGTTCAGCCAGGCCGCGATCAGCGGCATCGAAGCGCTGGCGATCACCGACCGCAACAGCCTCGCCGGCATCGTCCGGGCGCACGAGGCCGCGAAGGCAACCGGCGTCCGGCTGATCGTCGGCTGCCGGCTGGATCTGGCGGACGGCTCCTCACTCCTGGCCTATCCCACCGATCGGCCGGCCTACGCCCGGCTGTGCCGGCTGCTGTCGCTCGGCAAGCGGCGCGGCGGCAAGGGGAAGTGCCTCCTCGGCTGGGAAGACGTGGCACTCCATGCCGACGGCCTGATCGGCGTGCTCGTCCCCGACATGGCGGATGCGGCATGCGCCGCCCAGCTCCGGCAGACGGCGGCGATCTTTGGCGTCCGGGCCTACATGGCACTGAGCCTCCGCCGCCGGCCAGGCGACCAGCTTCGCCTGCACGACCTCTCGAACCTCGCCGCGGCGGCGCGGGTGCGCACCGTCGTCACCGGCGACGTGCTCTTTCATCATCCGTCGCGGCGTGTCCTGCAGGAGGTGGTCACCTGCATCCGCGAGGGCTGCACCATCGACGACCTGGGCTTCCGGCGTGAGCGAGCCGGCGACCGGCATCTCAAGTCAGCGGCGGAGATGCACCGGCTGTTCGCCGGCTATCCCGAAGCGATCGCGCGGACGCTGGAGATCGCCGGGCGCTGCCGCTTCAGCCTCGACGAGCTGGTCTACCAGTATCCGCAAGAGGCGGCGATCCCCGGGCTCACACCGCAGCAGGCGCTGGCGCGGCTGACCTGGGAGGGGGCGCAGCGGCGCTACCCGGAGGGCGTGCCCGAGGAGGTCAGGCGCCTGCTGCGCCACGAGCTGGCGCTGATCGAGGAGCTCGACTACGCGCCTTATTTCCTGACCGTGCATTCGATCGTGCAGTTCGCCCGCTCGCGCGGCATCCTCTGCCAGGGCCGGGGGTCGGCGGCCAACTCCGCGGTCTGCTACGTGCTCGGCATCACCTCGATCGATCCCGAGCGCAACGACCTGCTGTTCGAGCGCTTCGTCAGCCAGGAGCGCAAGGAGCCGCCCGACATCGACGTCGATTTCGAGCACGAGCGGCGCGAGATCGTCATGCAATGGGTGTTCGACACCTACGGCCGCGATCATGCGGCGCTGTGCTCGACGGTCATCCGCTACCGGGCGCGCGGCGCGCTCCGCGACGTCGGCAAGGCGCTCGGCCTGTCGGCGGATCTGATCGGGATGCTGTGCTCGCAGGTCTGGGAATGGAGCACGGAAGGGGTCGAACCGAAGCATGCCGAGGAGCTGAACCTCAACCTTGGCGACCGCCGCCTGCGCCTGGCGCTGGACCTTGCGCGCCAGCTGATCGGCACGCCCCGCCACCTTAGCCAGCATCCTGGCGGGTTCGTCCTGACACGGGACCGCCTGGACGAGCTGGTACCGCTCGAACCGGCGGCGATGCAGGGTCGCCAGGTCCTCGAGTGGGACAAGGACGACATCGACGCGCTGAAGTTCATGAAGGTCGATTGCCTCGCCCTCGGCATGCTCTCCTGCATGCAGCGCGCCTTCGATCTGCTGGCGGAGCACAAGGGGATCGCCCTCGACCTCGCGACGATCCCGGCCGAGGATCCGCGCACGTACGCGATGATCCGCAAGGCGGACACGCTCGGCGTCTTCCAGATCGAGAGCCGGGCGCAGATGGCGATGCTGCCGCGGATCAAGCCGCGGACCTTTTACGACCTGGTCATCGAAGTCGCGATCGTCCGACCGGGGCCGATCCAGGGCGACATGGTCCATCCCTATCTGCGCCGGCGCGAGGGCAAGGAGCCGGTCGAATATCCCAGCCCGGCGCTGGAGAAGGTGCTCGGCAAGACGCTGGGCGTGCCGCTGTTCCAGGAGCAGGCGATGCGCGTGGCGATCGAATGCGCCGGCTTCACCGCCAGCGAGGCCGACCAGCTTCGCCGCGCCATGGCGACCTTCAAGTTCACCGGCGGCGTCAGTCACTTCAAGGACAAGCTGATCAGCGGCATGGTCGCGCGCGGCTATACGCCCGAGTTCGCCGAACGGACGTTCAGCCAGATCGAGGGCTTCGGCAGCTACGGCTTTCCGGAAAGTCACGCCGCCTCGTTCGCGCTGATCGCCTATGCCTCGTCGTGGATGAAGTGCGGGCATCCCGACGTGTTCTGCGCTGCCCTGCTCAATGCCCAGCCGATGGGCTTCTACGCCCCTGCCCAGATCGTCCGTGACGCCCGCGACCACGGCGTCGATGTCCGGCCGGTCTGCGTCAACCGCTCGCGCTGGGACTGCACCCTGGAGCCGCTGGACGAGGGCGGGTTTGCCGTCCGGCTCGGGATGCGCATGGTCCACAGCCTCGCCAACGCCACTGCGGCACAGCTGATCTCTAGCCGCGCCGATCAGCCCTATTCCGGCATCGACGACCTGTGGCGCCGGGCGCGGGTCCCGATCGCGAGCCTCGTCCGTCTGGCCGAGGCGGATGCGTTCCGGCCCGCGTTCGCGCTTTCCCGGCGCGAAGTGCTCTGGGCGATCCGGGCGCTGCGTGACGAGCCGCTTCCCCTATTTGCGGCGGCTGCGGCGCGCGCGCAGGCAGTTATACCGGAGATCGTCGAGCCAATGGTGACACTGAAGCCGATGACGGCGGGCCGGGACGTAACGGAGGATTACAACCACGTCGGCCTGACGCTGCGGCAGCATCCGCTATCGTTCCTGCGCCGGGATCTGGCATCCCGGAAGATGATGACCTGTGCCGATGCCATGGCATCCCGGGACGGGCGATCGGTACGGGTTGCCGGTCTCGTGCTGGTGCGGCAGAGGCCCGGCAGTGCCAGGGGCGTGCTGTTCGTCACCATCGAGGACGAGACCGGCATCGCCAACCTGGTGATCTGGCCCAAGTTGTTCGAGGCACAGCGCCGCGTGGTTCTCACCGCCGGCATGCTGGAGGTCGATGGCCGCATCCAGCGCGAGGGCGAGGTCGTCCACCTCATCGCCTCCCGGCTGCACGACCTGTCAGGCGCACTGGCCAGCGTCGGCGATCGCGACGCAATGCCGCAGGAGCGAGGCGACGGCATTCACCTCGCGGCACCGGGAGGAAACGCAAAGGCTTTGCGGCCCGCTGCGCCACAGCCGCGAGACGTTCATGTTCAAGACCGATCTCTGCGAGCGATCAAGGTGAGAACACGGGATTTTCGGTAAACAAAGACGAGAAGCGAGACACTTGAAAATTCGCCGCGGCGGCCGACGCGCTCCTCGCCATGTTGCGAGGCGCGTTTGACGACCTAGGAGTCCCGGTGCTGCAAGGCGCTACCTGGACGACCGATGCACCGTTCTGCGAGACGCCCGAGGCGATCAGCGCGATGCGGAAGAAGGGACTGCTGGCGGTCGAAATGGAGGCGGCGGCACTCTACGCCTTCGCCAAAGCGCGCAGCCGATCCGTGCTGTGCTTTGCCCACGTCACCAACCAGACGGGACGGATCGAAGGTGACTTCCAAAAAGGGTGAAGCGGACGGCGCGGCTGATGCACTCAGCGTCATCGTCGCGGCAGCCCAACAGTTCATCGAGCGCGACAGCGCCGCGCCACCTTCCCTGATGAAGGTCGATGACATGCCCTGCCTGCGGTCCTCTTACAGAGTATCGCAGCCGGCACTCCCGCCAAGACGCTAGCGCGGTCTTCCGCAACCTGCAATGACCGCAGACCATCTCCTTTTTTGTTCAGTTTCTGGACACTGCCCTTCCCGGGATAGCGGTCCTCGCTCTGTTGGCCCCGGGAGCTCACCCACAGCCACGCCGACTTCCGCTGGGCGAGCCGATGCGTACGGTGGGATCTATATTCTGGCATCGCTGGCATAGCTGTGGATGATCGAAGGTTTCCGGACCGGACCGCTGGAAGGTCATCGGTGCGGGCATCTGCGTTCTGGGAGCCAGGGTTCGTCGTCTTGGGACCGCGCGGCGGCCGGTAAGCGGCGTTGACAGAGTCCTGCTCTTGAGCGTGCAACCGATAACGATCACGCCGTGAGGAGGTTATCGTTTGGTCTATCGGCCTCCCACGCTCCGTCACAAGGTCCCGCTACAACCTCTGCAGAGTCAACTGGAAGTGATTAAAGGTCGCTTGACTACTTGTAGTTGCCCTAGGTAGAAGGTCGCCATGACACTCGGGCGACGAGCTCACATACGCGTCTTCATCGGGCTGCTGGTCGTGCTCGCGCACGTCGTTTTCCAGCCCGACGTGGTGCGTTCGTTGGTGCTCTGCACCGAGCCGGACGGTCGGACCCTTGTGGAATTCGGGGCGGCGGGCTACTGCCAACATCCGGCCTCCGTAGCCGAAGAAGGAACTTCGGCTACCCCTGAACTCCGCTGTCCAGAGTGCTCAGATCGCACCCTTAAGGCGGACACAACGGTTGCCCGCAAACGGGGCGAGATGCCTCGGACCATACTACCGACGGGTCCGCCCAACCAGGATGTTATCGTCCCGCTTTTCTCAGAGGCTTTGGCGACCGGGGGGAGGACCTCCGTAGATCTTCGCCTTCGCACCTCCGCCGACTTCCAAGATCCACTTCACGTCTCGCTACGCACAACTCGCCTTCTGATCTGACTCTGTCGGCCAGCAGGAGTTCACGATCGCGACGGCTCCACGCAAGCCCTCGCGCCGCTCTTACTGTGTCAGGACAGAGACTCTCATGCCGCGACCTTTGCTCGTCGCTCTATGCGCGTTGGCGCCGGTTATCACCGGCTGTGCCTCGCCGATCCGGAGCACGCCTTCTCTTCCACCGCCGCGAACATTGGGAGCCCCTCCTGGTGTGTCGCTCGATCGCCCACACCCTAGTCAACCATCCTCTCCCGCCTTAACCGTCAGGATAGACGCTGTCGGCGCAGAGGAAACCATCACACTCGATGTAGCAATCGAACGGGTGCTGGCAAACAGCCCCGACTTGACGGCGGCTGCCGAAGCGGTTCGCGCCAAGGAAGCCGATGCGCGGCAAGCATCACTGTGGCTCAACCCTGAGCTGCTTGGCGAGGCTGAGAACTTCGGCGGCACCGGCGATAGGAAAAGCTTCGAGACCACCGAGTATACCATGTCCGTTGCGCAACCCCTTGACTTTTCCGGCAAGGTGCGAAGCCGGGCGACGGCGGCGGATTACGAGAGGCGTCTGGCCGGCTGGGAATACGAGACGACCCGGCTCGATCTAATTACGTCGACGCGGAAAGCCTATGCCGATCTGGTCGCGGCTCAGCGAAACATGGAGCTGACGGCAGAACTGGCGCGGTTGGCGGATGATCTGGCAGGCGCAGTGGGAGCGCGCGTTCAGGCAGGCAAGGTCTCGCCGGTCGAGGCGACACGCATCGAGGTAGTAAAGGCCTCGGCACGAGCAGAGGCCCTTCGCGCCGACCAGGAGCTGGCAACGGCCCGCGCCGCACTCGCTGCGTTGTGGGGCGATATGGACCCGCTTGGCGGCTGGACTGCCGTGCACGACAAGCAGGAGGTCGAAGTACCGGACCCCCGCGCCGCTGAGCCGCTGCTTGCGCAGGCGCCAGAAGCCGCACGATGGGCCGACGAGATCGCGTTGCGCGACGCCGAGTTCGCCCTCGCCCGAGCGACTGCGTTTCCCGACGTGACCGCGAGCTTGGGCGTTCGTCACTTTGCCGAGAACGACGACAACGCCTTGGTTGCAGGACTGTCCGTGCCGTTGCCGGTCTTCGACCGGAACCAGGGCGCCATCGCAGCCGCCGTCGCTCGCCGTAACGAAGCAGAACGCCGAAAGGCGGCGTTTCTCGCCCGGCAAAAGGCGGACTTCCAGACTGCCTATAACGCGCTGAAGCGCGCAGAGATCTCGGTGCTAAGCCTCGACGACCGCATCATCCCATCGGCCCAGTCGGTGTTCCGCGCGACTACGACTGGGTATCAGGCCGGGAAATTCAGCCTGATCGATCTGCTGGATGCACAGCGCACGCTGTTCGAGGCGCAAGTGCAGGGCGTGGCCGCCCGAGCGGAACTGGCAAAAGCGCAAGCTGATCTTGAACGGCTGATCGCGCATCCCACGGACGCGCCGCAGCAGTCTAAGCCATGAAGCCGCCAGCCATATTGGGCAAGCGGAAGGGATTAGGGCCGATGATGAAGAACAGAACCTTCTGGGTCACCGCCGGCATCCTGGCGGTTGGTGTCGTATTGGGCTGGCTCATCTTGGCGGGCGTGAAGCCCTCCGCGACCGGCGACGGGCCTGGCGTAAAAGAGGAACGGCCAGATTCGGACGAAGAGGCCTATGCCGAAGCCGCGAAGGGGCCACACGGCGGCCGGTTGTTCACGCAAGGCGACTTTGCGCTGGAGCTCACGATCTTCGAGCAGGGCGTGCCGCCGGAATTCCGCGCCTATGCCTTCGAGCAGGGCAAGCCCGTCGATCCCGGCGAGGTGAAGCTCCAGATCCAGCTTGAGCGTTTGGGTGCGCAACCCGAGACCATCCAGTTCAAGCAGGAGAAGGACTTCCTGCGCAGCGACCGTGAGATCATCGAGCCCCATTCGTTCGAGGTTGCTCTGGCTGCCGAGCGCAAGGGCCAAGCCTACGGCTGGGCTTACGAGCAGGAGGAGGGCCGGGTGCGCATGGACCAGGCCACAGCTAACAACGCTGGCATCGAGGTGCGCAGCGCTGAACCGACGAAGATCAGCTCAACCTTGCAGCTATCCGGTGAGATCCAGTTCAACCAAGATCGCGTCGCCCACGTGGTGCCGCGGCTCCCCGGAGTGGTCGTGCGTTCCACGAAAAACCTGGGTGACACGGTAAAGAAGGGTGACCTGCTCGCGGTGCTGGAGAGCCAAACCCTGGCGGATCTGAAGAGCGAGCACCTCGCCACGATCAAGCGTCTGGATCTGGCGCGCATCACCTTCGAGCGAGAGAAGCGGCTGTGGCAGGAGAAAATCTCTGCCGAGCAAGATTATCTCGCCAGCCGTCACGCACTTGTAGAAGCTGAGATCGCACATCAGACGCTGGAGCAAAAGCTTCTCGCGCTGGGATTCAGCCATGAGGCAGTCATTCGCAGCGGCACCGATGGCCTCACCCTTTACGAGATTACGTCGCCTATCGATGGCGTGGTGATCGAGAAGCATTTGGCCCTTGGTGAGGCGGTTAAGGAGGACGCGAATATTTTCACCATCGCTGATCTCTCAAGCGTCTGGGCCGAGATGACTGTCTATCCCAAGGATCTGAACAGCGTGAAGCTGGGACAAAAAGTCACGGTGCGCTCAGCCTCGCTGAACTCGGAGGCCGAGGGCCGGGTCGCCTACGTGGGTTCGCTGGTGGGCGAACAGACGCGCTCGGCGAAGGCGCGGGTCACCTTGCAAAATCCCGACCGCAGCTGGCGGCCGGGGCTGTTCGTCACTGTGGAGTTGGTGCAGGACGAGGAGCTCGTGCCGGTGGCCGTGTCGGTGGCCGCCGTGCAGGACTTTCGCGATAGAAAGGTGGTCTTCGGCCGATACGGTGACTTCTTCGAAGCCCGCCCGGTGGAGCTCGGCAGTAGCGACGGCCACTGGGTGGAAGTCGTAAGGGGTCTCCCGGCCGGCACCAATTACGCCGCAACGAACAGCTTCGTCCTAAAGGCGGATCTGGCCAAGGCGGGCGCTAGCCACGATCACTGAAGGGGCTCCCTTATGAAACAAATCATAGCGGTCATCCAGCCTCATATGCTGAACAAGGTCGAATGCGCCCTGCACGCGCTCCCCCACTTCCCCGGCTTCACGCTGCTCCGCGTCACGGGTCACGGCCGTGGCCGGGCTCCCGGCCATGCCTGGCATGCCACTGAGTGGGACTTGGACGAGCACAAGAGAGTCGCGCTGCTCATTTGGTGCTCCGACGCACTCGCAGCGCCGATCGTCGAAGCGATCAGACAGAACGCCCACACCGGGCTTCCGGGCGACGGGCTCATCGCAGTGAGTGAGGCCGCGGAAGTGGTGCGCATCGGCACCGGAGAACGGGACGAGCACGCCGTCTAACGAGGAGCCAGCATGTTCGATCGAATCCTTCGCTTTTCAATTCACCAACGCTGGCTGATCGTGCTGGCAGTGCTGGGCATGGCCGCACTGGGCGTTTACAATTACCAGCGCCTGCCGATCGACGCCGTGCCCGACATCACCAACGTACAGGTGCAGATCAACACCGAGGCGCCCGGCTATTCGCCCCTCGAGACCGAGCAGCGCATCACCTTTCCCATCGAAACGGCAATGGCGGGCCTGCCAGACCTGGAGCAAACCCGATCGCTGTCGCGCTACGGCCTGTCCCAGGTGACCGTTATCTTTCGGGACGGCACTGACATCTATTTCGCTCGGCAACTCGTCAACGAACGCATCCAGGAAGTGCGCGACAAGCTGCCCCCGGGGCTGGAGCCGGCGATGGGGCCGATTGCCACCGGCCTGGGCGAGATCTTCATGTGGACGATCGAACCGAAGGACGGGGCGCTAAAGCCGGACGGCAGCGAATATACGCCTACGGACCTGCGCACCATCCAGGACTGGATCGTACGGCCGCAGCTGCGAAACACCCCGGGCGTGACCGAAATCAACACCATCGGCGGCTACGTCAAGCAGTTCCACGTTGCCCCGGACCCGAGCAAGCTGATCGGCTATGGGCTCTCCTTTCACGACGTGCTGGAAGCGCTCGTCAAGAACAACGCCAACGTTGGCGCCGGCTATATCGAGAAGAGGGGAGAGCAGTACCTGATCCGCGCCCCGGGCCAGGTTACGACGATGGAGGAGATCGGCGACATTGTCATCCGCGCCGAGGATGGAGTGCCTATCCGGATCAAGGACGTGGCCGAGGTACTGCTGGGCAAGGAGCTGCGTACCGGCGCCGCCACCGAAAACGGCCGAGAGGTGGTGTTGGGCACGGTATTCATGCTCATGGGCGAAAACAGTCGAACCGTGTCCCAGCGGGTGGCCGCCAAGCTAACCGAAGTAAACGACTCGCTACCTGCGGGGGTGGTGGCAAAGACGGTGTACGACCGAACCTCCCTGGTCGAGCGCACCATCCAGACCGTGACGAACAACCTGCTTGAGGGTGCGGTCCTGGTGATGGTCGTACTGCTGGCGTTGCTCGGGAATTGGCGTGCCGCGCTGATCACTGCCGCAGTGATTCCGCTTTCCATGTTGTTTCTAATCACCGGCATGGTGGGGAACAAGGTGAGCGCCAACCTGATGAGCCTAGGGGCGCTGGACTTCGGGCTGATTGTCGATGGCGCGGTGATCATCGTCGAAAACTGTCTGCGCCGGCTTTCCATCGAGCAGCGACGACTTGGCCGGGTGCTGGCGGACGGCGAGCGTTTTCAAACGGTGTTCGAGGCCACCCGTGAGGTCGTTCGACCGAGCCTGGTGAGCGTGATCGTGGTGGCTTTGGTAAACATTCCCATCTTCACCCTCACCGGCGTCGAGGGAAAGATGTTCCATCCGATGGCCTTTACGGTGGTGGTGGCACTCCTGGGCGCCCTGATCCTCTCCGTTACCTTCGTCCCGGCGGCTGTCGCGCTATTCGTCACCGGCCGTGTCGAGGAGAACGAGAACCGAGCGATGCAGTGGGCGCGCAAGGCGTACCGGCCGGCCCTGGAGTTTGTCTTGCGGAACCGGGCGCCGACCGTCGCCGCTGCGGTGGTCGCCGTCGCCCTAGGGGGGCTGCTTGCTACGCGGATGGGGGCGGAGTTCGTGCCCAGCCTGAACGAAGGTGACATCGCTCTACACGCCATGCGCGTTCCGGGCACTAGCCTCACCCAAGCAATCGAGATGCAGGAAGTGCTGGAGCGGCGCATTAAGGCCTTTCCTGAGGTGGACAAGATCTTCGCCAAGATCGGTACGGCAGAAATCGCCACCGACCCGATGCCACCTTCCGTGGCCGACAACTTCGTGATGCTCAAGCCCCAGTCGGAATGGCCCGACCCGAAACGCCCCAAGGCCGAGCTGGTCAAGGCGATGCAAGAAGCGGTCGAGCAAATCCCCGGCAATAACTACGAGTTCACCCAGCCGATCCAGATGCGCTTCAACGAGCTAATTTCGGGCGTTCGTTCGGACGTGGCGGTCAAGGTGTTTGGCGACGACCTGGACACACTGCTCTCGACCGGGGAGGAGATCGCTGAAGTGCTGGCGAGCATCCCTGGCTCGGCTGATGTGAAGGTGGAGCAGATCACGGGCTTGGCGATGCTCACCGTGAAGATCGACCGGCAGCAGGTGTCTCGCTACGGATTGAATGTTGCCGACGTACAGGAGGCGATCGAGGTCGCGTTCGGCGGCAAGGAGGCCGGTCAGATTTTCGAGGGCGATCGGCGTTTCGACCTGCTGGTGCGCCTGCCCGAGCGCCTGCGAGCGGACACGGAGGCGATGAAGCGCCTGCCAGTGCCCCTGCCTGCCGGCGGCAGGATGGTGGACGGCGGTGATGCCCGCCCGGCCTATATCGCCCTTGGCGAAGTAGCCCAGTTCGAGGTTGCACCGGGCCCCAACCAGGTGAGCCGCGAGAATGGCAAACGGCGCGCCGTGGTAACCGCCAACGTCCGCGGCCGCGACCTCGGCTCCTTCGTCGGCGAAGCGCGCGAACGCATTACGGCTGAGGTCAGGCTGCCGGAGAGCTATTGGCTCGAGTACGGCGGCACGTTCGAGCAACTCGCTTCCGCCGCTGCGCGTCTGCAGGTGGTCGTGCCGCTGTCGCTGCTGCTCATCTACGGCGTGCTGTTCATGACTTTTGGCTCCGCCAAGGATGCGGCGCTGGTCTTCAGCGGTGTGCCGTTAGCCCTCACCGGTGGGGTCGCCGCGCTGTGGCTGCGTGACATTCCTCTTTCCATCTCCGCCGGCATCGGCTTCATCACGCTCTCCGGCGTGGCGGTGCTTACGGGCCTGGTGATCGTCGCTTGCATCCGCGATCTGCGGGCGCAGGGGATGGAGATCGACCAAGCCATCATGGAAGGAGCGCTCACGCGGTTGCGTCCCGTACTCATGATCGCGCTGGTGGCGAGCCTGGGCTTCCTGCCCATGGCAATCAATACCGGCGCAGGTGCGGAGGTGCAGAGGCCCCTGGCTACGGTAGTCATCGGCGGGATCCTGTCGGCTACGGCCCTCACCCTGCTGGTGCTGCCGGTGCTCTACCGCCTATTTCACCGAGAGACGGAGGTGAGGTTGTGACGCTGTGCCCGAGCGCTGGCAACGGTTGTCATCAGTGGACCGATCACTTCGACTGTCGGACACTTCATCCTGTCGAACTACAATCGGTTCGCCATCGAAGAAATGCATCGCAGACACCTGCTTAATGTCATGCATCACTACGTCTACGCTTTAATTCTGATGACCGTCTTACTTGCGGGTCCCTCGATCGCATCGGAGTCCGGATCTTCGAGCGCGAGTTCGGTTCCACAGCCATCTGGCATCGAGGAGCTTGTCGTAGCATGCCGCCAGGAAGCCTATGGGGGACACGATGCCGAAGCCGCGGTCGTGCTTGGGGGCGCGGCGCTCGCCCACAAGCAGCGAATGGCCGAAATTTGTGATGAATGGCTGAAGGCTGCCCCAGATCTTCAGCAGTTGCTGGCTCGTTGCGAGAGGGAAGCTGCTGGAGGACCGAAACGCATTCGCTCCGGTCGCAATTACGATCGCGATCACGTCAGAAAACTAAAATCTATCTGCCAACGGTTGGTGACCGCTGCGGAGCAGCGATGATGGCCTGTCTGGGCATTCGCACAAAGCAATGACGATGGAACTCGAAAGAATGCGCACGACAATAATGCTGCACGGCCCCTCAGCACGGCCATGCCCAGGCACCCGGAGATTACCATCAAGCATTATGAGATCGTACGAGAAGGCCGCTCGATCGACGAAGCGTCGATTGAGGGTGGCTGCCTTCGGTTTCGGTCGTGCTGATGACGGACAGCGGTAATGATTGGCCTTGTCCCGCTAGTGTTCACCACGGCGACCGGCAGGGAGGTGCAGCGACCGTTGGCAACAGTGGTCGTGGGCGGACTGATCACCCCTCGCCTTCGTCATCATTTCCGCCATCTACACGCGGTTCGCGGCGCAAAGAGCATTGATGAAGTCGCCGCTGAAGAACCGTCACGGGAGAGAGCCGTAACGCATGCTCGCTCGGCGCATTGAGCTCCAGGCAGGGAGTGCCGCCAGTGCTGGCCGGCCCAGCACGCAGCTGGTACTGGCGCGTTGCCTTGGCGGTCCGAGATCCCGCGCGAAGAGCGGGGCGGTCGTCGATGCCGATGCCTTCTTGCGCGACGCTGAACTGGCCAGCGAGCACCTATCCGCAATCGTCCGGTTGGTAATCTTCTTGACACTCCTGGCGCTCGTGCTGACGAGCCGGGTGGATCATCATCACGAGCAGTTTGCCCTCCTCACCGTCGCGGCTTACGGCGTGGTCGCGATCGTGGAGCTCCTGCTCGCCTGGCGGCGGGTTTTCCGCCCCGTCTTGCCATATGCCTACGTGACGTTCGACGTCGCTCTCGTCTGCCTCAGCGTCCTGCTGATCAGCCGTATGCTCGACTTTCCCCCCCACTTGGCGTTCGCCAACCCGGCGTCGGCGATGATCTTCGTGGTGCTCGTGCATGCTTCGATGCGCTTCCGGCCGGTATTGGTCGCCTATGCCGGGACGCTGACGATCGTGTTAATGGCGCTCGGCATGGCGTTGATGCCCGCTCCGGAGGCAGCCCCACCGTTCGCGCTCGAGCTCGAAAAAACGCATCTGCTCCAGTCGCTACTACACTCGCGCATCCTTCCGTTCGTGATCATTGCCTTGGCGACGCTCGCCCTATGGGCCACCTCTCGCCGTACGTACGAAATCCTGCAGACCTCGATCGATTATTCTCGCCGCCTCGGGAACTTGTCGCGATTTTTCAGTCCTCGCCTCGCCGAGCGTTTGGCGCGTGAGGCTAGCTCGGAGCTTTCGTCGGGCAGGCGGCAGCGCTGCGCCATCATGTTCATCGATATCTGGAAGTTCACGGAACTGGCACGGGGTATGGACCCGGAGCAGCTCAGTCACCTGCTTGCCGAGTTCCGCAGCGTCGTCACCGACGTGATCTTCGAGCACGGGGGAATGGTGGACAAGTTCATCGGCGATGCGGTGCTGGCCGTATTCGGCGCCCTCCAGCCGGCGGCGGACGACGCCGAGCGCGCGATCCGGTGCGGACTGCAGGTGCTCGCAGCGGTCGAAGCTTGGTCGAGTTCGCAGGCGCGCCGACGCGACGCGCAGATCAAGATTGGCATCGGCGCTCACTATGGCGAGGTGTTCGTCGGTGCCGTGGGCAGCGAGCGGATGCTCGAGTTCACCGTGCTCGGCGATGCCGTGAACCTGGCCGAGCGCCTGGAGCGGCTGACCCGCACGGTCAGCGGTACGTTCGTGGTCTCGCGGGAGATCCTCGATGCGGTTGGGCCCGCGCGATTGGAGACGACATGGGCACCCGTCTCACAGAGCCTGATCGCTGGGCGGCTGAAGGAGATCGAGGTGTTCTCGCTCCTAAACAGTCCGCAGGGGGAACGATTTTGAGATCGATCGGCGAACCAGAAGGGTACCGAAGGATGGGTGGCTTGAGTTCAAGCCCAAATGACCACCTGCTCCCGGGCGTCGCGGTCCATGACCGCGACCTCGCAGCCGGCGTTGTCGCGCAGTTGCGGACTCGATCGACCTGTTTTGGTGCACGATGAAGAGGTTGTTACGGAATGAGTAAGACTACGACTGGAATAGGAAAGATGACGATGCGCCTTTTCTCCACGGCCATGATCTGCAGCTTTGCTTTTGCATTAACCGCCTGTATGTCGAATCGCACCGATCTCGCGGAAACTGGTACGGTCAAAGTGCGAATTGACGATGGACCCGGGTCATCGGTGCAGTATGTGACCGTGTACTCAGACCCGGACGAGAGTGAAACCGTAATCCGCGGCAAGGTGTACGGCACCGGCGCTCCGTTCTATCCACGCTCTGGCAAGCACGTGCACGTCAAGGTGATGTCGCCAGACGGTCAGGTGATCGCCAGCGAAAACCCAAGGTTGATCTGGGAGACGAGATCAAAGTTTAGGCATGCCACGGGGAGCTTCACTGTTCGGCTCGCGGAGCCCGTGCCGAACGATGCGGTGGTCGACGTCGTATTCCACGATGCCCACAACAACGCTTCAGCAGGCCAGGCCGCGACCTGACCAGGGGAGTTGATCAGCGATGGGACACGGGCATGCGCATGGTCATGACCACGTAAAAGGCATCCCGAAGATCGGCGAAACCGGTCCCGGGGAAGGGACGGCGACGGATGGCGAGCGTCGAGTGTTCTGGGCGCTGCTCATCACCGCCAGCTTCATGCTGGCAGAAGTTGTGGGCGGCATCGTTTCGGGGTCTCTGGCGCTACTCGCCGACGCCGGTCACATGCTCACCGACGCCGCTGCTCTCGCCCTGTCATGGTTCGCGTTCAGGGTGAGTCGCCGTCCCTCGACGCCTAGGCACTCCTACGGCCAGCACCGGTTCCAGGTGCTGGCCGCTCTGATCAACGGAGCCACATTGATCGGGATTGCCGTATGGGTTGGTATCGAAGCTGCCCGACGGCTGGTTGCCCCGAGCGAGGTTCTCGGCGGCCCGATGCTGGTGATTGCGCTTTTGGGCTTGGCGGCGAACATCGGCGCGTTCGTCATCCTGCATCAAGGCGACCGCGAGAACCTGAACATTCGCGGCGCGGCTTTACATGTCCTCGGTGACCTGCTCGGTTCCGCGGCTGCGATCGTCGCAGCAATCGTCATCCTGCTGACCGGCTGGACCCCCATCGACCCGATCCTGTCCGTCTTGGTCGCCTTCCTCATCGTGCGCAGCGCTTGGACTCTCATCAAGAAATCCTGGCACGTGCTGATGGAAGGAACACCCGCTGGCCTGGACGTCGGCCTCCTGCGGCAGGACCTGACGCAGTCGGTTCCGGGTGTGGTTGACGTCCATCACGTTCATTTGTGGTCGCTCACTCCTGAACGACCACTTATCACCTTGCACCCGACCATCGTCGAAGGCGCCGATCACAATGCGGTATTGCGCAGTCTGCAAACCATACTCGTTCAGCGGTACGATCTCGACCATGCAACGATTCAGCTCGAACAGTCAGGTTGCACCGATCATTGACCGCAGTTGCCACAACCTCACGAGGTCCGCGGGGCTGGCAAGATCAGCCGCTCCCGTTTGCTCCTACACACGCTCAGTCGGGGCACGGCCTACGTCAATCGCTGGTACCAGGACTTCGTCTTCATGGTAATGCGGACGACGGAGAGCATGACGGGGACCTCGACGAGCACGCCGAGACGGTCACCAGCTCAGCGCCGGAACGGAAACCGAACAGGACGATGGCGGAAGCGACCGCCAGTTCAAAGAAGTTCGACGCACCAATAAGCACCGAGGTCGCGGTGACACCGTGAGCAACGCCGAGCTGCCGGTCGAGGACATAAGCAGACCGGCGTTGAAATAGACCTGGATCAGCGTGTTCGTCCTTGGATGGCTCGTCGGGTTGCCGGTCCCCTTCATGATCGTCTGGGCGCCAAGCTGGGAGTGGGTATAGCGGCCAACGTTCTTCTCGGCGTCAACCAGGGGCTCGCCTGATCGATGACGGTGATCATTAAGATCAACTTCGTCGGCCCGAGGCCCGCCGGTGTCGGGCCGCGACGCTACTACAGCCATAACCGGACCTCGGCCTTGTAGCACCGATAGGCGTTGCCGAACCGCCGCAGGATGCCGACGCTCGGCGCGCTCTCGAAGACTAGAGCGTCGTCACATTGACTGGAATCGCTGAAGGGGGCTTCCGGAGGTGGCAAATGTGTGATTTGGTATCGTCAGGATCCACAAGATGCGGTATGGGACGATGTGGCGGCGGGGGCGGAGCTACGCGCAGGACCTGCGCAGCCGAGTGCTGGCGGCGGTCGATGGCGGGATGGCGGTGCGCCAGGCGGCGGCGCTGTTCCAGGTGAGCATCTCGTATATCTACAAGGCACTGATCCGCAGGGGGCGACCGGCGACAGCAGCGCGAACCGGAACCGCGGGCACCGGCCGCGCAAGCTGTCGCCGCGCCAGGAGTTGGCGTTCGCCGCGCGGATCCGGGCGGAGCCGGACATCACGCTCGCCCGCCTGCAGGACTGGCTCGGCGATCGGCACGGCGTCCGCCTGAGCAATGGCGGCCTGTGGGCGGCGGTGAAGCGGCTCGGCTTCACGTTCAAAAAAGCCCCTGGCAGCGAGCGAGCAGGAGCGGCCGGACGTTGCCGCGCGCAGGGCTGGGTGGAACGCGGCCCGGCCGTTCATTGATCCCGCGCAACTGGTCTTCATCGATGAAACGGGCGTCAATACCAAGATGACCCGCCTCTACGGGCGCGCCCCGCGCGGCGAGCGGGTGAAGGGGGCGGCGCCGTTCGGGCACTGGAAAACCATCACCTTCGTCGCCGCCCTCAGGCTCGACGGCATCATCGCTCCCTGGCTGCTCGACGGCGCCATGGACGGCGCGGCCTTCCCCACTTACGTCGAGCGCGTCCTCGTGCCCGCGCTCGAGCCTGGCGACATCGTCGTCCTGGACAACCTGCCGGCGCATAAGATCACGCCGGTCCGCGAGGCCCTGCCCGAGCCGGGGCGCAGATCTTCTACCTGCCGCCCTATTCGCCGGACATGAACCCGATCGAGCTCGCCTTCAGCAAACTGAAGGCGCTCCTCCGTCAAAATCCGGCCCGCACCATCGACGCCCTCTGGCAACGCCTCGGCACCTTCACCTCCGCCGAATGCGCCAACTTCTTCCGCCACGCCGGATATCAATACTCAATGTGAAAATGCTCTAGAGCGCTGATCAGTCTGGGTCATAACCGCACGAGTTGAAGTATTTGGCGCATTGGGCAGACTGGAAGATGTCGACGAGTCTGCCGACGAGATGCCAAAGTCCGGCGACGGTTCGCTCGGCGGCCTTGCGGAGCATGGCTTTGAAGCGGGCGAAGGCCTTTTCGATCGGATTGAAGTCGGGGCTGTAGGGCGGCAGGAACAGCAGGGTGGCGCCGGCGGCTTCGATCCTCTGGCGCACCGGCGCCCGCTTGTGGCTGGACAGGTTGTCCATGATGACGACGTCGCCGCGGCGCAGCTCGGGGACGAGGATTTGCGCCACGTAGGCTTCGAACCATTCGCCGTTGATGGGGCCGTCGAGCACCATCGGCGCGACCATCCCGCTCAGGCGCAGTCCGGCGATCAGCGTCGTCGTCTTGTGATGGCCGTGCGGGACGCCCATCCGCAGACGCTCGCCGTGGGGCGAGCGTCCATGGCTGCGTGCCTTGGTGGTCGCGGTCCAGGTCTCATCGATGAACACCAGGCGCTCCGGATCGAGATCGAGCTGGCCATCGAACCAGGCCTGGCGCTGTCTCAGGACGTCGGGACGGTCCTGCTCGATCGCGTGGCCGATCTTTTTTTCCGCGTGATGCAGTGACGCACGAAGAAGCGGTGCAGCGTCGAGATTGCCACAACCAGGCCCTTACCGGCGAGTTGCCCGCGAAGCTCATCGAGCGTGATGTCCCTGCGCGCCTCGCATAGCGCGAGGATATCCCGCCGGCGCTCTTCGATGCGGCGCGAGCGCCTATCGCCATCCTGGTGCTTGGGTGCGACGCTGCCGGTGCCCCGCCGCTGCGCCTGCCAGCGGATTGCCGTCGAAGGCGCCACCCCGAACCGCGCCGCCGCCGCCCGGCAGCTCATCCCCGCATCAATCGCCGCCAACAGTCGCGTACGCAGACAGGCTGACCCATCCATGCTGGCCTCCTTGCCCAGCCAGCATCTTGAACGTATGGCCCGCCCGGTCTGCAAGGTGTTTTAGGTTTCCGGCGCTGGTCAGTCTGCGTCAACGTATCCGGTCTCGGGTGTTGCCCGGCCAAGATGGAGATCCGCGCAGCCTGGTCCTCATAATCAGAGCGGTCTTGGTGGACCGTTCAATGCTGCAGGCTTGCAGGCTGCCGTTCGACTGTCAGGCCATCTTCCTTCCACCACCCGCAGACACCGTCGACCGGTCAGCGCGGGATTGCGTGACCGGCCGTCAGATCTTCATGCCGTCGCGTACCCGACCTCGTAGGCGCAGCGGTGGGCGAAAACCGCCCAGACGATGCGCGCCAGCTTGTTGGCCAGCGCCACGATCACGACGTTCTTGGGCGCGCGCGCCAGCAACGCCCGCGTCCATCGCCCGAGTGGCGTGTCCAGGTCGGCGAGGCGCGGCAGCACCGCTCGCGCGCCATGGATCAGGTTCTTGCGCAGGTAGCGGTTGCCGCGCTTGCTGATCCCGAGCAGGCCAGGTTTGCGCCGGTCGTCCGCTGTCGCGGCGTCAGCCCCAGCCACGCTGCCATGTCGCGCCCGCGTCCGAAGGTACGGCCGTCGCCGACCGCCGCCGCCAGCGCCGTGGCGTTGATGGTGCCGATGCTCGGGATCGTCATCAGCCGCCGGGCCGCCGCGTCTTCACGCGCCAGGGCCACGAACTCCGCGTCGAAGGCGGCGATCCGCTCGTCGAGCGCCCGCCATTCGCGACGCAGATCCTCGACCAGAAGCCGGATGCGCGGGCTCAGCCGGCTGTCGTCCTCCTCGTCGGCGAAGGTGCACAGCTCCGCCGCCAGCTTGCCGCGTCCCTGCGGAGCGGTGATGCCGCGTTCGAGCAACAGCGCGCGCAGATGATTGATCAACGCCGTGCGCTCCGCCACCAGTCGCTCCCGCGCCCGATGCAGCGCCTGCACGTCGGACTGCGCCACGCTCTTCACCGGAACGAACCGCATCGTCGGACGGGTCGCCGCTTCCGCGATCGCCTCGGCGTCCCGGTCGTCGTTCTTCTGCGCCTTCACGTAAGGGCGTACGTACTCCGGTGACATCAGCCGAACCTCATTGCCCTGCGCGCCGAATATCCGCCCGAGATGGTGCGCGCCGCAGCACGCCTCCATCGCCACGATGCAGCGCGGCAGGCCGCCAACGAACCGCTCCAGCCCCTCGCGCCGCACCCAGCGACGCAGGGCCACCCGGCCGACTTCATCCAGACCCACCAGACTGCAGGCATTCTTGCCCAGGTCAATTCCAACAACCGCGATCTCCATAACCTCCTCCTCTCCCCGAACGCACGTGCGCCATCCTATCGGACAGCGCAGGGAGGGGCGGGCCATCCCATAATCAGATTCACACCCTCTTGTGAATCCCCAGCGCTTCCCACCGATCAGAAACCGCTCTAAGGGCGGCGGCACGACGCTGCGGGGACTCTCGCGGCGGCAATCGGCGTCGATCCTCATGATGCTCGCTTCCTCATCCGGCAATCAGGCGGCGGAGCTTGGCGAGCTGGGTCTCCTCGCTCTCGTGGTGGTCGAGCGAGCCAACGAACCGGCCGGCGCGATCCATCATATAGACGATCGTTTGGTGATCCATGGTGTAGCTGCTGCCGTCCAGAGGCACTTTCTGGAAGAAGGCTTTGTACGCCTTGGCGATCGCCTTAGTCTCCGCGAGCGTCCCGCGCAGCGCGATGAACCGCGGATCAAAGGCTTCCATGTATTGTGCCAGAACCTCCTGCGTGTCGCGTTGGGGATCGACGGTGATGAGGAGCGTCGTCAGCTTGTCCGCCGCGGCGCCGAGCGCCTCGTATCGGCGCGTGAGCTCGGCGAGCGTGGTGGGACAGATATCCGGGCAATGGGTGAACCCGAAGAAAACCAGGAACGGCCGGCCGCGCAAGTCGGCATCGCTCAGAACCTCGCCCTTGTGGGTGGTGAGCCGAAACGGCCCGCCGACCGCGATGCTCGAGCCTTCTTGGAGCATTGCACGCTCGGGGGACTGAATGATCCCCGTCATCAGCGCCGCGGCGCCGATCCCGGCGACCACCACGAGCGACCAGAGAACGATCCGGACGCTTCGCCATCGGCTCATTGTTGCGGCGCTCCATGCTCCGCATCGCCCGGATCGCTCGCTCCCATGCCCTGAACCGTGAACTCGACGGCGACCGCTCCCGCCTTTTCGAAGACGAAGGTGGCGGGAAATCGCTCGCCTTGGCGCAAAGGGCCGGTCGGCTTCAGGAACATCAGGTGCAGACTGCCCGGCTTCAGCACGATGGTCTCACCCGGTGCGATCACGAGGCCATCCACCGGCCGCATCCGGGCTACGCCATCGACGGTGGTCGATTCATGGACTTCGATACGCTCGGCGATGGGTGACGTGACGGCGAGCAGCCGGTCCGGCGCACGACCGCCATTGACAATCGTGACATAGCCACCGGCGACCGGTGCGACAGGCGGCGTCGCCCGCGCCCACGGATGGTCGAGGCTCAGGTCACCGATGCCATAGTCGTACGCCAGGGCAGGTGTCGCGACCAGTAGGACGAGAGGCAACAGCTTCCAAAAAGACAAGATCAGAGTCCTCATGCGTCATGAGTGAAGCGCAGCAGTCGCAAGGCATTGGCAGTGACCAGCACCGTCGCGCCGGTATCGGCCAGGATCGCCATCCAGAGCGGCGTGGCGCCGACCAGCGTGGCGGCGAGGAAGACGCTCTTCAAGCCGAGCGCGAGTGCCATGTTCTGCCAGATGTTGGCAAACGTCGCGCGCGACAGGGTGACCAGCTCCGCGACGCCGGTCACCCGGTTCTTCAGGAGAGCGGCATCCGCCGTCTCCAGCGCCACGTCGGTGCCGCCGCCTATGGCGATCCCGACCGAGGACGCGGCCAAAGCCGGCGCGTCGTTGATGCCGTCCCCGACCATGCCGATCGGCGCGTCCTTCCTGTAGGCGGCGATCGCATCGAGTTTGGCATCCGGCAGAAGCTCGGAACGGACTTCGAGACCCAACATGCTGGCGATGGCTGCCGCGGTCCGTGTGTTGTCGCCGGTCAGCATGACCGCATGGACGCCGAGCGAGCGCAGCCGCTGCAAACCCTCGGCGGCGTCGGGGCGCGGCTCGTCGCGCAAAGCGATCAGGCCGAGCACGCGCTTGCCTTCGCTGACCACCACAACCGTCTTGCCCTGGCTTTCGAGCGTCTCGACGTTCTGGTCGATGGCGCCGAGCAGCCCCTGCTCGGCGGCATATCGGGGTGAGCCGACCGAGACGAATCCAGACTTGAGGCGACTGGTGACGGCTTTGCCGGGAATCGCCACCGTGCCCCCGAAGGTCCTGGGAATCTCCAGTCCGCGCCGCTCTACTTCGGCGACGATGGCGTGGCCGAGCGGGTGGCCGGAGCCGCGCTCGACCGCCGCCGCCTTGGTCAGGATCTCGGACTCGCCCTCTTCAATGATCACGATGTCGGTGACGCGCGGCTGCCCCAGCGTCAAGGTGCCGGTCTTGTCGAAGGCCATTGTCTTGACCTTGCCGAGCGTCTCCAGCGCCGCGCCACCTTTCACCAAAAGGCCTCGCCGGGCGCCGCCCGCGAGACCGGAGGCGATCGCCGCTGGCGTGGAGATGACCAAAGCGCATGGACAGGCGATCAGAAGCACCGCCAAGCCGCGATAGACCCAGGTAAACCAGTCGGCACCGAGCAGCATCGGAGGCACCAGAATCACCAGCGCGGAGACGACCATGGCCGCGGGCGTGTACCAACGGCTGAAGCGGTCGATGAAGCGCGCCGTCGGCGCCTTCGCGGCTTGCGCTTCCTCGACCATGTGAATGATGCGGGCGATGGTATTGTCGGCCGCCGTGCGAGTGATCTCGACCTGTAGCTCGCCGTTGGCGTTGATGCTGCCGGCATAGACCGCGGCTCCCGGCTCCTTGGCGACAGGTACGGATTCGCCGGTGACCGGCGCCTCGTCAACTTCGGAAACCCCTTCCAGGACCGTACCGTCTGAGGGAATGCGGTCTCCGGAACGGACCAGCACGACGTCGCCGACGGCCAGTTCGCCCACCGGCACGGTCTCAATCGCGCCTCCCCGCCGGCGGCGGGCTGTACGCGGGACGAGATCGATCAGCGCCCGGATACCGGCCCGCGCTCGTCCGGCAGCGATACCTTCCAGTAGCTCGCCCACGGCAAACAGGAACACGACAAGGGCCGCTTCGCCGGCCTCGCCGATGGCTGTGGCGCCGATCACCGCGACCGACATCAACGTCTCGATGCTGAAGGGCGTGCCCGAAATCGCACCCGTTAGGGCGCGTCTGGCGATCGGCACGAGACCCACCAGGGTCGCCGCGGTGTAAGCCCAAAACGACCAGCCCGGCTCGAAATCGGAGATGCCATAGGCCAGCGCCAGCAGAATGCCGCTGGCAAGCACCTGCCGCCCCTTTGCTGACGACCACCAAGCGCCTTCCACCCGCCCCCGAAGCAGGCCGGGCTCAACCCCACCGGAGGCCGGATCACCGGGCGCCAGGGCCGTGAACCCGAGTGACTTGACCTTCGCCTCAAGGGTGGCGCGCGAGATGCGGTCCTCGTCCAGCGTCACGGACAGCGAACCCAGGCCGTAGCTGACCTCGATCTCGCCGACGCCCGGCAACCGCTTGATCGCATTTTCGATCTTCACGGCACAGGCGCCGCAGTCCATCCCCTCGATGCGGAGCTTCAGAGCGATCGGAGCCGCCACGGCGTCACCTCGACAAATTCGACGTGACCCTTACATAGACCCTGTAGCAACTATAGGGTCAAGGCCATGGCAGCCTACCTGACAATCGGCGAACTGGCGCGCCGGACAAGCACCAAGGTGGAGACCGTCCGCTTCTATGAGAAGACCGGATTGCTTCCGGCGCCGGGGCGGACCGCCGGCAACTATCGGGCCTACGGGCCGGAGCATCTGAACCGGTTGAGCTTCATCCGGCGGTCGCGCGACCTCGGCTTCTCGCTCGACCAGGTGCGTGCGCTGCTCGACCTTGCCGACGAGCGCGATCGCCCCTGCGAGGCGATCGATGCCATCGCCAAGGAACACCTGGCCGAAGTCGACCGCAAGATCGCCGATCTGCGCGCCCTGCGGCGGGAGCTGGACCGCATGATCGCGCAATGCGGCTGCGGCACGGTCGCGGAGTGCCGGATCATCGAGGCGCTGTCACCACCGCAGGCAGCGGCCGTTGGCTGACCCAATCGAGGGCCACACGCGAACCTCGGCGCATAGCACCCACGCCGAGAAGGCGTATAGACAAGATTCGCACAGGCATATAGACAAGATTCGCACGGGCATGCGAATAAGACGCACTAGCGCGATGCAGCTGCGGCGGCACCGTCGCGCCGACCGAAGGACGCTTTCCAGCAACCATCCATTAACTTTCCCGATTAGTGGAAGTTTCCATGCGCCCATTCCTCGTTTCCGTCGTGATGCTGCTCGTCGTCGTAATGGTGCCGAGACAAGGCTCGGCCGTCCCCGACTACGCAGGCATGGTCGACCGCATCGAGGCGTTCCTCAACGAAGGCGTGACGCTTTATCGGGCCGGCGACGCTGACGGCGCCAAGACCCAGGTGGAACGGGCTTATTTCGAGGTCTTCGAGAATCTGGAAGGACCAATCCGCATCAACGTGTCCGCACGGAAGAACAGCGAGTTGGAGACGGCGTTCGGCGACATCCGCAAGATGATCGTCCGCCGCGATTCGCCGGATACCGTTGCCGCCAAGGTGGCGACGCAGCTCAGCGAACTGCGCAGCGTCCTTCCCAAGCTTCTGGCTGGTGTCCATCTCCAGGCCGAGCCGTCCGAGCAAATGGCCGAGGAGCGGCCGGGTCCCGCGCCTGTGGTGCAGCCCCATTGGGCCGGGGTGGTGGATGGCATTGCCGCAACGCTCGATCGGGCTGTGGCAGCCTATCAGGCCGGGCGGGGGGAAGACGCGCGCGCACTGATCATTTCGGCGCAGTTCGACGGCTACAAGAACTCCCTGCTGGAAACCGCCATACGCCGACACGTCTCACAACGCAAGGATGCCGAATTTAACAGCGAATTCGCCCGCATCATTACTCTGGTGCGCGACGGCGAGCCGCCGCCTACGGTACATGCCGCCACGCTCGCCCTGGTGGAGGATCTTCGCCGCACACTGCCAGGCGTGCCCATGGTCGATGGCACGAAGGATGAGCGGCCAGCCGAAGAACATGCGACAGCCCAGGATTGGAAAGCAGTCGCCGGGCGCATCATCGCCGCCATCGGCAAGGCGAGGTCGCTGCACGGCGAAGGCCGGCCGGCGCAGGCAGTGTCGGCAATTCAGGACACCTACTTCGATATCTTCGAGGCGAGCGGCATGGAAGGGCGCATTGGCGCCCGCGACGCTGCCTTCAAGACCGCTCTGGAAGGCGATTTCAGCCGGATCATCGCACAGATAAAGGCGAACGCGCCGACGGCTGAAATTGACGCCTCGGTGGCGCAGATGGCCGCCGACCTCGACAAGGCGGTGGCCATGCTGCAGGAGGGAGGGAAGTCGCCGATCGCGTTCTTCCTCTACGCCCTGCTCATCATCCTGCGTGAGGGCGTCGAGGCTTTGCTCATCGTCACCGCTATCCTCGCCTATCTCGCCCGTACGGGAAACCGCGACAAGGAGCGGGTTATCCACAACAGCGTCCTGGTTGCGATCGCTGCCAGCGTCGTCACTGCCTTCCTCCTGAAGGGCTTACTGAACGCCTCCGCGGCCAAGCAGGAGGTGCTTGAGGGCGTCACTATGCTGGTCGCCGCGGCGATCCTCTTCAGCATGAGCTTTTGGCTGATCTCCAAAGCCGAGGCGCAGAAATGGATGGCCTACATCAAAGGCAAGGTCGACCACTCGGTATCGTCCGGTTCCCTGTGGGCCCTGTGGTTCACCAGCTTTCTTGCGGTCTACCGCGAAGGGGCGGAGACAGTCCTGTTTTATCAGGCGTTGGTTATCGACGCCGATGCCACGGGCGTTCTCGCCGTCGCCATCGGGTTCGCGGTCGGGTGCGCGATACTTGGGGTGATCTATGCCCTCATGCGCTTCGGCGCGCTTCGGCTGCCCATCCGTCCGTTCTTCATGATTACCGGCGCTTTGCTTTATGTACTGGCATTCGTCTTCGCCGGAAAAGGAATGATGGAGCTGGTCGAGGGCAAGGTAATCGAGCCCACGCTGATTTCCTGGCTCCCTCAGGTCCCGCTACTGGGCGTCTTCCCGTATTGGCAGACGGTTGCGCCGCAGGCTCTGTTGATCCTGGCGGCGCTGCTCAGCTGGCTGGTGCTGATGCGCCGACGGCCAGCCACAGTCGCCGGCAGCCAGTGACCTCTACCGCGGTACGTTTTCAAACTGGCATCATCCAAACGGAGTGTTCCCCATGAAGCCTTCCATACTTGCCGCAGCCATCGCGATAGTGCTCTCTGCCCCCGCGGTTGCCGAAGAGTTCCAGGAGTACCCGATCGGCGAACCCAAGAGCCTCAACCAAATGGAAATCGCCGCAGTCTATCTGGCGCCGATCGACATGGAGCCGCGCGGCCATGACCTGCCGGCGTCGCAGGCGGATATCCATCTGGAAGCGGACATCCACGCGGAAAGCGGCAATCCTTCGGGCTTCGGTGCCGGGGAATGGATACCGTATCTCACCGTCGCCTACCGGCTGGAGAACACGGACACCGGCAAAGTTCTGACCGGTACGCTGATGCCTATGGTAGCCAAGGACGGACCACACTACGGAGCCAACATCAAGATGCCGGCGCCCGGCAACTACAAGCTGACTTACGATATTGATCCGCCATCAAAGCAGGGCTTCGGCCGCCACACCGACCAGGCGACTGGCGTGGGCAAATGGTTTCAAAGCTTCTCGGTCGACTATGACTTCAAGTACGTGCCGATCAAGAAGTAGGCAGGGCCACCGCGACAGCAGGCGGGTGACACACCTGCGGTCGCGGATCCGGAGAGAGTGAGGGTCATGGTCATCTACCTCGTCGGGATGGCACACGCGTTCGTGCCGTTGGCGGCCATCATCGGCCTGCTGATAGCGTTGTCGTCGCAGCGGCTGTCCCGCCGGGCACTCGTTGCCGGGTTCTGGTGCATCATTCTCGGCCTCGCTGCTGGATGGGAGGCCCACCTGCGCGCTGGGCCGCGGGGAAGCCTCGTCGAGACCCGCACGCTGTTCGACGCCATGGCCATCGCCTGCGTGCTTGTCGTGCTTCTGGCAGTGGCCCTGCGCAACATCCCTGCCGCTCCGTTGCGCGCCGCCGGCTTTCCTGGCGGCCTCGTCGTGGTGGCGGTCTTGAGCGCACAGGCGATGTTCAGCTTCCTCGAAATGGTGGCCGACCAGAGTTTCAGTGTCACCACCGTGCTCAACACCGAACTTGTGCTCAACCTTGCCGCCATCCTGGCCGGCATTGTGGTGATCGGGCTTCTCGGCGTGCTTACCGCCCACGCCGGTCGCCTCGCCGGGGTGGGCGCCACGACTGCACTGCTTGCCGCCATCCTCGCGCTCCAGGTGATTGCCTGGATGGTCAGCGGCATGCTGGGTCTCCTCCAGATGCGCCTCCTGGAGATTACTTCGGGACGAGTTGCCTTCGTCGCAAAGAGTACCGAGCTCCTGCCGCTCGCCATCTACCTCCATTTGGCTCTCCTCGCCCTGCTCGCATGGTTTTCCTACAAGCGGCGGCCGCAGCCGGATATCTCCGGGACAAAGCCGTCGACGCAGCGCAAGATCCTGGCGGTGGCGCAGACGGAACGGAGATGGTTGCGTGGTACGGCAGCGGCCGTGGCTTTCCTGGTCGCGGTGCTGCTGTACAACGACCTCTACGCCTCGCTGCCGCCCACACTGTCCCCGGCAGCGGAAAAGACGCCGGATGACACCGGGATGATCCGCATCCCCATCAACGAGGTGACCGACGGGCAACTCCATCGCTACGCCTACATCACCGAAGATGGCCACCGTGTGCGCTTCGTCCTCATCAACCGGTACGATGTCGACCATGTAAAAATCGGCGTGGTCTTCGACGCCTGCACCATCTGTGGTGACAGCGGTTACATCCAGAGCGGCCACGAGGTGATGTGCGCCGCCTGCAACGTGCGCATCTTCGTCCCCTCGATCGGCAAGGCTGGCGGCTGCAACCCCATCCCGCTTCCCCACGTGGAGGAGGCCGGGGACATCGTCATCGACGTCGCCGAACTCGAGAAGGGAGGGCGCTACTTTACTGAAGTCGTTGCGCGGACCGTTAAGGATCCGGTGAGCGGCGACATGGTGGTCAGCCGCTCGGCGCCGTTCCGCTACGAGCACGACGGCAAGACCTACTATTTCAGCGGGCGCGAGTCCTACGACGCCTTTCGCGCCGATCCGGACAAATTCGCCGTCAGGAAGTGAGACCGCATGTTCTTCCGAATGCTCCGGCAATCGTTCGTCGAAGGGCGGCGTCGCAAGATCCTGATGGTGATCACCGTCACCTTGGCGGCGTCGCTGATCACCACCTTGTTCCAGCTTTCGGTCGGCGTTGGCGACAAGATGGCCAAGGAACTGAAGTCCTACGGTGCCAACATCCGCGTCGTACCGAAGAGCGAAAGTATCCTCCGCGAGGCTGGCGGCGGCGTCCACAACCCGCTGGACGACCAGGACTTCCTGGAGGAGCGTGATCTTGCCAAGATCAAGGATATCTTCTGGCGCAACAATATCCTCGGACTGGCGCCGACGCTGAAGACGATGGTCGTCATTGACGGAGCCGAAGCGGCCCGGACGCCGCTGATCGGTACCTATTTCGACAAGAACCTGCCGCTGCCCGATGACGACTCCTATCGCACCGGCGTGCGGACCACCGGTGGTGCCTTCTGGAAAGTAGATGGCCATTGGCCCGCCGACGATTCAGCCGACGAGGCATTGGTCGGAGCAAGCTTGGCGGCCGCCCGCGGCATCGGCATCGGGCAGATCCTCCATATGGGCCGCCCCGGTCACGGTGAGGCGCCGTTGTCGCTGCAGGTGGTCGGGACCGTATCCACTGGCGGCGCCGAAGACGCCGCCATCATCGCTCCGCTGGCCGTCGTCCAGGACCTGACAGGGCTAGCGGGTAAGGTCCAGTCGGTGGATGTCAGCGCTCTGACGGTGCCGGAGAACGAATTATCGAGCAGGGCACGCCGTGATACCGAAGCGCTCAGCACCGCCGAGTACGACGTATGGTATTGTACCGCCTACGTTAGCACAATATCCCACCAAATCGAGGAGGCAGTGGCCAACGCCTCAGCCCGGCCGCTGTGGCAGGTGGCCGCGGGCGAGGGCGCTGTGATCGGCAAGATTCAGTTCCTCCTGCTTATTGTCACCGCGGCAGCGTTTGTCTCTGCGGCGATGGGCGTTTCCTCGCTGATGAACACCACCATAGCCGAGCGGGCGCGGGAAATCGGCCTGATGAAGGCACTGGGCGCAGCCGGCTGGGAGATTCACCTGGTGTTCCTGGGAGAGGCCGCCCTCGTCGGCGCCGCCGGCGGACTGCTGGGGTGCGTCTTCGGCCTGGCACTGTCGCAGGTGGTGGGGTGGATGGTCTTCGGCGAGACGGTCGGGATCAATCTTGTCGCGGTGCCGGTGGTCATCTTCGTGTCCATTCTGACAGCGCTCGCCGGCTCCATTCTGCCGTCGCGCGCCATCGCCCGGTTGCTGCCGGCGGAGGTGCTCTATGGCCGCCGGTAGACCGCCGTTGCGCGCCGGGACAGCGATGTTTCTGAGGCTGGTGTTCAAAGCGCTGACCGTGCGCAACGGCCAGGTATTGGTCGCTCTCGCCTCGATTACAGTCGGTGCCGCCGTGGTCTCAGCGCTGATGAGCCTCTACCTCGATGTCAAGATCAAGATGAGCGAAGAGCTCCGAACCTTCGGGGCCAACTTCTACGTCGGCCAGGACGCCTCCGGTGGCGATGAACGCGGCATCCCGGAGCCGATGCTGGCGCGCATCATTGCGGCTCTTCCAGCCGGCAAGCTGGTGGGAGCAAGTTCATATCTCTACGGCGTGGCCCGCCTCGACTTGGGCAACGCCGTGGTTGTCGGCGTGGACTTCGCTGGCCTGCGGCGCATTGCCCCCTACTGGCAAGTGGAGGGCGACTGGGTGGCGGTAGGGTTCGACGACCGCAACGCCATGGTCGGCCGGCGGCTGGCGGAGGCGATGGAACTGAAGGTCGGTCAGCCGGTGAACATCGTCAACCGCGACCGGACGGTGCAGGTGCGGGTTACCGTCAAGGGCATCATCGATACCGGCGACGCCGAGGATGAGCAGATGTTCATAAACCTGCCACTGGCGCAGCGCCTGTTTGGCATGCCCGGACGGATCGACCTTGCCATGTTCAGCATCATTGCCGAGGGTGCTGAGGCGGACGCGCTCGCCGCCGATCTCAACCGCAGCTTCTCCGGCATCGAGGCCAAACCGATCCGCAAGATCTCGCAGTCGGATGGACAAATTCTCGATAAGATCGACGGGCTGATGGCATTGGTGGCGGGCATCATCCTGATCATCACCACCTTGTGCGTGAACGCCACCTTAACCGCCATGGTGGCGCGGCGGGCGCCGGAAATCGGGCTGCAGAAGGCGCTGGGCGCCGGCAATTCTGCGGTCGCGGCGCAGTTCCTGTTCGAGACCGCGGTCATCTGTCTTGCCGGCGTGCTCGCCGGCCTTCTGCTCGGCGGCGGCCTGGCGCAAATTCTTGGACAGGCGGTGTTTGGCGGGTGGGTGACGTTTCGCCCCGTCGTGGCGCCGCTGACTCTGGGCATTTCGCTGGTCGCTGCGCTGACCGCCGCCATTGTGCCCATCCGCGGAGCGGTGCGCATCGTGCCCGCCCGCGTCCTGAGAGGAGAATAGATTCATGCACGTGACTGCGGAGGACGTGACGGGCTTTGCCGGCGCCGAAACCGCTGTACCCGGTGCGCGGGCCATCATCGCGGTGGAGAGCCTCACCAAGCGCTTCGGTGCTGTGACCGCGCTCGAAGACATCGACCTGCGGATCGGCGAGGGTGAGTTTGTCGCCATCATGGGGCCATCCGGATCGGGCAAGACGACGCTGCTGAATATCCTGTCGTGCCTGGATACGCCGAGCGAGGGACGCTATGCGCTGGACGGGATCGACACATCGTCGCTGAACAGCGCCCAGCAGGCCGTCGTCCGCCGCGAGAAGATCGGCTTGGTGTTCCAGCAGTTCCACCTCATCCCCTACCTGAACGCGGTAGAGAACATCATGCTGGCCCAGCATTACCACAGCATGGCCGACCGCGATGAGGCAATCGCGGTTCTGGAGTGTGTCGGCCTCGGCCACCGTTGGAACCACCTGCCGTCGCAGATGTCGGGTGGCGAGCAGCAACGGGTATGCATTGCCCGCGCCCTGGTCAACGAGCCGGCGCTGCTGTTGGCGGACGAACCGACGGGCAATCTCGACCAGGCGAACGAGGGCGTCGTGATTGGCATCTTCCAGCAGTTGCATCGGGAAGGCCGCACCATCGTGCTGATCACCCACAACCCGACGATGGGGGCGCTGGCTGACCGGGTGATTCGCCTCGATCACGGCCGGCTCGATGGTGCAAGGGCAGACGCATGAGGGCCGTCGTCGCCGCGCTGGTGCTGGCCATGTTGACCGCTTGCGATGGCCAAGGTTCCGCGACCACTGGCGCCGCCGCGCCGGAGCTGGCCGTCCTGGATCTCGACGGCCGCGTGGTCAAGCTTGCCGACTACCGCGGCCAAGTGGTCCTGCTCAACTTCTGGATCAGCGGCTGCGGCCCCTGCCTTGCCGAACTGCCGGTCTTGGAGGCGGCGTACCGTGATCACCAGGCTGAGGGATTCGAGGTCCTCGGCATCAACGGCGGACAGGACGTGGAGACCGTCGTCGCGACACGGCGGCGCGAGCCGGTGAGCTATCCCCTCCTGTCCGATCGCCTGGCCATCACCTCCAGGACCTACAACGTCGTCGGATTCCCGGTGTCCTTCCTCATCGACCGACAGGGGAATCTTCACGAGCGGATCGACGGTCCGCTGACGCGTGAGGAACTGGAGCAGAAGCTCGCCGCTCTGCGGTAGATGCCGCCACTGGCGTAACCGGGCGGGGAGCGCTCAGCCCCCGAAAGTGCCAATATATGCAGCAATCTCCCGCGCCTCGTCGTCGCTCAGCCCGCTCTTGATGCGGTCTTGCATCGTCCGCGGCGCGGAGAGTTGCCGAACTGCCTGAAGCTTGGCGAGCACCTCCGCCTCGGTAAGGTCGACAAGTGGCTTGGAGCGGCCGAGAGCTTTCAGTTCGCCATGTCGGCCATGGCAGGACATGCAGCGATTCTCGTAGAGGAGCTGACCCTGCCCCGCCGTGATTTCCTCCGCGACGACCGGTACTGACAGGACGATAGCCGTTCCCACCGCCGCGAGTCGGAGACTCCGCCACATCATTGTCATTTTCCCTTAATGTTCAGATCAACCGGGCTGTCGATTTCGCGGAACACCTAGCGAGCGGCACTCTGCCTTGAGAGGACGGCCGAGGATCGGAGAGCTGATGGCGATTGTAGAGGTTTCCCGGCGGTGAAATAGTTAGCATCCGAGGAGATGGTGGATATTGGCGGCGGCGCGCCGAAGCGACTGGCGACGAGACTGGCGCAGGCGCGCCGCTTCCACGCGTGCGAGAGGTCTCAGACCACGCAGGTCGGGCTGGCCCTCGCCATAGCGCCCCAGCCCGTGTTACCTTCCGCTAGTCTCCACGGCGTCGGCACCCTGGACGTCAACTTTTTGCGGTTCAATACTCTGCCCGCATGTTCCCCTGTCAACGCTTCGCCGGCATCCTTGCGGATGCTGACGCATGACTCGGGGTCGTCGTGATTGGCTAGATCTTCAACGTACAGAACTTGCATCTGCAGTCACTTGCCGGTCTGCCCGGCGCACGGAGACGGTTAGATCCCGGTGACGTTCCCTCCGCCAGCCGCTCACCGCGGAACGCTCTCCCCTCCGACCTGGCAGCCAGAAAAACACGTTGTTTCAAAGAGGTTTGGCGACTCGGCTGGGAACCACACCGGTCGATCGTGGCGCCAAAAGTTCTCTCTTCAGCCCCCCTTCTCCAGAACCTGGGAACTACGCCAATTTAATACCCAGCTCGTGATTTCAATGTTCTCAATGGGTTGCAGGGCGGGCGGCTGAGTACTGTTTCGAACAAGCGATTGCTATGCGAAGCGTTCTGTAAATGTTCCAACGACGGGCGATCCGTTCGCGTCCTCGACGAGGAACTTGGCCAGCGACCATCCGCTCTGGCTCCGAGGCGCAGCCAGCGAGGGTTAACCGTCGTCGACCTCGAAACCGACGAAATGACC
>JBDHSN010000014.1:0-32364 GCA_039808105.1 Rhodospirillales bacterium
CGTCGAACAGGACCTCGCCCTCGTCGGGCCGGGTCTTGCCGGTGATGACGTCCATCATCGTCGTCTTGCCGGCGCCATTCGGCCCGATGATCGCCCGCAGCTCGCCGGCGACGATGTAGAGGCTGAGGCGGTTCAGCGCCTTGAAGCCATCGAAGCTGACCGAGACGCCGTCCACGTAGAGGATGGTGTCGTGCTTCTCCGGCCGGGCGTGGATGGCGGTGCTCATGGCGCCGGCTCGCCGGCGAGGGTCGGCGCTTCGCCCGCTGCGGGCGGCTTGCGCCGCCGCCGCAGATGCTCGCCGAGGCCGATGATGCCCTTCGGCAGCAGCAGGGTAACGGCGATGAACAGGCCGCCCAGGGCGAACAGCCACAGCTCCGGAATGGCGCCGGTGAACCAGGTCTTCAGGTAGTTGACCAGGATCGCGCCGAGGATGGCGCCGTGCAGCGTGCCGCGGCCGCCGATCGCCACCCAGATGACGATCTCGATGGAGTTGGCCGGGGCGAACTCCGAGGGGTTGATGATGCCGACCTGCGGAACGTAGAGGGCGCCGGCGATCCCCGCCAGCATCGCCGAGAAGACGAAGACGAAGAGCTTGTAGTACTCGACCCGGTAGCCGAGGAAGCGCACCCGGCTCTCGGCGTCGCGGATCGCCACCAGCACCTTGCCGAGGCGCGAGAGGATGATCAGCCGGCAGCAGAAATACGCGGCGGCGAGGACCACCGCGGTCAGGGCGAACAGCGCGGCGCGGGTACGGTCGTCCTGCAGGTCGAAGCCGAGCACGTCCTTGAAGTCGGTGAGGCCGTTGTTGCCGCCGAAGCCCATGTCGTTGCGGAAGAACGCCAGCATCAGCGCGAAGGTCAGAGCCTGGCTGATGATCGAGAAGTAGACGCCGGTGACCCGCGAGCGGAAGGCGAACCAGCCGAAGACGAAGGCGAGCAGGCCGGGGACGAGCACCACCATCAGCAGCGCGAAGGGGAAGGAATCGAAGCCGTGCCAGTACCACGGCAGCTCCGTCCAGTTGAGGAACACCATGAAGTCGGGCAGCAGCGGATTGCCGTAGACGCCGCGGCTGCCGATCTCGCGCATCAGGTGCATGCCGATGGCATAGCCGCCGAGGGCGAAAAAGGCGCCGTGGCCGAGGCTGAGGATGCCGCAGAAGCCCCAGATCAGATCGACGCTGAGCGCCAGCAGGGCGAAGGTGAGGTACTTGCCGACGAGGCTGAGCACCCAGGTCGGCACGTGCAGCGGCGAGTCGGCCGGCACCATCAGGTTGAGGACCGGAACCACCACGGCGGCAGCGAGCAGCAGGCCGATGGTGACGGCGGCGGCACCGCTGCCGGCGAGCAGGCCACCGGCCAGCGGGCGCGGGGCGAGGGACGAGGTGGCGCTGGTCATGGCTCCGCTTTACGCCTCCAGCGCCCGGCCGCGCAGCGCGAACAGGCCGCGCGGCCGCTTCTGGATGAACAGGATGATGGCGACGAGGATGAGGATCTTCGCCAGCACCGCGCCGGCGTAGGGCTCGAGGAACTTGTTGGCGAGACCGAGGCTCAGCGCCCCCACCAGCGTCCCCCACAGATTGCCGACGCCGCCGAAGACGACGACCATGAAGCTGTCGATGATATAGGACTGGCCGAGGTTGGGGCTGACGTTGTCGATCTGGCTGAGCGCCACGCCGGCCATGCCGGCGATGCCGGAGCCGAGGCCGAAGGTCAACGCATCGACGCGGCCGGTGCGAATGCCCATCGCCGCCGCCATCCGCCGGTTCTGGGTGACCGCGCGCATCTGCAGCCCGAACCCGGAGGCACGGATCAGCAGCATCAGCGCGGCGAAGACGATGACGCTGAAGACGATGATCCAGATGCGGTTGTAGGTCAGGGTGAGGACGCCGAGGTCGAGGGCGCCGCTCATCCACGACGGGTTGCCGACCTCGCGGTTGCTCGGGCCGAAGATGGAGCGCACCGCCTGCTGCAGCACCAGGCTGAGGCCCCAGGTGGCGAGCAGCGTCTCCAGCGGCCGGCCGTAGAGGAAGCGGATGATGCCGCGTTCGATGAGGATGCCGATCAGGGCGGTGACGAGGAAGGCGGCGGGAATCGCCACCAGCACCGACAGGCCGAAGGCGCCGGGCGCATAGCTGCGGAACAGGTCCTGGACGACGTAGGTGGTGTACGCTCCCAGCATCACCATCTCGCCGTGCGCCATGTTGATGACGCCCATGACGCCGAAGGTGATGGCAAGGCCGACGGCGGCGAGCAGCAGCACCGAACCCAGGCTGACCCCCTGGAAGACGTTGCCGACCACGCCCCACAACGCCAGTTTCTGCTCGACGTGGCGCTGTGCCCTCGCCGCCGCGTCGCGGACGTCGGCGTCGCTGTCCGCTGTCGCGATGCTGGCCAGCAGCGAACGCACCTCGGGGTCGGCAAAGCCGCCGAGGATGGTGATGGCGGCGATGCGCTCGGCCGGCTCCGGCGCCGACTGCGCCCGCAGCGCGGCCAGTGCCCGGTCCATCCGGCTTTTCACGCCGGAATCGTGCTCGCGTGCCGCCGCCCGCTCCAGCAGCGGCAGCAGCGCCGCGTCGCGGGTGCGGAACACCGCATCGGCAGCGTCGCGGCGGCGGCCCGCCTCGGCGCTCAGCAGGGTGAGACCGCCAAGGGTGCCGCGCAGCACGCCGCGCAGCCGGTTGTTGACGGCGATGAAATCGACCGCTGACTTGTCGGCCTCACCGAGCTCGGCGCCGCCCAGCGGGTCGGTCAGCAGCAGCACCGAGCCGCGCGGCTCGGTAATCACCAGCCGGCCGTCGGCGCTGCGAACGGCGAGGCGGCCGGCCAGCATGGCATCGAGGACCGGGACGGCGCGCGCATCGCCGGTAGCGCCCAGTGCCTCGACCGCCGCGATCTTGGCGGCAAAGTCGCGATCGGCGAGCTGGCGCACCAGTGGCTCCAGATCCACCGCCGCCTCTTGCGCTCCCGCCGGGCGAACCGCCAGGAGCGCGAGGAGGAGGCACAGCACGGCCGCGACGAGCGGGCGCACCAGAGGCCCGCGCGGGCAGACAGGCGCCGTGCCGGCGCTCGCCGCAGCCGTCGTCATGCTACAGCCCCGCCGGCGGCTTGTTGCCGAAGCGCGGCTTCTCGCAGTTGCCGCACACCCACGGGAAGGTCCAGTCGGCGGTCAGCTTGGCGCTTTCCGGGATGAAGTCGGACCAGGCATCGCCGACCACCTCGCCCTTGGTCTGCCAGACCACCTGGAACTGGCCGTTGGGCTGGATCTCGCCGATCAGCACCGGCTTCGACAGGTGATGGTTGACGTGCATCTCGGCGGTGCCGCCGGTCAGGTTCTTCACCTTCTGGCCGTACATCGCCTGGCGCACGGCATCGACGTCGGTGGTTCCCGCCTGCTCGACTGCCTGCACCCACATGTTGAAGCCGATGAAGTGCGCTTCCATCGGGTCGTTGGTAACGCGCTTGGGGTTCTTGATGAAGGTATGCCAGTTCTTGATGAACTGCTTGTTCTCCGGGGTATCGACGCTCATGAAATAGTTCCAGGCGGCGAGGTGACCGACCAGCGGCGCCGTGTCGATGCCCGCCAGTTCCTCTTCGCCGACCGAAAATGCCACCACCGGGATCTCGTCAGCCTTGATCCCCTGGTTGGCCAGCTCCTTGTAGAAGGGGACGTTGGCGTCGCCGTTGATGGTCGAGACCACCGCCGTCTTCTTGCCGGCCGAGGCGAATTTCTTGACGTCGGCGACGATAGTCTGCCAGTCGGAATGGCCGAACGGCGTGTAGTTTTCCATGATGTCGGCGTCGGCGACACCCTTCGACTTCAGGAACGCGCGCAGGATCTTGTTGGTGGTGCGGGGATAGACGTAGTCGGTGCCGAGCAGTACCCAGCGTTGCGCGCCGCCGCCTTCCGGGCTCATCAGGTATTCGACCGCCGGAATCGCCTGCTGGTTCGGTGCGGCGCCGGTATAGAAGACGTTGCGCGAGCTTTCCTCGCCCTCGTACTGGACGGGATAGAACAGCAGCCCGTCGAGCTCCTCGAACACCGGCAGCACCGACTTGCGCGACACCGACGTCCAGCAGCCGAACACCACCGCGACCTTGTCCTTCTCCAGCAACTGGCGTGCCTTCTCGGCGAACAGCGGCCAGTTGGAAGCGGGATCGACCACCACCGGTTCCAGCTTCTTGCCGAGCAGACCACCCTTCTTGTTCTGATCCTCGATCAGCATCAGCATGACGTCCTTCAGCGTCGTCTCGCTGATTGCCATCGTCCCGGAGAGCGAATGCAGGACTCCCACCTTGATCGTTTCTTGCGCTGCCGCTTGGCCGAGACCAGCGGACAGCAGGATGATGACCACGCCGAGCGCGGCCAGGACCTTCTTCATCGGAAAACTCCTCGTACGACAGGGTCGCTTCGGCACTGGCCGGCGCCTACGCAAGATCAAGGCCAAGGACCGGCGGCACCGCCGCGGCGGTGGACGGGCACCGGCCTTGTCCTTCACACCCCCAGGCAGGCCATCCGCGGGCGGCGCACGCACTCGTGATGGCCCACGCACATTCGCTCATGAAGCGCGCAAATGGGCAGCGTCGCCCAAATATTAGTCATGCGTTTGCACGAGCACCGCTGCTGCCCCATCTTTCGTCGCGACACGATGGTGCGGTTCGCTTTGCTCACCGGCACCCGGCGACGGGCGGTGAGCCGCAGGGTGGACTGAGCGAAGCGATGTCCACCATCAGCCTGCTGCCGGAGCCAGGACATGCCCGATACCCTGCCCGCCTCGACGCCCCAGCCGCCCGCGGCCGCCGCTGCTGCGAATCGCCACATCAGCCTCGATGTCCGCGGCATGACCTGCGCCGCCTGCGCCGGGCGGATCGAGAAAGCGTTGCGCCGCGTCCCCGGCGTCGCCGCGGCGGATGTCAATCTCGCCCTCGAGCGGGCGGACGTCACCGTGCGGGAGCCATCGCTCGATGCGGCGACGCTGGTCGAGGCGGTGGAGGACGCCGGCTACGAAGCGAGCGTCCGCGAACCGGACGCGACCGCCGGCCCTTCGCGCAGCGAAAGCGACGCCGCGCTGCGCCACAGCGAGCGCCGCGACCTGCTGCTGCTCGCCTTCAGCGCCGCACTGACCATCCCGCTGGTCCTGCAGATGCTGGCGCACCCGCTCGGCCTGCCCTGGCGGCTCAGTCCGCTCGGCGAGGCGATCCTCGCAACACCGGTGCAGCTCGTCGTCGGCTGGCGCTTCTATCGCGGCGCCTGGCGGGCGCTGCGCAACCTTTCCGGCAACATGGACCTGCTGGTGGCGCTGGGCACGACCGCCGCCTGGGGCTTCAGCATCGCCATGGTCGCGCTGCGGGGCGAGGCCGCCCACGGTCACCTCTACTTCGAGGGCTCCGCCGTGGTGCTCACCATGGTGATGCTCGGCAAGTGGCTGGAGGCGCGGGCCAAGCGCGGCACCACCGCCGCGATCCGCGAGCTGATGGCGCTGCGGCCGCAGACGGCGCGGGTGGAACGCAACGGCGGCGTCGTCGAAGTGCCGATCGACCGGGTGGCGGTCGGTGAGGTGATCGTCGTCCGCCCCGGCGAACGCATCCCCGTCGATGCCAGCGTCATCGACGGCGAGAGCGAAGTCGATGAATCGCTGATCACCGGCGAGAGCCTGCCGCTGGCCAAGCGCCCCGGCGATCCGCTGACCGGCGGCGCCATCAACGGCGACGGCCTGCTGCGCGCCCGCGCGACGGCGGTGGGCGCCGACACCACCCTCGCCCGCATCATCCACCTGGTGGAGAATGCCCAGACCGGCAAGGCGCCGGTGCAGCGGCTGGTGGACAAGGTCAGCGCGATCTTCGTGCCGGTGGTCGTCGCGGTGGCGCTGTTCACCTTCGCCGTCTGGCTGATCTTTGGCGCGCCGCTGGAGCACGCGCTGATCGCCGCCGTCTCCGTCCTGGTCATCGCCTGCCCGTGCGCCCTTGGCCTCGCGACGCCGACGGCGCTGGTCTCCGGCACCGGCGCTGCCGCCCGCGCCGGCATCCTCATCCGCGATGTCGATGCGCTGGAGCGGGCGCATCGGGTGGACACGGTGATCTTCGACAAGACCGGCACGCTGACCGCCGGCCGGCCCGAGCTTGTTGCCGTCACCCCACTCGCAGCCGGCGAGCGCGACCTGCTCGCCGCCGCCGCCGCGGTGCAGGCGGGCAGCGAGCACCCGCTGGCCCGCGCCTTCGTGGCCCGCGCCGGCACCCTCGGCATCTCTCCCGGCCGCGCCCGCGATGTGCGCGCCCGGCCGGGCATGGGGGTCGCCGGCACGGTGGACGGACGGCGCGTCGTCATCGGCAATACGGCGATGCTGGACGCCGAGGGCATCGCAACGGCCGAGGCCATGACCGGACTGACGGCGATCGAGCAGGCGGGGCGGACGGCGGTGCTGGTCGCCATCGACCACCGGCTGGCCGGTGTGGCGGCGGTGGCCGACCCGCTGCGCCCGGAAGCCGCTCCGGCGATCGCCGACCTGAAGGCGCGGCATATCCAGCCCGTCGTGCTGTCCGGCGATGCCGAGCGGGTGGCTGCCGCCGTCGGCCGGGCGCTGGGCATCGAGGACGTGCGCGGCGGCGTCCGTCCGGAAGACAAGGCGGCGGCGGTCGAGACGCTGCGCCGGCACGGCCGCGTCGTCGCCATGGTCGGTGACGGCGTCAACGACGCCCCGGCACTGGCAGCAGCGGACGTCGGCATCGCGGTCGGCAGCGGCACCGACGTGGCGATGGAGACCGCCGGGGTGACGCTGATGCGCTCCGATCCGAGGCTGGTGCCGGCGGCGCTCGACATCTCGCGGGCGACATGGGCGAAGATCCGCCAGAACCTGTTCTGGGCGTTCGTCTACAACGTCATCGGCGTGCCGCTGGCGGCCGCGGGGCTGCTCAGTCCGGCTTTCGCCGGCGCCGCCATGGCGCTCAGCTCGGTGTGCGTCGTCGGCAACTCGCTGCTGCTGCGCACCTGGCGACCACGCTGACGCCGCCCCCGACCTTCCCTGCCTGGAGCGATTCCCAACCGGACTCACCCGCTACAAAATCCGGACAGATGACGAGCTAGCCACAGCCACACTACGCCGGCTTGCGTGCGGGCGGGGCCGCTGCTAGGCTCCGCTGCCGTGCGTGTCAGGCGCCGCGCGCCGGCGGCACTCGCCTCCGCGGCGCCCGGCCGCAAAACGCCTCCCGGCGCCCACCCTCGTGCAACCTCGCGGCAACGAAGCGTCTCGCCCCCGTGTCCTCCCTCGACAGCGCCACCGTCAAGACCATCGCCTATCTCGCGCGCCTGCGCATCGACGATGCCCAGTGCGACGCGTTGGCGGCCGAGCTCTCCGCCATCTTGCAGTGGATCGAGCAATTGCGCGAGGTGGACACCGACGGCGTCGCCCCGATGACCAGCGTCGCCGAGATGACGCTGGCGCGCCGCGCCGACGTGGTCAGCGACGGCGGCAACCTCGGTGCGGTGCTGTCCAATGCACCGGTGCCGATCGATGACTATTACGCCGTGCCGAAGGTCGTCGAATAATGGCGGCGCTCAACCGGCTGACCATCGCCGCGGCGCGCGACGGCCTCGCCGCCGGCACGTTTTCGGCGGTCGAGCTGACCGAGGCGCACCTGCAGGCTGTGGGCGACGCCAGCGGGCTGAACGCCTTCATCACCACGACGCCGGAAGTGGCGCTGGCGGGCGCCGCCGAGGCCGATGCCCGCCGCGCCAAAGGCGAAACACGCGGCCCGCTCGACGGCATTCCGCTCGCCATCAAGGACCTGTTCTGCACCGACGGCGTGCGCACCACCGCCGGCTCGCACATCCTCGATACCTTCGTCCCGCCTTACGAATCGACGGTGACGGGCAAGCTGCGCGCCGAAGGCGCGGTCATGCTGGGCAAGACCAACCTCGACGAGTTCGCCATGGGCTCGTCCAACACCACCAGCTGGTTCGGGCCGGTGAAGAACCCGTGGGGGCCGCTGGACGGCAAGGACCTGGTGCCGGGCGGCTCCTCCGGCGGCTCCGCCGCGGCGGTCGCGGGACGGCTGTGCCTGGGCGCCACCGGCACCGATACCGGCGGCTCGATCCGCCAGCCGGCTTCGTTCTGCGGCATCGTCGGCATCAAGCCGACCTACGGTCGCTGCTCGCGCTGGGGCATCGTCGCCTTCGCCTCGTCGCTGGACCAGGCCGGGCCGATGACCCGCAGCGTCGGCGATGCCGCCATCATGCTGACCGCCATGGCCGGGCACGACGCCAGGGATTCCACCTCGGCGCCGGTGGGGGTGCCGGACTTCGAGGCCGCCACCCTGCGCGGCATCCGCGGGCTGAAGGTGGGAATCCCGCGCGAGTACCGCATCGACGGCATGGCCAGCGAGATCGACGGCCTGTGGCGGCAGGGCGAAGCGTGGCTGCGCGAGGCCGGCGCCGAGATCCGCGAGGTCTCGCTGCCGCACACCCGCTATGCGCTCGCCACCTACTACATCATCGCGCCGGCGGAGGCGTCGTCCAACCTCGCCCGCTACGACGGCGTGCGCTTCGGCCTGCGGGTGCCGGGCGACAGTCTCGACGAGATGTACATGAACACCCGCGGCGAGGGCTTCGGCGCCGAGGTGCGCCGGCGCATCCTGATCGGCACCTACGTGCTGTCCGCCGGCTATTACGATGCCTACTATCTCAAGGCGCAGAAGGTTCGTTCGCTGATCGCCCGCGACTTCGCCGAGGCGTTCAAAGACGTGGACGTGATCCTGACGCCGACGGCGCCGTCGGACGCGTTCGCCATCGGCGAGAACACCGACGATCCGGTCACCATGTATCTCAACGACGTCTTCACCGTGCCCACCAGCCTCGCCGGGCTGCCGGGGATCTCGGTGCCGGCAGGGCTGAGCGCCCGCGGCCTGCCGCTGGGGCTGCAGCTCATCGGCCGGCCGTTCGACGAGGAGACGGTGCTGGCGGCCGCCGCCGCGCTGGAGAACGCCGCCGCGTTCGACGCCGTCCCGCCCGGCTGCTGATCCGCCGGCGCGTCCCCCGGAGTTTCTTTCCCGCCGTCGATCCTCCTGGCACCGCCAATCAGGCGAGAGGCGCCGTCCCGCGCCGCGGCGCCGGCCGATGCAGGTGCCCGGCCGGCGGGAAGAAGCTACACTGCGATACCGGCGGATAAGACGCATTCGCGCCAAGGCGCCGGCCACAACGGGCAGCGTGCTCAGAGCCGCCCGGCAGCAGGAGGCGTCCGCAATGAGCCACCGCATCGTCTTCCTCGACCGCGACACCATCGCTCCGCAGGTGAAGGTGCGCCATCCCGGCTTCAAGCACACCTGGACCGAATATCCGCGGACGACAGCCGGCGAGCTGGCGGAACGGCTGGAGGGCGCCAGCATCGTCATTACCAACAAGGTGGCGCTGCGCGGACCGGTTCTCGCCACGCTGCCGACGCTGCAGCTGATCGCCGTCGCCGCCACCGGCACCGACGTCGTCGATGTCGGCTGGTGCCGCGACCACGGCGTCGCCGTGAGCAACATCCGCGGCTACGCGATCAATACCGTCCCCGAACACACCTTTGCGCTGATCTTCGCGCTGCGCCGCAACCTCATCGCCTACCGCGAGGCGGTGCGGCGCGGCCGCTGGCAGGAGAGCGGGCAGTTCTGCTTTTTCGATTATCCCATCCAGGACCTCGCCGGCAGCCGCCTCGGCATCATCGGCGAGGGCGTGCTCGGGCAGCGGGTCGCCGAGATCGGCCGGTCGCTCGGGATGCGGCCGATGTTCGCCGCGCACAAGGGCCGCAGCGGCCTCGGCCCGCTTTATACGCCGTGGGACGAGGTGCTGGAGACCAGTGACGTCATTACCCTGCACTCGCCGCTGACGCCGGCGACGCGCAACATGATCGCCATGCCGGAGTTCCGGGCAATGCGGCGCCGGCCGCTGCTGATCAACACCGCCCGCGGCGGCCTCGTCGACGAGGCCGCTCTGGCGACGGCACTGCGCGAGGGCCTGATTGCCGGCGCCGGCTTCGACGTGCTGACGGCGGAACCGCCGGCGGACGGCAACCCGCTGCTCGGGCTGCTCGACCTGCACAACTTCATCCTCACCCCACACGTCGCCTGGGCGAGCGACGGGGCGATGCAGACCCTGGCCGACCAGCTCATCGACAACATCGAGAATTTCGTCAACGGAAAGCCGTCGAACCTTGTGACCTGACCGCCGGGCATGCGGCGATGGCGGCGGATTCGCCGCCGGTGGCCGACGCCGGCCATCACCCCCTGGCCGGCCGATACAGCGAAAAGAACCGCTGAGCGGCGGGCCTCGACATCCCGATGCCGGTGGGAGAACATGGCAGGCGGCTGATTTGAAGAGAATGCGACGCAAATGGATGGCAACGACCCGCTTGAGTTGATCCGCCCCGTCCGCGGCAGGCCGGCGCCGAGGCCTGATGCCGTTGCGGGCAGCGGCGCCGATGTCGCTGCGGACAATCTCGTTCGCCTCGGCCGATCGGACCTGCTGAAGGGAGCGCCGGTGTTCTCGACGGCGGGCGCGCGCCTGGGGACGCTCACCGGCGTCGTCGTCCAGCGCGCTTCGGGCAGGGTTGCATCGGTCGTGCTTCGCCGCTCGCGGCTGTTCGGCCTGCTGCGCCGGCAGATCGTGCTGCCGCGGGAGGCTCTCAGCGGTCCGGTCGCCGGCGGCGGCTTCGTCATCCCCTGGCCGCTGCCCGACGTCACCACGCTGGCGAGGCAAGGCTTGCCGGCGGGCCGCCTCGACCCGTCGCGCGGCGAATAGCGGTCGCGGCGGGCGTCAGCCTCGGGCGGCGACCGGTCCCGACCGCTGCCCGAGGCGGAAGAGCTGCCGCTGGCCGATCAGCGGTGCCGAAGCCCAGAGCTGGGTCAGATCGAGATTGGAGAGGTGCGTCGCGAAGTGTCGCGAGAACGGCAGCGCGCACAGGCGCTGCCCCCACTCGGCGGCCAGCGCCTTGAGCACGGTAACGACCAGCACCCGGTCCGGGCGCGCCGCGGCGGAGACGTCGGCCACCACCCCCTCCAGCGTCTGCAAGACCTTGCGGAACATCAGCAGATCGCCGTCGAACCGGCAGCGGGCGTGGAGCGCCGCCGCGTCGAGCAGCCCAGTCACCCAGGCCATGCCGGGGAAGGCGCCGTTGCGCAAGGTCGCGATCCGCTCGTCGATGACCGCCTGCAGGGCGGCCCCGTCGCTGCGTCCCTGCGACAGTCCGTCGATCGCGGCGCGGATGCGGCTTGCGTCGAGGGTCAGCGCGCCGATGACGATCTGGGTCAGCGCGACGCGATCGGCCTTGCTCAGCGCCCCGACCAGGCTCCAGTCGAGGATGGCAAGCTTGCCGTCCGGTGTGGCGAACAGGTTGCCGGCGTGGGGATCGGCATGGAACAGGCTCGTTCCCTCTCCCACCGACCACACCGGCTGGGCAATCAGGGCGCGGATGATCAGATCGCCGAGACGGCGGCGGGCGCGCCGCGGCAGCGCCGCCGCGGCGTCGGTGACCTTGGCGCCGTCGATCCGCTGCATCGCCGTTACCCGCGGCGTCGAGAACGGATAGACCTCGGGGATGACGACCTGGGGAAGCCCCGCCCAGGCGATGCGCGCCGCCCGCATGTGCGCCTGCTCCTGGTCGAGGCGGATCTCGCGGGCAAGCAGCGCCCGCACGTCGCGGAAGGTGTCTTCATAGGCGATGCGCGGCAGGCCGTAGGCCTCGCAGCGCTCGTCGAGCAGCGCGCCGATGCGCTGCAACGTCTCCAGCTCGTCGGCGAGGGCGGCCTCGATCCCCGGCTTGAGCAGCTTGAGCACGCCGCGCAACGGCTCGCCGCCGGGACGTTCTGCTTCGAACGGCACGACGACGGCGACGCTCGCCTCGGCCAGCGGCGGCTCGTCGATGCGGATGCCGAGATCGGCGAGCGGGCCAAGCTCCGCCTCCGCCAGCGCCCGCGCCTCGTCGAGACCGAGGGTCGACGGCATCGACTCCAGTCCCTGCAGGAGCTGCCGCAACTCCGCCGAGAGTCGGCGGTCACGGGCAAGCACCTGCCCCAGCTTGTGCAACGCCGGGCAGCAGCGGGCGATGGCGACGACGCGCTGGTTGATGCCGGCGTCCGCCGGCAGCAGCGCCTGTTCGGCGAGGATGGCGAATGCCCGGTCCTCGCCCAGATGCTCGAGAAAGAAGATCAGGCCATCGACGATCGCCGGCCGATAGACCTCGTAGGCAGGAGGGACCAGGGCATCGAGCGCAAGGGCATCGATGAATGCGCTCCAGTCGTCCGGCTCGTGCACGGGCGAGGCTCGCCCGTCGGCCGCGTCCGTGGTCATCGATCCTCCAGCGCTCACCTGTTGCAGCAATGTAGGACGGCGGGCGCAGCGGTGGTAGCGGGCGCGCCGGGACCCTCCCCTGCCCGCCAAGCAGGACGGCGGCTCCGGTCCGGTCAGGCGGCGCCGAGAACGATATCGAACCGGCCGCTCAGGGCGCCCGGCTCCAGATCGTCAGCGGCGACGAGCGGGACGATCAGCCGCGCCCGTTCGTCCGGATCGCGGACCCGCGACAGCAGCATGTCCCGGTCGTTCAGCGGCTCGCCGGCCACGTACATCTGGGTGATGAAGCGCTCGCCGCCCGGCGGCAGCACGGCGAAGTGGATGTGCGGCGTCCGGCCCGGGTAGGGAACCGGGCGGATGGTGCGGAACCGCCAGGCGCCGTCGGCATTGGCGACGGTTGCGCCGAAGCCCTGGAAATTGGGATCGGCGATCCCCGGGGAACGCGGGTGGTGATAGACGCCGAACGCATCGCACTGCCAGATCTGGATGCGGGCACCGGCGATAGGCCGTCCCTCGACATCAAGCAGGCGGCCGAACACGTGGGTCGGGATGCCGTGTGCGGTGCCGCTGCGGCCGGCGACGGTGAGCAGGTCGGCATCGCCATCGAGCGGCAAGGTCGTCGGATAGAACGGGCCCTCCATCTGCCGCGGCGTCGGCAGCAGCGCCGCCGCGGCAACGCGCGGCAGCGCCAGAGCAGCACTTCCCAGCAGGGCAGCCGCCATAAGGCCCCGCCGGTTCGGCCCGGCGTGTCCGCCTAAGAGCCTGCCCCGGGCCGAATCGGATGTGCGCCTCATAAGCGGCAGGTGTGGGCCGCCGCCGCTGCGGTCAAGGTCTGGTTCGTCCCGCCGCCTCACGCCTCGTCGAGAAGGGCCAGGACATTTTCCGGCGGGCGGCCGATGCAGGCATGGCCGTCCTTGACCACGATCGGCCGCTCGATCACCGCCGGGTGCTCGATCATCGCACGGATCAGCGCGTCGTCGTCCAGCGCCCGATCATCGAGACCGGCCGCCTTCGCTTCCGCCGGCCGCAGCAGCTGGCGCGGACGCAACCCCAGCATTGCCAGAATCCGCCGCAGCTCCGGCTCGTCCGGCGGCGTCTTGAGGTATTCGACCACCTGCGGCTCGATGCCCCGCTCCTGCAGCAGCTTCAGCGTCGCGCGGGATTTCGAGCAGCGGGGGTTGTGGTAGATGGTGACGGTCACGTCGGTCGGGCCTTCCGCTGGTACGGGATACGGCCGCGGCTCTGCCTTTTCTGCCTTGCAGGGGCCACAGCAATCCCCACAGTCTCGGCGATACCCTTCCCGTCAGCAACGTCGAACAGGTGCCAATGCCTTCCCCCTCTCGCTCGCTCTTCCGACGGCTCGCGCTGTTCTTCTTCATCACCGGCCTCGTTGCCCTGCTGCCGCAGGCGTTGCGGGCGCAGCAGGCGCCGCCACCCGATGCCGGCGTCGACCAGTTGAAGGAGCTTTCGGCAACGCTGCAGGACGACGGCCGGCGGAAGGAGCTGGTCGCGACGATCCAGGCGCTGATCGCCGCCAAGCAGCAGGCCGCCGCAGCCGAGCAGCCGATCGCCCTCGGCGACCAGCTGCTGCGCTACGGCGGCGAAACCGTTGGCTACATCGAAGACGCGCTCGGCGACGTCAAAGGCTACTTCGGCGACTGGCCGGTGTTCTTCGACTGGGTGCAGCGGGAACTGCACGACCCCGTGGCGCGCAAGCGGGGGCAGCACGAGACGCTGGCGTTTCTCGGCATCTTCGCCGCCGGCTGGGCCGCCGAACTGCTGCTGTGGCGCCTGCTAGCGTCAACCCGCCGGCGGGTCGACGCCGCCGCAGCGCGCCAGGGGCTCGCCAAGGTTCTGCCGGTGACCGCACGGGTGCTGCTCGATCTGCTGCCGCTGGCGGGGTTCTTCGTTGGCGCCTATGCAGCCACAGCTTTCCTGGAACCGTCGGCGCAGGTGCGGGCGGTGGGCCTGCACTTCGTCAACGCCTACCTGATCGCCCGCGTCCTGATGGCAGTGGCGCGGCTGCTGCTGGCGCCGACATCCGCCTCCCTGCGCCTCCTGCCGCTGTCCGACCGGTCGGCGCGCGACCTCTACCGCTGGTTCCGCCGCTTCGTCATCGTCGGCGTCGGCGGCTATTTCCTGATCGGCGCCGCCTTCCTGCTCGGCCTGCCGCGGCGGGGGGCCGCCGCCCTGCTCACCGGCCTCGGACTGATCATCGCGATCATGGCCATCGTTTTCATCCTGAGACAGCAGCACCGGGTCTCGAAGCGGTTGCGCGACCGCGCGAGCGTCTCGTCGCGACGGCTCGGGACGGCGCAGCTCTGCTCCAGCCTGGCTGTCGTCTGGCACCTGCTGGCGATCGGCTATGTCATCGGCTTCTTCATCGTCGCCGCCTTCCGCATCGAGGGCGGGTTTGCCTTCATGTTCCAGGCGACGGTGCTCTCGGTAGCGGTCTTCGCAGTCGCTTGGCTGCTGCTGCTGGGGGTCCGCCGGCTCATCTCCCACCTTGGCCACGCCGCCGGCCGGGTTGCGGAGGTCTCGCCGCTGCGCCGCCGTGCCGTCGCCTATCTGCCGATCCTCGGAACGGTGCTGCGGGCACTGGTGACCATCATCGCGCTGCTGGCGCTGCTGGAGGTGTGGGGCATCGGCATCGTCGCCTGGCTGCAACAGCCGTGGGGGCGGCGGGCTTTCGGTGCCGGGTTCAGCATCGGCCTGGTGCTGGTATTCGCCACGGCAATCTGGGAGCTGGCGAGCACAGCCATCGAACGGTACTTGCACCGCAGCGGCCGCGACGGCACCGCCATCCAGCACAGCGCCCGCGTCCGTACGCTGTTGCCGCTGCTGCGCAAGGCGCTGTTCGTCTTCCTGTCGATCATGGTGGTGATGATCACGCTATCCGAGCTTGGCATCGACATCGCGCCGCTGCTGGCCGGCGCCGGCGTCATCGGCCTCGCCGTCGGCTTCGGTGCCCAGAAGCTGGTGCAGGACATCATTACCGGCGTGTTCATGCTGGTCGAGGACGCGCTGTCGGTGGGCGACGTGGTTAACGTCGCCGGCCTCGGCGGTGTCGTCGAGGACATGTCGATCCGCAGCATCCGGCTGCGCGACGCCGCCGGCAGCGTGCACACGGTGCCGTTCAGCTCGGTCAGCACCGTCACCAACCTGACCAAGGACTTCTCCTACTACGTCCTCGACATCAGCGTCGCCTACCGCGAGAACACCGACGAGGTGACGGAGATCTGCCGCAGGATCGTCGACGAGATGCGCGCCGAGGCGCGCTTCGCGACCGACATCCTCGAGCCGCTGGAGGTCCTGGGTGTCGATCAGTTCCTGGAATCGGCGGTGCTGGTGAAGGCCCGGATCAAGACGCGGGCGAGCCGGCAGTGGGCGGTGGGCCGCGAGTTCAACGGCCGGCTGAAGCGCCGCTTCGACGAGGAGCAGATCGAGATGCCGTACCCGCATCGCACCATCTACCTCGGCGTCGACAAGCATGGCGAGGCGCCGCCGCTGCACATCCACGTCGATCGCGCCGCCTCCGCGAGCCAGCCGGCGCCGGAGCTGCCGCCGACCCCCGCCCCAAAGCCAGCCGCACGCGCAAATCTTGAGCCGCCGCAGCTTGCCGCGGAGATCCCGATGCCCGGCCTCGACGTCGCGTCCGACGGCGAACCTGCAACGGCGGACGAGCCGGGGGGCGACGCGGGTATGCTGGAGGAGGATGACGGTGACCCGGCCCGGCGCAGGCGCCCGCCGACGGTGCCCGACGGCGACGCGCCGGCCTGATCTGCAGCGGTGGCGCCGCGACGACAAAAAAAGCAGCGCCCGCCAGGAATGGCGGCGCTGCTATCTTGTGCCCACGGGGCTCGTGGCCCTTCTTGTGCCCTATCCGGTCTCGCGCCCGCGCTGTCCAGAGACGGCGCAGTTCCGCGTTCGGTCGGCGGCGGGGCCCTCTTTTTTCGCTATCCTAGGGCGCCGCTTCGCACACAATGTATGTTTTTGCGGGGAAACCTCGCTTTTTTGACATCGCTGAGCGACCCTGCCAGCGAGCGGCGCAGCAGGCAGATCGGACGACGACAGCACCATGAGCAACGAACATGCGAACTGGCTGGGGGTCTGGACACTCTACTGGCGCGAGGTGCGTCGCTTCGCCAAGGTCTACAACCAGACGATCGTCGCCCCGGTCGTCACCACCTTGCTGTTTCTCGCCGTCTTCGCGCTGGCTCTCGGCCATGCCGCCGATCCGCAGCAGAACGCGGCATACCTGCAGTTTCTCGCTCCCGGCCTGGTGATGATGGCGATCACCCAGAACGCCTTCGCCAACACCTCGTCGTCGATCATCATCGCCAAGGTGCAGGGCAACATCGTCGATACGCTGATGCCGCCGCTGACCGCCCACGAGCTCACCTCGGCGATGGCGCTGGGCGGCGCCACCCGCGGCATCTGCGTCGGCGTCGTCGCCTCGCTGGCACTCGCGATGTTCGTGCCGGTCCACATCCACAACGCCGCGGCGCTGCTCTACTTCGGCTTTGCCGCCTCGCTGATGCTGTCGCTGCTGGGGCTCGCCGGCGGGATCTGGGCGGACAAGTTCGACCACATCGCCTCGGTCACCAATTTCATCGTGGTGCCGCTGTCGTTCCTGTCCGGCACCTTCTACTCGCTGGAGCGGCTGCCGCCGTTCTTCCAGTCGCTCGCCCACATCAACCCGTTCTTCTACATGATCGACGGCTTCCGCTACGCCTGGACCGGCCGCGCCGACATGAACCCGATCCTCGGCATGGCGGTGCTGGCGGCGTCGTGCGCGGCGCTGTGGCTGCTCTGCCACCGCATGTTCGCGACCGGGTACAAGCTGAAGGCGTAACCGGCGGCGGCCGCCCGCCTCAGCCTTCGCCGCGCGCCGGGATTTCGGCCAGGAGCTTGCGCGCCAGGGTGCAGGCGTCGGGCTCGATGATGCGGCGCTCGAGATCCAGGCGCTCGATGGCACAGACGAGAGCCGCAGTGGCGCGGGCAACGCCGCGCAGCTGGTTGATGCGGAAGTCGGCGGGATCGGGCTGCACCGCATCGATGCCGACCAGCGCCGCTTCCAGCCGATCGACCCAGACCTTCTCGTCGCCGGCGCTGGCGGTGATGAGCGCTTCGAACGCACCATAATCGAGCACGTCGAAGCGGCGCGCCGCCCCTTCCACCGGGCGGATCATCAGCGCGCCGATGGCCTGCTGCCAGTCCCGGTAGATCCAGGCCTGCCTGACGGCAATGTGCCCCAGCGCCTCGGCGCCGGTGGCGGTGAGCACGCTCTCCTCGACCGGCGGCCGGTCCATCGCCGCGGTGACGGCGCTGGCGATGCGGCGGACCGCCTCCATCTGCCGCGGGCCGTTGAGGTCGAGCAGGTCATGGTAGCGGGCCAGCCGGTACTCGGCGAGGACATGCTGCATCTCGGCGTTGGCGCAGGCGGCAATCCGCGCCACCTCGTCGCGGTCCTCCGGCAGCGGCACCTGCCACAGGCCCGCCACCCGGCGCAGGACATGCACCTCGACGTGCGGCGAGTCGGCAAGCGCCGACTCCAGGTCGGCGACCGCCCGACGCAGATCCGTCTGCGACTGCTCCTCGCCGTAGAACAGGTACGACTGCTCCTGTTCGATGGCACGGATCCAACCGAGGATGACAGCGATGCGATAGCAGGTGCTGATCCGCTTATAGACGTTGAAGGTGGTCGGCGGCGCGTCCTCGCGCAGGTACTGGGCGCGGCCCTTGAAGAGGATTTCGTTGAGGCGCCAGAGCAGGTTGACGGCGTCGGCGGCGAGCGGCTGGGCGTACTTCTCGTGGACGCTGCGCCGCTGCTCGACCTTTTCCTGCCGCCTCTGGAAGATCGGGATGAGAAAGCTGGTAATGACGGCGGTCGCCAAGCCGGCGGTCGCGCCAATCACCGTGACCACCACGTCTTCGCTCATGGCCTCGCCTCCCATCGTCCGCCGGGCCGCGCGCGCCTCTCGCCAATACCACCCGACGGCGACCCGATTGACCCCACTCTAGCGTGATGCGGGCCGCAGAGGCGACCGGGATCGTCGTGAATTTGGCTGCGCGAGCGTTGACAAAGGCCTTGCCGCGCAACATAAGTCTGCTTTTCGCGGATGGGGGCCGGTGGCCGACACCGGCCCGTGGTGTTTCTGGCCCGTCCTCGTTCCGCCTCGAGTGCTGGGGAGGCGCAGATGGCTTCGGCCGTGATGGGCACCTACGATCGCTTCGACATCGCCTTCGAGCGGGGCGAGGGCGCTTGGCTGCATGCCAGCGACGGCTGCCGCTTCCTCGACTTCGGCGGCGGGGTGGCGGTCACCGCGCTGGGCCATTGTCATCCGCATCTGGTCGAAGCGCTGACGCGGCAGGCGCAGCAACTGTGGCACTGCTCCAATCTCTATCGCATTCCCGGGCAGGAGCGGCTGGCAGAGCGGCTGTCGCAACTGACCTTTGCGGATTCCGCCTTCTTCTGCAACTCGGGCGCCGAAGCGATCGAGTGCGGGCTGAAGCTGACGCGCAAGTACCAGCAGGTGGTCGCCGGCGCCCCGGAGCGGTTCCGGGTGATCACCTTCGCCGGGGCTTTCCACGGCCGCACGCTCGCCACCATCGCCGCCGGCGGCGCGGAGAAATACCTCGAAGGCTTTGCGCCGGCGATGGAGGGTTTCGATCATCTGCCGCTGGGTGACCTGGAAGCGGTGCGGGCGGCCATCGGCCCCGCGACTGCCGGCATCCTGGTCGAGCCGATCCAGGGCGAGGGCGGCATCCGGGTGGTGAGCGCGGAGTTTCTGCACGGCCTGCGCCGGCTGGCGGACGCCCACGGCCTCGTGCTGTTCTTCGACGAGGTGCAATGCGGGATCGGCCGCACCGGCCGGTTGTTCGCGCACGAGTGGGCGGGCGTGACGCCGGACGTGATGGCGATCGCCAAGGGCCTCGGCGGCGGCTTTCCGCTGGGCGCCTGCCTTGCCACGGCGCCGGTCGCGGCGGCGTTTGCGCCGGGCAGTCACGGTTCCACCTTCGGCGGCAACCCGTTGGCGACGGCGGTCGGCAATGCCGTGCTGGATGTGGTCGCCGATGACGCCTTTCTCGCCCGTGTCCGCACCACCGGGACCATCCTGCACGAGGGCCTTGCCGCGCTGGCCGCCCGCTTTCCCGGCGTCATCGCCGAGGTCCGCGGCGCCGGGCTGATGCTGGGGCTGCGCTGCGTCGTCCCCAATCGGGCCCTGGTCATGGCGCTGATCGACGGCGGGCTGCTGTCGGTGCCGGCCGGGGAGAATGTCGTCCGGCTGCTGCCGCCGCTCATCATCGGGACGGCGGAGGTCGACGAGGCGCTGCGCATCATCGAGCAGGCGTGCGCCACGCTTGCCGCCAAAGCTGCCTGAGATGTCTGCGCCCCGGCATTTTCTCGACCTCGACCGCTTCGATACGGCCACCTTGCGCCGCATTCTCGACCTCGCGGCCGAGATCAAGCAGAACGGCGCGAAAGGCGGGAGGCCGCTGCTGCAGGACCGCACGCTGGCGATGATCTTCGAGAAGCCCTCGACACGAACACGCGTCTCGTTCGAGGTCGGCATGCGGCAACTCGGCGGCAACGTCGTGCTGCTGAGCGAAAGCGCTTCGCAGCTCGGGCGCGGCGAGACGATGGCGGACACCGCGCGGGTGCTGTCGCGGTACGTGGACGCGATCATGATCCGCACCGACGATCCGGCCAAGCTGGTGGAGCTGGCGAAGCACGCCAGCATTCCGGTCATCAACGGGCTGACCGACACGTCGCACCCGTGCCAGCTCATGGCCGACGTCATGACCTACGAGGAGCACCGCGGCAGCATCGCCGGGCGCAGCGTCGCCTGGAGCGGCGATGCCAACAACGTGGCGCGATCGTGGGTCCATGCGGCGGTGCGGTTCCGCTTCCGTCTGCGCATCGCCTGCCCCCGGCCATTCCGCCGTTGCGATGAGCTGCTGGACTGGGCGCGCGCCGAGGGGGGCGATGTCGTGCTGACCACCTCGCCGCAGCAGGCGGTCGAAGGCGCCGACCTGGTGGTCACCGACACCTGGGTGTCGATGGGCATGAAAGAAGCGGAGAAGCGTCATAACGCGCTTGCGCCCTACCGGGTCGACACACAGCTCATGGCACAGGCCAAGCCCGATGCCCTGTTCATGCATTGCCTGCCGGCGCACCGGGGCCAGGAGGTGACCGATGAGGTCATGGATGGTCCGCAGTCGGTCGTCTGGGACGAAGCGGAGAACCGCCTGCACGTGCAGAAGGGCATCCTCGCCTGGTGCCTTGCCTGAACGTCCCGCCGTGAAGCCCGTAAGGGAGACGCCCCTCCGGTGAGTGCCGCCGGCGCCCCGTCGTTCGACGACCACGTGCAGCCGTTTCAGATCGAGGCTCCGGGACTGCGCGGCCGGCTGGTCCGGCTCGGCCCCGCGGTGGAGGCGGTCATCGGCTGCCACCGCTATCCGCCGGCGGTGGCGGGGCAGCTCGCCGAAGCCATGGCGATGGCGGCGGTGCTGGCGAGCGGCCTGAAGTACGACGGCATCTTCACCCTGCAGCTGCAAGGTGACGGTCCGATCCGGCTGATGGTCGTCGATGTCACCAGCGGCGGCGACATGCGCGGCTACGCCCGCTTCGAGGCCGACCGGCTGGCCAGCCCGGCGCGGACGACCGAGGGACCGGTGCCGCGATTGTTCGGCGGCTCGGCGGTGATGTCGTTCACCGTCGATCAGGGCCCGGGCACCGAACGCTACCAGGGCATCACGCCCCTGGAAGGGGCGACGCTGTCGGAGTGCTGTCACGCCTACTTCCGGCAGTCGGAGCAGTTGCAGACGGCGATCCAGCTCTGCGCCACCGATATGGCGGCACCGGCGGGCGGGCGGCGGGCGGCGGCGCTGATGATCCAGCGGTTGCCGCTCGCCCAGGGGGTGGATCGGGAGACGGCGGAGGATGACTGGCGCCGCGCGGTGATCCTGATGAGCAGCGCCCGCCCCGCCGAGTTGCTGTCGCCCGAGCTGGAGGCCGCCGAGCTCCTCTACCGCCTGTTCCACGAGGACGGCGTCCGGCTGTTCCGCACCCGGTCGCTTCGCCAGCACTGCCGCTGCTCCCAGGTCAAGGTGGAGCGCGCCCTGCGGGCGTTTCCGGTGGACGAGCTGCTGGCGATGCGCGAAGACGACGACCTGCTCCGCGTCACCTGCGAGTTCTGCAAGGCGGAGTATGTGTTCGACGAGACGGCGCTCGCCGCGCTGGGTGCGGCAGCAACGCCGGACGAGCGACCGACCTGAGGAACCCTGCCCATGCGTATGGCCATCCTGCTGCTGACCCTGGTCCTGATGGCGATCGGATCGACCGCCTGCAGCGAGCCCCGGGACGCGAAGCCGGCCGTCACTCCCGTCGACTTCTCCCACGGATCGCAAATCCTGCTGGACGTCCGGGTGGCGGAAATCGACTCGCGCTATATCCCGACCATCCAGCCCCCGAACATCGAGCGCTCGGTGACGCCGACGCCGCAGGAGGCGCTGATCAAGTGGGCGCAGCAGCGGCTGCGCTCCGACGGCAGCGAGAACGTCGCCCGGTTCACCATCCTCGATGCCCCGGTCAACGCCGAAAATCTGCAGCGCACCGGCGGGCTCAAGGGCATGCTGACCACCGAGTCGGCGCAGCGCTGGACGGTCACCCTGGAAGCCCAGCTCGAGTTTCTCGATGACGCGGGCGCGCGGCTTGACGGGTTCACCACCAAGGTGGTGCGCACCCGCGACCTGAAGGAGGGTGCCACCGCCGACCAGCGCAGCCAGTTCTGGTCGGAGATGATCGCGGCGACGATGGACGAATTCGATGCGCAGATGCAGAGCGGCCTGCGCCAGTACGCGCCGCGATGGGTCCGCTGAGCCGACGCGCCCGGCCGGCAGCACCGCCGTCGTCCGCCGCCCGCGGGTGTTTTCCACGCGGGTGCTTTCCAGGCTGCTGGCGGTGGCGCTGCTGGTGCTTGCCGGCATTGCCGCCGCCTGCGCGCCGGGGCGCAGCCTGGAGGCGGTCCGCGTCCTCGGCGACATCGAAGCGGGCTCGCGGCCCAGCGGACTGAAGGAGACAACGCCGGCGCCGCTGCGCACCTTCATCCGCTTCGGTGAGGACGACGCGCGCGAGGGCGACCTCTATCTGCCGGGCGAACCGGCGAAGGCTGGCCTCGTCCTGGTGCCGGGGCTGACGCCGCGCGGGCGCGACGATGCCCGCCTCGTTGATTTCGCCAAGACGCTGGCGCGTGCCCGTTTCGCGGTACTGGTGCCGGATCTGCCGCAGCTGCGGGCGCTGCAGGTGACGGCGGACGACGCCGTGCCCATTGCCGATGCGGCGCGATATCTCGCCGGACGGATGGCGGGGCAGCCCCTCGGCATCGCTGCCGTCTCGTTCGCGGTCGGACCTGCGGTTCTCGCCCTCGGCGAGCCCGGCGTTCAAGCCGATTTCTTTCTGGGCATCGGCGGCTACTGGGACCTGGAGGCGCTGATCACCTATGTCACCACCGGCTCCTACCGGCACGACGGCGGCTGGGCGTTCCGGCCACCGAAAGCCTACGGCAAGTGGGTGTTCGTGCTCAGCAATGCCGGCCGCCTCGGTGACGCGCACGACGCGGCGCTGCTGACCGGGATGGCCCAGCGCAAGCTGGACGACAAGGACGCGGACATCACCGACCTTGCCGGTGCGCTCGGCCCGGACGGCCGCGCCGTCTACGCCCTGGTGACCAATGCCGATCCGGACCGGGTGCCGGAGCTGCTGGCGGCATTGCCACCCGAACTTGGCGAGGAGATCGGCCGGCTCGACCTGAAGCGCCGCGATCTCGCGCGTCTTCCGGTGCGTTTCGTGCTGATCCACGACCGCTCCGACCGGATCATTCCGGCGGAGCAGAGCGAAGCCTTCGCCGCTTCACTCACCCCCGGGCAGGCGAGCGTATACATTGCCGGTGGCCTTGATCACGCGCAGGTCAAGGACCCCGGCATCGGCGACGCCCTGACGCTGTTCCAGGCGGTCCTCACCGTTCTGCGGCTGCGCGACGGCGACATACCGCCCCTTGCTGCCGCCCCGCCGGCGCGGTGAACAACCCGGCAGTCAGTTCATCCAATCGACGACGACGACGTTGAGCGGCAACTGCCGGACGTGCTCGCTGGGCGGCCAGACAGGGGCAACCGTCACCGGCGTGCCCTTTTCCTCGGCGTCCTGGAAATCGTCCGAGCCGGCCGGATCGAAGCCCACGATGCGGAAGCGCTCGAAGACGTACGGCAGGCCGTTGGCATCGAGCGAGGACGGGCGATCCATCGCCTGCAGGTGCAGGTGCGGCGCCGAGGTATTCCCGGAGTTGCCGACCCTGCCGATCACCTGCCCCTTGGTCACCCTCTGGTTCAGGGTGACCGCAACGGAATTGGGTGCCAGGTGGGCGTAGAGGATGTAGACGCCGTTGCCGAGGTCGAGGATCACGTGGTTACCGTCGGCCTCCTCCCGCGGCAGGTCACTCGGCATCCTGCCGGGCGGCTGATCGGGAAGGACCTTATCGGCGAGCCCTACCACCGTGCCGTCGGCGACGGCGAGCAGGTCCTGGCCGTAGATGATATAATCCTCGACGCGGGGCGCGCTTTCCCGCCCGGGCTGCGCGACCCACAGGCGATGCTCCCCATCCAGCTGTTCCCAGTCGATGGCGAAGCGCTGGGCGTTCCACCACCCGCCCTTGCCGTCGGGCATCACTGCCTGCACGTGGCGCGGCGGATCGCAGCAGCCGTCGCCGGCGATATAGCCGCTGCCGCGCAGCGGCGGACCGAGGACGACCGGCGGCGCCTGCACCACCGCGGTCTCGCCGCCAGCGATCGTCAGCGGCGCGTTGATGCTGGTCGGGTTGATAACGACCCGATGGCGCAGCGTGCCCGGCACCGCAGCCTGCGCCGGGACGGCGACGTGGACGAAGAGGAAGCCAAGTTCGCCGGGATGGAGAATGTTCCGCCTCGGCGCCGGCGGGGGATCGACGAGAAGCTGGACCGGATCCAACAGGGCGACGGGCTGGCCCGTACCCTCGAGGGCGGTAACCTCGGTCACGTAATAGGTGGTCTTGTCGGTGGCATTGGTCAGCATCAGCTCATAGACGAGATGGCGGTTGCCGTCCGAGCCGGTCACCGCGCGCGGCTCCGCGAGGACCTCCATGCGTACAGGCTGGTCACCTCCCGGAAGTGCGGCCGCCGTCGCGGACCGTGCCAGCATCGCGGCGGCGCAGAGCATCATCAGCGCCATCGTCGCAAGATTAACGGCCCGGCCGCCCCCCTCTGGACCTCGCAGCCTCATGCGGTTCTTGCACTTCCGAGGTGCCGACTGACGCCGGCGGCGCTGCCGGTTGAGATGCCGGTGCGATGGTTCACGAACCACCCACCCCGGCATCCCGCCATTGTCGCTGGCTATGCCGCTGTTGCGAGACGCTCCCTTAACCCCCGGCGCGTGTTGCTGATGAGATCGCAGAGGCTCGACTGGCTGACGCCGTCGCGCCGCATCAGCGCCTGGGTGAGCGGGTCGGTGAGCAGGTCCTGAAGAGTGGGTTCAACGCCGCCTTCCGCGTACATCTCCCGACGGGAGCGGCGCGGCCGGGGCCCACACAAGGGAAGAGCTGGTCGCGTAGGACGCCGGTCAATGGCAAGTTCTAGCATGTTACCTCCCTTCGCTAGCGATAGCCCGCCCTAACCCTGCTTCCCCTGGCAGGCGGACACTGTCCCTTAGCGAGTGCTACTCATGCGCTTTATTGCGACATCTTTTCAGGTTGCCTGAACTGGGCATCGGCCTTAGCACATGACCCGGTATTGGCCGGCATCACCGCCGGCCCGGGGCGCGTTTTCCATCGCGTCTCCAAGCAAGACTTCTCTGAATGTGGAAAGTATAGCGGCACTTGCAGCATAAGACAAGTGTGGTAGTAGATTAACCTGCTGCGGTGCAAACCTGTAGGAAAATTCAGCGCTGCGGGACGGGCAAGCGGGTTGCACCGAGAATGGGTCCTGCATCGCTTTCTTGTACAAGAACGGCGAAACCGCTGTCGCTGGGGGGTATTTTCGGCAGTGGCAGCGTGGCGCGCTCCCCCGACCACCTCCCAACCAGGGTAAAATCGCGAACCACATTGACATTGCGGATCGACCGGCCGCCGTTCTCGCCGTCAGCGATGGTAGTAACGTGCACCGGATCGAACCGAACCAGCCAGATGTCGGCCGGGACCGGCAACGCCGCTTCTCCCAGGCGCGCCGCCAGCGCCCCTCCCTGATGCTCGTCGATTTCGACGGAGACCGGCGCCGGCTGCTTCTGCGCCTCGTTGATCAGGTGGAGCAGGCCGACGCGATCCTTGCCGGAGTTCTGCATCATCCCGTGGACGACGAACTGCGGGGTATAGACGTAACTCTGGCCGAGACGCCGGGCATAGCTCCGCTGCCGGCGGGTGTTTTCGGCAAGGGCGAACGGATCGTGCCAGCCGAGGTAGTCCCAGTAGTCGATGTGCTCGGACAGAGCCAGCAGCTCGGGGCGTTCGGCAAGATCGCCGAGCAGCCGGTCGGCCGGCGGACACGATGAGCATCCCTGCGATGTGAACAGCTCGACGACGGTCAGCCGCTGCGCTGCATCAGCGAGCGGGATAAACGAAAATAAAACTCCGCCGAAGACGAGCTTTCGAAAGGTTCGAAGCATAAGGCAGACGTAACCCGCTAGCGGGAGCAGGGCGAATCACAGCCGGGTGAGGCCGAGTTTCTCCGCCCTGCCCTTGTCGCCCGCTACGGTCTCGTCACGCCGCCTTGGCCAGCCGCCGCAACACGTACTGGAGGATGCCGCTATTCCGGTAGTACTCGATCTCGTCCAAGGTATCGATCCGACAGACGACGGGCACGGCCTGCGAACTCCCGTCGGCCCGGTGAACGGTCAGCGTCAGCTCCATCAGCGGCTTGATCTCGCCGCCGAGGCCGGTCACGTCGAACGTCTCACTGCCGTCGAGCCCGAGCGTCTTGCGGCTGGTGCCGGCCTTGAACTGCAGCGGCAGGATGCCCATGCCGACCAGGTTGGAGCGGTGGATACGCTCGAAGCTCTCGGCGACGACGGCGCGCACGCCCAGCAACCGGGTGCCTTTCGCCGCCCAGTCGCGGGAGGAGCCGGTTCCGTACTCGGCCCCGGCGATCACGATCAGCGGCACACCATCAGCCTGGTAGAGCATCGATGCATCGTAGATCGACATCACCGCGCCGTCCGGCATGTGGCGGGTGACGCCGCCCTCGGTGCCGGGCGCCAGCTCGTTGCGGATGCGGATGTTGGCGAAGGTGCCGCGCATCATCACTTCGTGGTTGCCGCGCCGCGAGCCGTAGGAGTTGAAGTCAGCGGGGGCAACGCCGTGCTCCATCAGGTAGCGCCCTGCCGGACTGTCCTTCTTGATCGAACCGGCGGGCGAGATGTGGTCGGTGGTCACCGAGTCCCCGAGCAGCGCCAGCGGCCGGGCGCCGACGATATCGGCGAACCCGCCCTTCGCCCCTTCCTCGAAGAAGGTGGGGTGGCGGACGTAGGTGGAGGCCCCCGCCCATTCATAAGTTTCGCCGGTCGGCGCTTCCAGATCCCGCCAGACCTGATCACCGCGGAAGACGTCGGCGTAGCGGCTGCGGAACATTTCCGGCGTCAACACCGCGTCCATCGTCGCCTGGATGTCCTTGTTGCTCGGCCAGATGTCGCGCAGGAACACCGGCTGGCCCTCTTCGCCGGTGCCCAGCGGGTCGTTGAGCAGATCGACGGCCATGGAGCCGGCGAGGGCGTAGGCGACCACCAGCGGCGGCGAGGCGAGATAGTTGGCCCGGGTCAGCGGGTGGATGCGGCCCTCGAAGTTGCGGTTGCCGGACAGCACGGCGGCGGCGACGAGATCGCCCTTCTCGATCGCCTGGTTGATCGGCTCGGGCAGTGGGCCGGAGTTGCCGATGCAGGTGGTGCAACCATAGCCGACGAGGTTGAAGCCCAGCGCATCCAGATCCGCCTGCAGGCCGGCGGCCTGCATGTAGTCGGTGACCACCTGCGAGCCAGGCGCGAACGAGGTCTTGACCCACGGCTTGACGCCGAGCCCGGCGCGCCGGGCGTTGCGGGCGAGCAGCCCGGCGCCGATGAGCACGCTCGGATTGGACGTGTTGGTACAGCTGGTGATGGCAGCGATGACCACATCGCCGTCGGTAAGCGAGTAGTTGGCGCCTTCCACCGCCGTCGCGCGCTTCTCGTCGCCACCGCGCTCGGCCTTCAGATAGTCGCCGAAAGCCGAGGCCGCCCGTGACAGCGGCACCCGGTCCTGCGGCCGCTTCGGACCGGCGAGCGAGGGCTCGACGGTGGCGAGGTCAAGCTCAAGGGTGTCGGTGAAGACCGGATCGGGCGTCTGCGCATCGCGCCACAATCCTTGCGTCTTGGCATAAGCCTCAACCAGCGCCACCCGCTCCGGGTCGCGCCCGGAGAAGCGCAGATAGTCGATGGTCGCCCGGCTGACCGGGAAGAAGCCGCAGGTGGCGCCGTATTCCGGTGCCATGTTGGCGATCGTGGCCTGATCGGCGAGGGTCAGATGATCGAGGCCGGGGCCGAAGAACTCCACGAACTTGCCGACCACGCCCTTCTTGCGCAGCATCTGGGTGACGGTGAGGACGAGGTCGGTCGCGGTCGTGCCCTCGCGCATCTGTCCGGTCATCTTGAAGCCCACGACCTGCGGGATGAGCATCGAGATCGGCTGGCCGAGCATCGCCGCCTCCGCCTCGATGCCGCCGACGCCCCAGCCGAGGACGGACAGGCCGTTGACCATGGTGGTGTGGCTGTCAGTGCCGACCAGCGTGTCGGGGTAGGCCACGGTCTTGTCGCCGTCCGCGCCGGTCCAGACGACCTGGGCCAGATACTCCAGGTTGACCTGGTGGCAGATCCCGGTTCCCGGCGGCACCACCCGGAAATTATCGAAGGCGGACTGGCCCCAGCGCAGAAACTCGTAGCGCTCGCGGTTCCGCTCGAATTCGACCTCGACGTTGACGCCGAACGCCTGATTGTTGCCAAACGCATCGACCATCACCGAGTGATCGATGACCAGGTCGACGGGCACCAGCGGGTTGATCTTCGCCGGATCGGCGCCGCTGGCAACCATGGCATCGCGCATCGCCGCCAGATCGACCACCGCCGGCACGCCGGTGAAGTCCTGCATCAGCACCCGCGCCGGGCGAAAGGCGATCTCCCGGTCGGAGCTGCGCTCGACCAGCCAGGCGGCAATCGCCTTGACGTCGCTGGTGGTGACGGTGCGGCCGTCCTCCCAGCGCAGCAGGTTCTCCAGCAGAACCTTCAGCGAGAACGGCAGATGCGTCAGATCGCCCAACCCGCCCTCACTCGCCGCGGCGAGACTGTAATAATCGTACTTCTTGCCGCCGACATCGAGAGTCCGGCGGGTTTTCAGGCTGTCGTTGCCGAACTGAGGCACGGATCGAGTTCCTCTCATTGGCTTGAGATTTGCCTAGTAGACCACCACAGTTCCGCCCCACTGTCTACCGGCAACCGGCACACGAGGGTGCATCCCTGTTGGGCTGGACGATACCCCAAAGCATTGATTTCGCAGTCTCGCCGCTGGTGCCGGCGGACACCGCCGGCACCCCGCGACAACACGGTGAAGTTGTAATACGCGCGTACGCATCAAAATCGGCGCGCTTTACGCCGCGGATGCGATCCGTTCACCGACGGGTGATTCCCGTTCGCTTCAATCGCATGATCTTATTCACCTGCAATGGGGATGGTCGGTTGGCCGGCGGCGCCGCCGCTTTAGCAGGTCCGGCCTGTTGCTGCTTGGTCACGCAGCCATCGGTTGAGCCTCGCGTTGCCAGAAAGCAGTGGACATGCTGCCGAGCGTCTGGCTATAAGCCATTCCGCGAGGTTGCAATCGCCGAAGCAATTAAGCGATTGATTGCTGGATAATCTGGGAGTGCCGGCGATGATAGCCGTGGAATGGTCCGGCTGGGTTAGGCACGCGCAATAGCGATTGTCTCATGTTGGCCGCGCTTTCGCGCCGTCAATCGCCACCGTGGGTCCTGCCTGTAACACGGATGTCGTTCGAGCTAACATGCGCGGGATTGTTTCCTTGTGGAATCGGAGCCGGCACCGTGTCGTCGGCTGTTTGTTAAGCAGTTCGTTCATTCATTCGACACACGAGCATCTTCCGTTCTTCCGTTGGTCCGCAGCGGGGGAGGTCGCACGGCGTGATCGGCCTGGATGAACAGCCGTAGCCATCGGCTGCGGCGGTCTGCCGGTGGAACATCTGCTGCCGTGCCGGATCAGCCGGCTCGCCGAGCAGCATTTGCAACAGCGGCCTCGGCACATCGCTAACGGTGTCGGGGGGCGACGGTTGAGGACATGGCCACAATCGAAAGTTCCATGAACGTTGACGCAAGCTCCGCCATAGAGGCCCTCCCGTCCGCTTCGCGGCGCAGCATCTCCTGGTCCGAGAGCATCGTATCAGGTCTGGTCGGCGCCGCCGATGCAACTGTTCTCATCCTTGTCGGCTTGTTCTACTACCTCGTCTTTCCCGGCTGGAGCTACGGCACCTATCAGACTTACCTGACCGAGATCGCCATCAACGTCGGCCTGACCTTGAGCGTATTCCACTACGCCGGTCTCTACGAGTGCAATACCATCGTCTCCTGGCCGAACCGGATGCGGCAGATGGTGCTGCTGAGCGCGCTGGTGACGCTCATCCTGCTCACCCTGGCGCTCGCCCTGCGCATCTCCGACCAGTTCTCGCAGCTGTGGTTCTTCGCCAGTTTCCTTACCTCCTCGGTGCTGATCTTCACCTTGCGCGGCGGCGCCAAGCTGCTGATCCGCCAGCTTGCGTCGGCCGGCGTGCTGGTGCGTAACGTCGCCATCGTCGGCGCCAGCGGCCAGGCGCAGCATCTCGTCTCGCGCCTGCGGTTGGAGGATGCCCCGTGGAAGCGCATCGTCGGCATCTTCGACGATCGCCGTACCCGCATCAGCCGCGAGGTCAGCGGCTATCCCGTCCTCGGCAGCCTGGACGACCTGGTCCGCTACGTCCGCTCCGGCAAGGTGCACGATGTCGTCATCACCCTCCCCTGGAGCGCCGACGACCGGCTCATCACCATTATCGGCAAGCTGCGGGCGCTGCCCGTGCACATCTACCTCGGCTCCGATCTGATCGGCTACCACTTCCCCCGGCACCGCGAGCAGATGCTGGAGGGCGTGCCGGTGCTGGAGATCGCCTCGGCTCCGCTGACCGGCTGGAGCGGGCTGATCAAGAACATCGAGGACCGGGTGGTCGCCCTCAGCGCGATCGTCCTGCTGTCGCCGTTGCTGCTGGCGGTCGCCGCGGCGATCCGGCTGAACAGCCCGGGGCCGATCCTCTTCCGGCAGAAGCGCTACGGCTTCAACAACCAGGAGATCGTCGTCTACAAGTTCCGTTCGATGTACCACAACCGGCCGCGCGAGCAGGGCGTACAACAGGCGACGAAGAACGACCCGCGGGTCACCAGCATCGGCCGCATCCTGCGCTCCACCAGCCTCGACGAGTTGCCGCAGCTGTTCAATGTCCTGCAGGGCAACATGTCGATGGTCGGGCCGCGCCCCCATGCCGTCGAACATAACGAGCAGTACGCGCAGCTCATCGGCGGTTATCACGGCCGCCACAAGGTCAAGCCGGGCATCACCGGCTGGGCGCAGATCAACGGCTTCCGCGGCGAGACCGATACCGTCGACAAGATGCGGGGCCGGGTCGAGCACGACATCTTCTACATCGAGAACTGGTCGCTGTGGTTCGACATCAAGATCATGATCCTCACCGCTCTGGGCGGCTGGACCGGCAAGAACGCCTATTGACCCTGACTGCTTGACCCTGACTGCAAGGAGGGTTGTCACCGCCCCGGCGTGAAATCCGGCAATGCCGGCCCTTCCTGCCCGGGATGGCTGGCGCTGTCGCTGGAGGATGCCCGGCCGCGGCAGATCAGCTGGCGCGTATCTTCATCGCTTCCGTCGCCCTGACCAGGGCGGCCCGGATCCCGGGCTCCATCGCCGAGTGCCCGGCATCGGGCACCGTCACCAGCTTCGCCTCCGGCCAGGCACGAACCAGGCTGTCGGCCGTCACGATGGGACAGACCATATCGTAGCGGCCCTGCACGACGATTGCGGGAATGGCGCGGATTGCGCCGATCCCGCGCAGCAGCTCTCCCTCTTCGAAGAAGACCTTGTTGACGAAATAGTGCGCCTCGATGCGGGCCAGGGCCAGCGCCGCCGCGTCGCCGCAGGCGCCGGCAATCGACTCGTCGTGGCGGGGGATCAGGTTGGAGCAGACCGTCTCGTAGCGGCTCCAGGCAGCCGCTGCCGGCATGTGAATGTTCGGGTTGGGGTCGATCAGCCGGCGGTAGTAGCTCGTCAGCAGGTCGCCGCGCTCGCCCTCCGGCAGCAGGTCGACGAACTGGCGCCAGGCCTCCGGGAAAAACGTCTTCATTCCGTAGAGGAACCACTCGACTTCGCCGACGGTGCCGAGAAAGACCCCGCGCAGCACGAAGCCGGCGCAACGCTCCGGCCACCGGATGCCATAAGCCAGGGCGAGCGTCGATCCCCACGAACCGCCGAACAGCATCCAGCGGCGGATGTTGAGATGGCTGCGCAGCGCCTCGATATCGGCTACCAGATGCCGGGTGGTATTGTCGGCGATGCTCGCATGCGGTGTCGAGCGGCCGCAGCCGCGCTGGTCGAAGATGATGATGCGATAGTGCCGCGGATCGAAGAAGCGGCGATGCGCGGCCGCCGCGCCGGCACCGGGGCCGCCATGCAGGAACAGCACCGGGGTTCCGCGCGGGTTACCGGACTGCTCCCAGTACATCACGTGCGGACCACCCAGCGGCAGCCGCCCGGAGGCGTATGGCTCGATTTCGGGAAACAGGTCGGTGCGATAGTGACGAACGTCCATATGGGTGAAAAGCCTCCGACCGCGCTGGCTGCAGTCTGATAATATGGGCCGATGGGCCAGATCGGGAACTGCCTTTGCATTGCCGGATGCGCGC
>JBDHSN010000015.1:0-31220 GCA_039808105.1 Rhodospirillales bacterium
CGATTGCACCAGAAGGAAATCGGGCGTTTCATCCACGCGCAGATGCAACACCATTATTGGGAGGAGGCCGTCGACTACGAGGTGAAGGTCAGCCGGGGCTTCACCGAGCTTCGCCCGAGCGCCTACACCGCCGCCGCAGGAGAGCAACCGCTCGATTATCGAACCTCCCCCGGCGACAAGAGTAACATGGCGAGGTACCTGTTTGGCGGATTTAAGCGGTGCCTCTATCCCGTGCAGAAATTCCAATCGGACGCCGAGCGGAAGCTATCGGTCATCCTGGAGCGCGATGCCCTCAAGTGGTTCAAGCCGGCGAAAGGGCAGTTCCAACTCTTCTACAAAAGCGGCGCCGACCAATTAGAGTATCAGCCGGATTTCGTCGCCGAGACGTCAGACCTCGTCTACATGCTCGAGCCGAAGGCCAGAAACCAGCTGGATGACGGCGACGTTCTCGCCAAGAAGGCGGCCGCCGTTCAGTGGTGCCGGCACGCCAGCGATCACGCGGCGAGCTATCGGGGTAAACCGTGGCTCTACGCGCTCATCCCCCACGACGTCATTTCTGAGAACATGACGCTGCATGTTCTGGTCGGCCAGTTTGCGGGCTGAGGTGAACGTGATGCATTTGATTCCGGTTACTCTCGCCACCGAATTGCACATTCGAAATCATCACCACCTCAGCTGTGCCCAGGTCATTGATTTCGATTGAAACACAAGCTGGTGACGTTTCCGTCGTCGTCACAAGCTTCCGGAGAACCGAGCCAAAGAGAGAACGAAAGCACGGCGATACACGAGGCCAGGGTCACCGGCTTCGCCGGCAAGGCCTTTTGAAATAGCAGATTTTTTGACGCCATCACCGGGCGGAGAGCGGTTCGGGCAAGGTGACTGGCGGAGGGAACGCCACCGGGATCTAACCGTCTCTGTGCGCCGGGAGACCGGCAGGTGGCTGCGGATGGACGTTTTATACGTTGAAGATCTAACCAATCGCGACGACCCCGAGTCATGCGTTGGCATCCGCAAGGATGCTGGTTGAGCGTTGACATGGCACGGGCAGAGTATCGAGCCGCGAAAAGCTTACCGTTCTTCGACTCGATCAGCTGTCGATGGGTGGTCCAGCTCCTGGAACATCCGATAGCGGACAGGCGGTTTGTGCGCCTGCTCGGCAAGTGGCTGAAGAAGGGCGTGCTGGAGGACGGTCACGCCGCAGGCGCGGCCATCTCTCACTGATCCCAGCGAACACAGTGTCTGCGGAGGTTCGGGCTGGAGTTGCATCCTAAAAGACCCGGATCATCGAATGCGGGCGACATGCGGACCAACCTTCAGCAACACTTTGTGACCTCGGGGAAACCGGCCGGTTGCATGACCGTGGTAGATGAACTGAATTCGCCGCCCGAACGGCCTTTGACGCGCGGTCAGAATACGGTTGCAATATCATCCCGGCGGGCTCGGGAGCGGACAGGAGGGATAAGCGTGATCAAGAAAGCAAACTTTGCAGTTGCCGCACTTGTCGCATCGGTAGGTTTTCTGCCTGCGGCGGCGTTTGCCGGTCCGGATCTCTTGCAACAATAGCTTCAGCGCGAACTCGCCGCAGCAAAGGCGAAGCAAGAGCAGGCCAAAAGCGAAATCGGCCGAGCGCCAGAAGTTCATGCAAGAGCATATGCAGATGATGCAGCAAGCGATGGATCAGATGCAGGCTATGAAGCCGCAGGCAGGCATGACGATGCAGCAACACGAGGACTGGATCGCCGAGCATCAGAAAGCTGATGGATGACATGCTTCAACAGATTATGAAGGACCAGCATATGATGATGCAGTCCAGCAAATAGGATCGAGCGCACCGACGACAGGCAGTGCCTACTCATCTCATGCTGGAGGCCTATCCGCTTGGCAACAACTAGGGCGTCCACGCTCGACAATGGGCTGGTTAATGTGATGGTCAACAATTGCTCACCGCCGGCACCGGGTTTTCGGCAACAAGACCTGCGCCTGCCCGCGGTTCGTTACCCACCGCCACTCGACGGACATCGAGCGGTTGCACTTGTCCGCCACAATGCTTGCTGTTTAGTGAAAAAGCCCAATGACCCCGAGTTGGCAAGGACCCAAGACATGATTGAGGTGGAGAGTGACGGTAACCTCGTTACGTTGAGGATGATCGGAGCGGTGACGAGTTCCGATTGGGACAGGGTTCTTCCGAAATTTCAGGAAGCATATGGAGAGGCTACGTCTGTCCGCATTCGAGGTGAAAATCGAGGCGGCATTCGAATGCTCATGGACTGGCGGGAACTGGAGTTGTGGGAGCCTGGAGCAAGATCAGATTGTACGTGGTTCTGTTTGGGCAATCGAGATCTGGTAGGTCGGATAGCTATTTTAGGCAGTCCAAGATGGCGCGAAGAGAAAGATCGCCTAGCCGACATTTACCAGACGGCTGATGTAAAATTCTTCACCCCGGCCGAAAGCGATTCGGCTCTGGCGTGGTTCACGGGGGAATAATTGCGCCGAAAGATACCGCTCCAATACGTGGCCGAATAGCACTGGATGCTGGCCCGGTGTACTACGCTAATATCGCTTCCATCGAGTGCGCCTGGTGTGTGCCGAGCAGAGCAGACCTGAGGCCAGGATCTGAATACAGGTGATTGAGGACATCCGCTGGAAGCTGGCGAGGATCCTGGCCGTCAGCGCACTGCTGTTGTCCATCGTCGTCGGCGGCACGGTACTTGTCTTCGGGCTTCTTGCCAAGGAGCATGCGATCGCCACGCTCGCTCGTTCCGAGGCGGCATTGTTCATCTCGCAACTTTCGGCGCATTTCGACAGCGGCACTGCCGACCACCGGGAGATCGAAATGGCGCTTTCCACCTTGTTGCGCGAGCGCGCTCACCTTCCCGATGGCCACTTCGTCGTCGCGCGCGTGTATTCAACGGACGGAAAGGTGATCGCGGAAAAGCAGGCCGCGGATGGTTTTTCCCCACCCATGTTACCGCCGCTTGGACGGCAGGAACTCGAAGATACGCGAGCCACCACTCATGATTTGCTCTTCAAGAGCGGCGAAGTCTACGTTCGCATTATCACCTTCATTACCGGGATAGCAGGCGGAAGCGGTGGCTTTTTTGAGGGCGTATACCTCGTCGACCAAGCGATACTGCGCCGCCTTGCGTGGGATGCGCTGGTGGCAATGGCCGTTTGTATTGCCGTCATCGTTGCTAACACTGGTTTTCTCTATCCGCTGATGGTGTCGCTCAATCGACAGCTCGTCGGCCTGTCGCGAGATCTTCTGGATGCCAATATCAGCATGCTCGAGGTTCTCGGCAGTGCGATCGCCATGCGGGACGGCGAGACCGGCCACCACAACTACCGGGTCACCTTATACGCCGCAAGCCTCGGAGAAGCGGTCCACTTGCCTCTGGAACAGATGCGCCGGCTGGTGAAGGGCGCCTTTCTGCATGATGTCGGCAAGATCGCCGTGAGCGATACGATCCTGCTGAAGCCTAGCAGCCTGACCGATGCGGAATTCGAGCAGATCAGGACCCACGTAGCCCACGGCGTGGATGTGGTCCTGCAATCGAAATGGCTCGCCGAAGCCGAGGCGGTGGTCGGCGGGCACCACGAAAAGTGGGACGGGACGGGTTATCCGCGAGGGCTCAAGGGCGAGAGCATCCCTATGTTGGCGCGAGTATTTGCGATCGTCGATGTCTTTGATGCCTTGACCTCGCGGCGCCCCTACAAGCCACCAATGTCTTTCGAAGATGCCTGGAAGACCCTCGAACGAGGTCGAGGCGCACACTTCGATCCGGTTCTGCTGGACGACTTCCGAAGGATCAGTCGTTGCATCCACGCGCGGGTTGCGGACCGGGCCGAGGATGAACTGAAGGCTTTGCTTACGGTGACGATCGGAAAGTACTTCCGTTAGACCGTGCCACGCACGCACGTCCCGGCGCCTGAGTCTTCGCGTTACTCGACCAAGGTCTTGAGCCATGCGAGTTCCGCTGGTCCACGTTCGGCGTCTTTTGGAATCGGTCGCCAGATCTTCGGCCAGATCTTGAGTGGTCTCCAACTACAACCGGCTCCTCTGCTGCCGGTGCCGATCGATTGGCTCTGCGCGGCCCGCAGAAACACTTTTTTACAATTGAGACATCGGGAGGTTGCGTTGGCAGGGCATCGTCCGCGCCTGTGGCAACAACGAAGGTTGTGCCATTGTCTTTTCCGGTGGCCGAATAACAGGATGCACTTCAATTATCCGGAAGGCGAGGTAGCGCCGCTGCTCGTGTGCCTCGCCCTGGCGATGTTCGCAACCGTCGTTTCGCCGTCGGTCGCAACGGCCCAATCCGCAGGCGCTTTCGGTGCGGGTGGTTCACCGGGTGCAACCGTCGACGAGCTCCTGGATATGGGGCGCCGGTTGAACCCCAGCCTGGCGGCGGCAGGGCTGGAAGCGCAAGCGGCGCAAGCGCGGATCGGCGCGTCGGGAAGATTCCCCGACCCGATGTTCAGGACCGAGTTCTGGGATATGCGTGCTGCTCGCAGCGGGCTCCCGGAAGAGCTGAACCAAGTGAAATACACACTGGAGCAGACCGTACCGCTGTGGGGCAAACTCGAACTGCAGCGGAAGGTCGCCGTTGCCGAGGCCGGGATGGCTGCGGAACAGCGGCGGACGGTCGAGACCATACTCGCGGCCCGGATCAAGGCGGTTTTCGCTGGCTATTACGGCACGGAGGAGACAATCCGCATCGACAAGGAACTTCTCGACACGGTCGCCGCCATCGCGCGCCTTGCGGAGAGCCGCTACAGCCAGGGGCGCGGCAATCAGCAGGACGTGGTGACAGCGGAAGTCGAGAGGGGGCGATTGCAGGCCGATTTGGCGAGGCTCGACGGCGAACGGCGGAACTGGATCGCGCAGATGAACGCGCTGCTGAACCGACCGACGGGGGCGCTGCTGGCAGCGCCGCAAGTTCTGCGCCCGATGCCTGGTCGCGAGGCAATGCAGCTCGATCTGCTGCTTGATCGCGCTCGCAAGGCCAATCCTCAGCTGAGAGCGGACGAAGCGCAGATCGTCGCCGCGGAGCGGAGCGCTGAGCTGGTGCGCCGGAACTGGTATCCCGACCCGACGTTCGGCTTCACCGTGTTCGACGAGGACGGCAACAATGGTCGGCAGTTTGGCGGCTACGAGGCGATGGTGTCGTTCGCGATCCCGCTGCAGTGGGGGCTGCGCCGGGCGCAGGAGCAGGAGGCGCTCGCCAGAGCCGCCGCATCGCGCGCCCGCCGCGAGGCGACGACCGCAGATCTCCAAGGCCAGCTCGAGGAAGCCTACTGGGCACTCGATGCAGCGCGAAGGGGCGAGACAATTCTCCAGGATATCAACATTCCCCAGTCGAACGTCGCCCTGCAATCAGCGCTCGCGAGCTACCAGCTCGGTCGTACCGACTTGCCGAGCGTACTGCTCGCTGAGCAAGCAGTACTACGGGTAACGCTCGATCGCATCGCCCTTCTCGTCGAGCAGCAGACGCGACTGGCGGAGCTCGAGAGGGTGATCGGAGGCGACCTGTGAAGCGAATGGTGGTTCTTGCGATCGCCGTCGTGCTGGTCGGGGCGGCCGGCACCACCGGTGGCTACTGGCTCGCCCAGCACAAACTGCCGGACGGCTGGTTCGCGGCCCGGCAAGCACCGGATAGCCACGTCCAGCACACGGCGGCCCCCGCGCCAGGCGAGCCGGCAAAGGAGCGCAAGGTCCTTTACTACAAGGACCCGATGGGTAATCCCGATTACTCCCCCGTGCCGAAGAAGGACCCGATGGGAATGGACTACATCCCGGTTTACGAGGATGCGGAGGAGCCAGGCGCCTCGCCTGCACCATCCTCGGCCGGTGGGCCGGCCCATCAGCACGGCGAGGCGTCGGACTCACGCCAAACCTCTGCTCCCTCGACTGGCCGGACGATTCTCTATTACCGCAACCCGATGGGCTTGGCAGATACCTCGCCGGTGCCGAAGAAGGACCCGATGGGGATGGACTACGTCCCGGTCTACGCCGACGAGGCAGAGGCTGCGAGCGCCGGAATCGTCAAAATCAGCCCCGTGCGGGTGCAGCAGATCGGCGTGCGCAGCGAGCCTGTCGGTCGTCGCGATCTGGTACGGCCGATCCGCGCTGTCGGCACGGTGCAGTTCGACGAGCGGCGGACCTTCGTCATCTCGACCCGCTTCGAGGGCTGGATCGAGAAGCTGCTGGTCAACGCCACCGGCCAGACCGTCCGGCGCGGCGAGCCGTTGATGCAGGTTTACAGCCCCGATCTGGTCCTGGCCCAGCGGGAATACGCGCTGCTCAGCCGGTCGGCACAGGACGTCGGAAGCACCGACGGCGAAAGCGCCGCTACACGCCAGCTCCTCGAGGGCGCAGAGCAGCGGCTTCGCTACCTCGACTTTCCGTTATCGGAGATGGAAAGGCTGAAGCGAGAAGCGCAGGCGCGGGAGAGCGTGACGATCCCTTCGCCGGTGAGCGGCACGGTGATCGAAAAACCGGCGCTGCAAGGCATGCGGTTCATGCCGGGGGAGACGCTCTACAAGATCGTCGACATGTCGACGGTATGGCTGATCGCCGAGGTGTTCGAGCAGGATCTGGCGAGCGTCGCGGTGGGCCAGCCCGCGAAGATCGTCGTCAAGGCTTACCCGGACCAGCCGTTCGCCGGCCGCGTCGCCTTCATCTATCCGACGGTCGGCGGACAAACACGCACGGCGCGCGTGCGCATCGAGATCTCCAACCCGGGCAACCTGCTCAAGCAGGAAATGTATGCCGGCGTCGAGATCGCCTCGCCGGTGGGCCGTCGCGACGTGCTCGCCGTCCCGGATTCGGCTGTCATCGACAACGGCGTCCGGCAGGTCGTGCTGATCGACCGCGGCGAGGGCCGGTTCGAGCCGCGCCCGGTCCGGTTGGGCGAGAAAGGCGACGGCTATGTCGAAATCCGCGACGGGGTCGCCGCCGACGAGCGGGTGGTGGTCGGCGCCAACTTCCTGATCGACGCCGAGAGCAACCTGAAGGCCGCGCTCAGCGGCTTTGGTGGTGGAGGACATCAGCACCAATGATCTCCGCCCTCATCCGCTGGTCCGCGCATAACCTTGTTCTCGTGCTGATCGGGACGGTGTTCATCATCGCCGCGGGCGTCTACGCGGTCGCCAGAACACCGCTCGACGCGATCCCTGATCTGTCGGACGTGCAGGTCGTCCTCTACACCGAGTATCCCGGCCAGGCGCCGCAGGTGGTGGAGGACCAGGTGACGTACCCGTTGACGACGGCAATGCTGAGCGTGCCGCACTCGAAGGTCGTGCGCGGCTTCTCCTTTTTCGGGGTCTCCTTTGTCTACATCATCTTCGAGGACGGAACCGACCTCTATTGGGCACGATCGAGGGTGCTCGAGTACCTCAACTTCGCGGCGAAGCGCCTGCCGCCCGGCATTACCCCATCGCTCGGTCCCGACGCGACCGGCGTCGGCTGGGTCTACCAGTACGCGGTGCTGAGCGGGAAGCGGACGCTGGCCGAGCTGCGCACGATCCAGGACTGGTATCTGCGCTACGGCTTGGCAAAGGCGGAAGGGGTCGCCGAGGTGGCGAGCATTGGCGGCTTCGTCAAGACCTACGCTGTGACCGTGGATCCGTGGCGGCTGAAGGGCTACGGCATTCCGCTATCACAGGTCATGGACGCGATCCGCAAGAACAACCGCGACGTGGGCGGGCGCGTGGTCGAGATGACTGAGACCGAGTACGTGGTGCGGGGCCAGGGCTACCTGCAGGGGATTTCCGATCTCGAGCAGATCGTGCTGAAGACGGAGGGGCTGACTCCGGTGCTGTTGCGCGACGTCGCGCGCATCGAGTTGGCGCCGGACGAACGGCGCGGCCTGACCGAGCTCAACGGCGAGGGCGAGGTGGTCAGCGGCATCGTTCTGCAGCGCTTCGGCCAGAATGCGCTCGACGTGATCGCCAACGTGAAGAAGAAGATCGAGGAAATGGCGCCGAGTCTGCCCGATGACGTGCGCATCGTCACGGTCTACGACCGCTCCGACCTGATCAAGCGAGCCGTCGAGACGCTGAGGGGAACGCTGATCGAGGAGAGCATCATCGTCGCCCTCGTTTGCATCGTCTTCCTTCTGCACGTTCGCAGCGCGTTGGTCGCCATTATCAGCCTTCCCGTGGGGGTACTGATGGCGTTCATCGCCATGCACGCGCTCGGCATCAACTCGACGATCATGAGCCTGGGCGGCATCGCGATTGCGATCGGCGCGATGATCGACGCGGCAATCGTGATGATCGAGAACGCGCACAAGCACCTTGAGCGCGCCGCGCCCGACACACCGTGCCTGCAGGCGCTGGTCGACGCTGCGGTCGAGGTCGGCCCGGCGCTGTTCTTCTCACTGCTGATCATCACCGTCTCGTTTCTGCCGATCTTCACGCTGGAGGCGCAGGAGGGGCGGATGTTCAAGCCGCTGGCGTACACCAAGACGTTCGCGATGGCGGCCGCCGCGTTTCTCTCGGTGACGCTCGTCCCGGCACTGATGGTGCTGTTCATTCGCGGCCGGATCATCCCCGAGCACAGGAACCCGATCAATCGGTTCCTGATCTGGCTCTACCGGCCGATCATCCGCATCGTCCTGCGTGCAAAGACCGTAACGATCCTGCTCGCCGTTGCCGCACTCGGAGTTTCCGTGTATCCGGCCGTCCATATCGGCACCGAGTTCATGCCGACGCTGAACGAAGGAACGCTGCTCTACATGCCGGCAACGGTACCCGGCCTTTCTATCACCAAGGCGGCGGAGCTGCTGCAGACCCAGAACAAGATCATCAAATCGTTTCCGGAGGTGGAGTCGGTCTACGGCAAGGCTGGCCGCGCGCTGACCGCGACCGACCCGGCGCCGACCGAGATGTTCGAGACGGTGATCAACCTGAAACCGGAGAGCGAGTGGCGCCATGGCCTGACGATAGATGGGCTGATCGCCGAGATGGATCAGGCGCTGCAATTCCCGGGCGTCAGTAACGCCTGGACCATGCCGATCAAGGCACGTATCGACATGCTGTCCACCGGGATCCGCACGCCGATCGGCATCAAGGTGTTCGGCTCCGACCTACAGGGGCTGGAACGGGTCGCTCGCGAGATCGAGGCGGCGGTGCGCACCGTCCGGGGCACGACGAGCGCCTTCGCCGAGCGGGTGATGGGCGGCTACTACCTGAACATCGAGCCGGACCGGGCGGTGCTGGCCCGCTACGGCCTGATGATCGATGATGTACAGGACTTGGTGGCGACCGCGCTGGGCGCCGAAGCCGTAACCACTACTGTCGAGGGCCGCGAGCGCTATACCGTCAACGTCCGCTATCCGCGCGCCTTCCGCTCCGACCAGCAGGCGATCGCGACCGATGTGCTGATCGCGACGCCGGGCGGCGGAACCGTGCCGCTGGGCCAAGTCGCAAAGGTCCGGCTGTCGATGGGCCCGGCCAACATCCGCACCGAGAACGCGCAGCTCGCGGTCTACGTCTATGTCGACTTCCGCGGCCGAGATATCGCCAGCTACGTCGCCGATGCGCAGAAGGCGGTCGCCGAACAGGTGCGCTTCCCGCCGGGCTACTACGTCACCTGGAGTGGCCAGTTCGAATATTTGCAGCGCGCCGAGGCGCGGATGAAGATCGTCGTGCCGGTGACGCTCATGATCATCTTTCTTCTGCTCTACCTCAATTTCCGGCGCTTGACCGAGACCTTCATCGTGATGCTGTCGCTACCGTTTTCGCTGATCGGCGGGCTATGGTTCGTTCATGCGCTGGACTACAACATGAGCGTCGCCGTGGCGGTCGGCTTCATCGCGCTCGCCGGCGTCGCCGCCGAGACCGGCGTCGTCATGCTGATCTATCTCGACCACGCCTGGGAGGAGATCAAGCGAAGGCGCGCCGCCGAAGGCCAGCCGGTGAGCCGCGACGACCTCTATGAAGCGATCATGTTCGGCGCAGTCGAGCGGGTGCGGCCAAAGATGATGACGGTGGTGGCCATCATGGCCGGCTTGCTGCCGATCCTCTGGTCCACCGGCACCGGCTCGGAGGTGATGCGACGGATCGCCGTGCCGATGATCGGCGGCATGGTTTCCTCGACGATCCTCACCCTGATCGTCATCCCGGCTATCTACGGCGCCGTCAAAGGCATGCGGTTGCAGCGCGCCCGCCGAACCGAGAAGGCTCGCGAGGTTCCCGCTCCGGGAGCGGCAAGCTAGTGTCCTGCTTTGAAGTCCTTACGATCACGGGAGTAATTGACGGTGATGGTGATGGGCAAGGCTTCGGTGGCGATCGCGCTGAGTGCGGCGGAGCAGCAGGAATTGGAGTCGCTGGCGCGGGCACAGAAGACGGGTAGGCGCTGGCGCGGCGTGCGCGGATCGTGCCGGCGGCGGCGTCCGGGATGGTGAACAAGGCGATCCGCGATGCGGTAGGCGCGGATGCGAACACAGTGGGCAAGTGGCGTCGCCGCTTCGCCGAGCACCGCCTGGACGGGCTGGTTGACGAGCCGAGGCCCGGCACGCCGCGCAAGATCGGCGACGACGCGATCGCCGAGACGATCCGGCTGACGCTGGAGACCACGCCGCCCGTGGTCGTTGCGCTCGATGACCAATGCCGTGGGTTACGCGCCGTCTACCATCCACCGCATTTGGCGCGGCTTCGGGCTGCAGCCGCATCGCACCGAGACCATCTGGTGATGGACAACTATGCCACCCACAAGACCAAACCGATCCGCGACTGGTTGGCCAAGCGGCCGCGCTGGCACGTCCACTTCACGCCGACCGGGGCGTCCCGGATCAATCAGGTCGAGCGCTTCTTCGCCCTGATCACCGACAGGCAGATCAGGCGCGGCATCCACACCTCGACGCAGCAGCTCGAGAACGACATCCGCGCCTTCATCGACGCCCACAACGCTGATCCCAAGCCCTTCCGCTGGACCAAGTCCGCCGACGACATCCTCGCCGCCATCCAGCGCTTCTGCCAGCGTACATAGCAGATCGCAAGGATTACGGAATCGGACGCTATTGTATTTTTAGGTTATTAGTCGAGTGCGTAGCCTGAGTTCTTATTAAGGTAGTTGCGGCACTCGGTCGGACTGAAGGCATCGAGCAGGTGGTCGGTGGTTGTCCACAATGTGCCGAAGGCGGTCAACCAGCGCTGGTCGCTCGACTTTGCCTCTGACGCACTGGACGACGGCCGCGGGTTCCGGGTACTGTGCGTGCTCGACGACTTCAGCCGGGAGTGCCTGGCGCTTGTCGTCGACACGTCGATCTCCGGCAAGCGGGTTGCGCGCGAGCTCGACCAGTTGATCGCTTGGCGCGGCCGGCCGGCGATGATCGTCAGTGACAACGGCACCGAGCTGACCTCGAACGCGATCCTCCGCTGGGCCGAGGAGCGTGGTGTCGAATGGCATTACATCGCCCCCGGCAAGCCGGTGCAGAACGCGTTTGCTGAGAGCTTCATCGGTCGGTTCCGGGATGAGTGCCTGAACGAGAGCCTGTTCGGCTCGCTCGCTGCGGCGCACCAGCTGATCGCCGCCTGGCGGATCGATTACAACGCGACGCGGCCCCACTCCAGCCTCGGCAATCGGACGCCGCTGCTGTATGCTCATCTCAGCGATCCCGTCATGCGACGGGGCGGGTCGCCTGAGCTGCTCGGGGGCTCCGCGCCCCGCCCCATCGCACCACCGACAGCGAGGACGTAACCGCGATCGGACTCTGAAAATCCGTGGTGGGAATACGGGGAGCAGGTCACGAGGTTTGCCCATGACGACCACGTCGCCCGGGGAGATTGTCGGCGCCAGGAACTGCTCGACGTAGGCCCGGAACGCCGCGCCGGTCATCGGTCCGTCTAGGACGAGAGGGGCGATCATGCCGTCGTGGCGCAGCCCGGCAACGAAGGTCGTGCTTCGCCAGTGGCCGTGCGGTGCGGCATCCACCAGACGCTCGCCGCGGGTTCCCCAGCCGTAGCGGCAGACCATGCTGGTGGTGGTGCTGGTCTCGTCGAGGAAGACCAACGCCGCCCCGTCCATGAACCGCTGCCAAACGACGCCAGCCGCGGCTCAGGGCAGATCCGGCCGCTCCTGCTCGGCTGCCCTCAGGCTCTTTTTTTGTACGTGAGGTCAAGCCTTCGCAGCGTCGACCAGATTGTCGTCAGCGAGACCGCAGGCGCACCGTCCGCACTCAGCTCCCACCTGAGCTCGACCAGCGCGTATCTCGGTAACAGAGGCCATGATGGACGGCGCGAATTGTTACAAGATCGGATCCTGACCATCCAGCATCGCAGTCTGTAGGAAAATCGCCTTAGAGCGGATTCCGTTCAGTCTGGGTCATAGCCGCACGAGCTGAAGTAGTTGGCGCATTCGGCGGGCCGGAAGATGTCGGTGAGTTTGCCGATGAGGGCCCAGAGTCCGGCGACGGTTCGCTCGGCGGCCTTGCGGAGCATGGCTTTGAAGCGGGCGAAGGCCTTTTCGATCGGATTGAAGTCGGGGCTGTAGGGCGGCAGGAACAGCAGGGTGGCGCCGGCGGCTTCGATCCTCTGGCGCACCGGCGCCCGCTTGTGGCTGGACAGGTTGTCCATGATGACGACGTCGCCGCGGCGCAGATCGGGGACGAGGATCTGCGCCACGTAGGCTTCGAACCATGCGCCGTTGATCGGCCCGTCGAGCACCATCGGGGCGACCATCCCGTTCAGGCGTAGCCCGGCGATCAGCGTCGTCGTCTTGCGGTGGCCGTGCGGAAAGCCCATCCGCAGACGCTCGCCCCTGGGCGAGCGACCGTGGCTGCGGGCCATGGTGGTCGCGGTCCAGGTCTCGTCGATGAACACCAGGCGCTGCGGGTCGAGATCAGGCTGGCCCTCGAACCAGGCCCGGCGCTGCCTCAGGACGTCGGGGCGGTCCTGCTCGACCGCGTGGCCGGTCTTTTTTTCCGCGTGATGCGATGGCGCACGAAGAACCGGTGCAGCGTCGAGATCGCCACCACCAGGCCCTTGCCGGCGAGTTGCCCGCGAAGCTCATCGAGCGTGATGTCCTTGCGCGCCTCCCACAGCGCGAGGATCTCCGCGCGGCGCTCTTCAATGCGGCGCGAGCGCCTGTCGCCACCCTGACGCTTCGGGGCGATGCTGCCGGTCGCCCGCCGCTGCGCCTGCCAGCGGATTGCCGTCGACGGCGCCACCCCGAACCGCGCCGCCGCAGCCCGGCAGCTCATTCCCGCATCAATCGCCGCCAACAGCCGCGTCCGCAAATCCATCGAAAGAGGCTGACCCATCCATGCTGGCCTCCTCACCCAGCCAGCATCTTGAATCAGATTTGCAACCCCTTGGGAATCCCCAGCGATTCATGCCGATCAGAAACCGCTCTAGAACCATCAGCTCACAAACGTTAATTGTAAAACCGTCTCTTGCGGGAGCACCTGATCAAACTGGATTTTGAAGTTTGCTTCCGGATAGATGGCGCGGAAATTCCGCACGCGGTGAGTAGGGTCGAGAATATTGTCCGTACGCTCAATAATGGTTCCATCAGGTAGTATGGCTCTTGTTACAACCCGGCCACTAGAGAATGCATTGTAATATATACCAAGCCTACGTACCTTTCCGTACACCGTGGTCTGATTCGTATCAAGATCTGCTAGCACTTGCACATTACTTATCGTGAAATACTGCGAAGGCTCTGCTTGCAATTGAACAGCGCCCTGTTCCAGCAAGTCTACTCTTCCCAGAGCACAAGCAGAAGTCAGTATCGCGGATGAAAAGAGTGCAATTAATGGCATTACGCGTAGATACCTAGAGCAAAACGGGTAAGTGGTGTGCATTCAACTACATCCTCAGATTTAGGCTGGTCGCTTGGGTATTGGCTGCGGCGCTCTTACGCGGCCGTCAGCTTTGCCGTCTGCGAAATCTCGAGGTGGAACAGCACGGGACCGCGACACATGGTGCCATCCGCCGCTTGAAAGCGGCCGTTCACCGGCGCGTGGCTGCCGAAAGGGCTTGTTAGGATGGCGACGTGGCCGCCAGGGAACGGCACTGATTCTAGCAGCCCGCTACCCTCCAGGAAGCGATTGCCGGCGGTCGCACAGGGCGGCGTCACCAGGTCGTCGTTGACCGCGTAGTCCTGGTACCAGCGCACGTTCAGCGCGGTGAGATCGCCGATCCGCAGCGGCCTGCCGAACAGGCGGACCGGCAGCGTGCCGTTGGCTGTGACCGGTTGCTCGAAGGTAACCGAGCTCATCTTGGCGATGGCGACGGGGAGGTGAACGCGCTCCTTGCGCAGCCAGCGGAACAGCGCCGCAACCGTCTTGCCCGGCCTTAGCCCCGTCCTTTCTTGAAGACGGGCCTGGCTGAGAACCTGGACCAGCGGCGTTTCACGATCGATCGCCGCAAGCCGCATGCCCAAGCTCAAGAGATAGCCGTTGGCGACCATGTTACCGTTCGGCATGCGCGACAGCAGAAAATCGTGCTGCATGCGCGGCATGTTGCTGATCGCTGGACTATAGGTCCCGTCGACCGGCGTGACGTTGCTGATCAGGCAGTCGCAGACGTCGGTCAAGGTGCCCGACAGGATGTTCATCAGCGAGATGTAACCGCCCTGGCAGGTACCGTTCAGCGTCACCTTCTGGTCGTGTTTCTCCACCAGCTTGGCGCACAGCTCGCGCGTCTGTACGCAGTCGTCGTTGGGCGTCATCGTCTGAACGTGCTCGTTCTCCCAAATGTCCTTGACGACGCGTACGTAGGTGGGAATGCCCTCGTTGGCGAAAGCGTGCGCGTAGCTCTTGTTCTCGTAGGGAAGGAACGCCAGGATGTGCACGCCCAGCATGTAGGGTGGCACCAACAGCATCGGCTTCAGGTCCTTGCGCACTGCGACGCTCTGCTTCAGCGGCAGCACCTGATACATCTCGAAGCAATTGGTTTCCGCGACCAGCTTGTAGTCGTTGGTGCGGAACTGGAAGCCGAACTCGTCCCGGACCTTCTCGATCTGCTCGTTGAAGTTCGAAACCGCTTCCATTACGTCGGCCTGCCGGTTAGTGAACTGTTCGATAGTCTCCCCCGGCAGACCGAGCATGCTGTTCAGCCACGCGCTCCAACCTTGCTGACCTTCGTCGAGCAGATAGCTTGTCAGCTGTTCCAGATTTGCGCACCACGCCTGATCGAGCAACCGGGCATTGTACTGCATCAAATGGAACATTGCGTCCGCGCTCGGCGGATGATGGCGCGCCGCACGAAAGCCGATCTGGGCTGCAATTCGGAACGGGTCGAAGAACTCCAGGCGCTCGCGATCGAGCGCCCGCCAGAGTGACGTGAGATATCGCCACCCACTGGTCGGGATTTCGGGGACCTCTGCTGTACGCATATTCATCGCCTTTGCTCACGCCGGCGAACCCGCAATGTTAGAGAGGCATGTGCAGCACCCCAACAGACGGGTGCCGCTCCTTTCTATTGTTGGCCGGCGAGTACTGATTTTTCGAGCCAACGCAAAGATCAGCGGCCTGCCTCGAACTTCACCGTTTCCCGGACAGGCTTGGTCTCGCCAGGAATGTTTGCCGAAATATCGAGCTTCCACGTCCCCGGCATCGAGACTTCGGCCATCAGTTGATAGAGACCGGGACCGGAGGAGCCGACGAACTTCACGTCGCCGCTCATTGTCCTCGTCGTCGGCGAGCCTTTGTACGGCTGCTGCGCATGGGTCATCTCCAGACCACCGCCGGTGATCGTGGCACCCTGGACCGGCTGTCCGGTGGAGGCATCGGTGAGCTTGACCGTGAGCTCGGTGTGGGCGCCAGCGGGCACCGGCTGGTCGAGAATGTCGAAGCGGTAGCCTTGCGAGCTTTCGCCGGTGCCCGCGCACGATGCCAGCGGCAAGGCGGCGAGGAGGGAAGCGCCGATCAAGCGACCCAGCGCTCCCGGCTTCAACGAATGGCGAACCTGCATATGAGTGCTCCTGTGAATGACGTCGAACGGCTGCATCGCGTTCGTTTCGGCACTATGCCACCCGCCCATCACGGAAGTTTGTCTCTTCTGTAACAAATAGTTGCCGGCTCGATCCTCACCTTTGGCGCTCAACCCCAAGATGAACAGTCAGGTCCAGATTCCACGATTTCATACAACCGGTAAGTTCCATTTTTCTCCCGTGATCACTGCCGAGAAATACTTTGTTACGGAGCGGCAAAACGGCAGCAGCACGACTGTGTCATCTGCATAGGCTGTCCATTCTCGCGGAGGTGCGTCTTGAGATGGAGGGTTCTGTGCATCGCGGTCCTTCTATCGGGCGCAAGCGTCCGCCCGTTGCACGCACTCGATATGCGGGAGGTGCTCGAGAACGCATGGTCGAAGAGCGCCGAGATCGTCGCGTTGGAAGTCCGTCGCGCGGAAATCATCGCACGCAAGCGAGCGGCCGGGAGACTGACTCCCGGCCCCCCGTCGTTGGGCATTGGTCATCTCAACGACTACGCGACGGGCGATGACGGATATCGGGAGTATGACGTGGAGTTAGGGACGCCTATTTGGCTTCCCGGAGAGGGTACGGCCAGTCGCAATCTCGCCGACAAAGAGCTTGCTCGCCTCCAGGCGCAGCTGGCGCTGGCAAGACTAAGCGTCGCCGGGGAGGTGCGCGCCGCCTACTGGTCGGTTCAGATCGGCGAAGGCTCCGTCGATCTGGCACGCCGTCGGTTGCAGGCCGCGCGAGCGCTGCAAGCCGACGTCGACCGCCAGGTGGCCGCAGGCCAGGTGGCTCTTGCCGACCTGCTGCTGGCGAAGGGCGAAAGCTTGGAGGCGCAGTCCATTCTCAGCGAGCAGGAAGCGGCACTGACCGAGGCCCGGCTCGCCTTTCAGGCTTTGACGGGGACTCCCTCGCCCACCGACTTCGCGGAGCCGGAACCGGCGGACCGGAGCTTCGAGAAGCATCCTCAGCTGGTTGCGTTGCGCAATACCGTGGATGTGGCGGAAGCTAACACGCGCCTTATCCGCATCCAGGACCGGGACAGTCCGGAAGTCGCCTTGCTGGGCGTTATCGAGCGCGAGTTCCACAACGACCCTTACGACAAGCGGATCGGCGTCCGCGTGACCATTCCGTTCGCAACAGAAGGTCGTAACGCGCCGCGGCGCGCCGCGAGCGAAGCCGAGCATACGCAGGCGCTGGCCGAACTTCAGACGGCCGAGCGACAGGTGCGAGCCGAGGTCGGCCGGGCAGAAGCCGATCTCGCCTCGGCGCAGGAACGGGCAGCCCTGGCCGATGAACGGCACCGCGCCTTCGCGGAGCGGCTGATGCTTGTCGAGCGTAGCGTCCGCGTCGGTGAAACATCCTTCGTCGAGTTGGTACGGGCCCGGGCTGCCGTGTTCGAGGCCGATATCGCGCGACTGCGAAGCGAGATCGCCGTGATGCAAGCGCGATCACGAATTAACCAAGCGCTTGGTCTGGTGCCCTAGAAGTTTCGCCCACGGGATGGAAAGCGTGTTGATGAGCCCTCACCGGACATACTGCTCGCGCCCTCGCGCGGCTCGTCTCGGCCTCGTCGCGGGCTTCTGGCTGCTTGGGCTTGCCGCTGCGGCAACTCCTGCGCTGGCGCACGAAGGCCACGACCATGCCGCTCCACCGACGATCAGCACGGCCGCCCGGCGGCTCGAGAGCAGCTCCGAGGCCTTCGAACTCGTCGGCATCGTGCACGGCGACAGGCTCGTCGTCTTCCTCGACCAGTACGCCAGCAACGATCCGGTCACCGACGCGACGATCGAGGTCAGCGCGTCGGGAGCAACTGTCCTCGCCGAGCCACAGGCGGATGGCACGTTCCTCGTCAAAGTGCCAGGGCTGTCACAACCAGGTACGGTCGATCTGGTGTTTGCGGTGACCGCCGGTGGGACAAGCGATCTGCTTGTCGGATCCCTCGAAGTGCCGGGTGCTTCGACGGCCGCGCCGCCGCGGGGCTCCGGCCTGTGGACCGTGCTCGGCCGGGAGCCGCTGCTCTGGGGCCTCGGCTTGCTGCTGCTGCTTGTCGGCGTCGTCTTCGGCCGGGCACTCGTGGCCCGTCCGTTGCGTTCGGACGCAATGAGGACGCAAGGACCGACTCCGCTGCTCCCGACGATGATTGCTCCGGAAGGAGACGGCAAGGCAGCGCGACGAGCGACTGCCGTTCTCCTCGGACTGATGGCCGGAAGCGGGTTCGCCGGCGCGGCGCTTGCGCATGGAGACGAGGATCACGGCAAGTCAAATGCCCCGTTACCCATCGTTGAACAGGGAACCGTCCTGACCGACAGTCCGCGACGCCTCGCCGACGGGAGCCTGTTCATTCCGAAGCCGACGCAGCGGCTGCTGATCGTCCGCACCAAGCTCGCCCAGTTGGAAGACGCATCGGAGGCGGCAAGCATCGTCGGCCGGGTGATCGCCGATCCGACCAGCGGCGGACGGGTGCAATCCGCGCAAACCGGCAGGATCGAGCCGCCGGAGGGCGGCTTGCCCGTCCTCGGGCAGCGGGTCACGCGCGGTCAGGTGCTAGCGTACGTCACGCCGGTGGTCACGACGGTCGAGGCGGGCGGCCTGCGAGAGCAGATCGCCGAACTGAACAGCAGCATCGCCATTGCCGAGCAGCGGGTGGCGCGCCTGTCGCAGCTGGAAGGCAGCGTGCCCAAGCGGGAGATCGACGACGCCAAGCGGGAGCTGGAGGGTCTGCGTCGTCGGCGACAGGCCCTCGCGCCGGCGCTCATCGACCGGGAATCGGTCCGCGCCTCGGCATCCGGAATCATATCGGTGGCGAACGTGGTCGGTGGGCAGATCGTCGAGGCGCGGGAGATACTCTACGAGATCGTCGATCCGGCGAAGCTGTGGGTAGAGGCGATCGCCTACGATCCGAACGCCGTGGTCGACATCCGCAGTGCCGTTGCGTCCACGGCCGAGGGCGAAACCGTGCCGCTGGACTTCGTCGGTCGCGGGCTGACGCTCCGCCAACAGGCCGTGCCGCTGCAGTTCCGCATCACCAGCGCGTCCCCCGCACTCACGGTCGGGAAACCGGTGACCGTGATCGTGCAGAGTTCCCGCAGCGTGAGCGGCATCATTCTGCCGAGCGACAGCCTGGTTCGCGCCGCCAACGGCGAGACGATCGCCTTCGAGCACGTCTCGGCCGAGCGTTTCGTCCCGCGGCCGGTGCGCCGCCAGCCGCTCGACGGCGAGCGCGTGCTGGTGGTCGCCGGCATCGACCCTGGAAGCCGCGTCGTCACCGAAGGCGCCGGCGTTCTGAGCCAGATCCGCTGAGCCGCCATGTTCGATTTCCTCGTCAACCTGAGCCTGCGGAATCGGGTGTTCGTGCTGATCGGCGCGGCAATTCTCGTCGTCTACGGCAGCATCTCGCTGAAGGAGATTCCCGTCGACGTCTTTCCCGATCTCAACAAGCCAACCATAACCCTGCTGACCGAGGCCGAGGGCTTGGCGACGGAGGAGGTCGAGCTCCTAGTGACCTTCCCGATCGAGACCTCGATGAACGGCATGCCCGGTGTGACGCGCGTCCGCTCGGTCTCGACCGTCGGTCTGTCGATCGTCTTCGTCGAGTTTGACTGGGGAACCGATGTCTATCTGAACCGCCAACAGGTCACTGAACGTCTGACGCTCGTCCGCGAACAGCTGCCGGAGAACATCTCGCCCCAGATGGCCCCGATCTCCTCGATCATGGGCGAGATCATGCTGATCGCCATATCGAGCGAGACGGAGTCACCGATGCGGCTGCGCGAGCTCGCCGACTGGGTCGTCCGCCCGAGGCTGCTGACCATTCCCGGCGTCTCGCAAGTGATCCCGATTGGCGGCGAGGTGCGGCAATACCGGGTAACGCCGAACATCCGGGTGATGGACAGCCTCGACATCAAGCACGAAGAGCTGGCGAGCGCCTTGCAGCAGTTCGGCGTCAACACCGGCGGCGGCTACGTCGACCAGGCCGGACGCGAATTTCTGATCCGCAACATCGGCCGGACGGCCAGGCTGGAAGACCTGCGCAACCTGATCGTCGTCTTCCGCGATAGCCAGCCGATCCCGCTAAATCACGTGGCGAGCGTCGACTACGCGCCGCGGCTCAAGCGCGGCGACGCCGGTTTCATGGGGAAGGCGGCGGTGATCCTCTCCGTTCAGAAACAGCCCGGCGTCGATACCGTAATGCTGACACGGGAGATCGGGACGGCTCTCGACGACATGGCGCGCGTCGTTCCGGCCGAGGTCCGGCTGAAGGACATCCTGTTCAAGCAATCGAACTTCATCGAATCGTCGATCGGCAACGTCGAGCGGGTCCTTGTCGAGGCGCTGATCGTCGTTGCGATCGTGCTGTTCCTGTTCCTGTTCAACTGGCGGACAACGCTCATCTCGCTTACCGCGATCCCCATCTCGATCCTGATCACGGCGCTGGTGTTCAAGTACTTCGGACTGTCGATCAACACCATGACCCTGGGCGGCCTCGCCATCGCCATTGGCGAGCTGGTCGACGACGCGGTCGTCGGCGTCGAAAACGTCTTCCGCCGGCTGCGGATGAATCGAGAAACCGGTGAGCCGCGGACGCCGTTGGCGGTCGTCGCCGCTGCCTCCACCGAAGTTCGCTCCGGGATCATTTACGCGACGGTGATCATCGTCCTGGTGTTCGTGCCGTTGTTCGCGCTCTCCGGCATAGAAGGCCGGCTGTTCGCACCGCTCGGGATCGCCTACATCGTCTCGATCCTCGCGAGCCTGGTCACCTCGATCACGGTGACGCCCGTCCTTTGCTACTACCTCCTACCACGGATGAAGCGGCTCAGCGAGCACGACAGCTTCATCGTCCGCTCGCTCAAGCGTGGCAACGAGCGCCTGCTCGACTGGGCTTTCCGGCGGCCATCCTTCGTCTATCTCTCGGCCGGCATCGCTGTCGTCGCCGCGGCAGCTTCGGTGCCGATGTTGCCGCGGTCATTCCTGCCACCCTTCAACGAGGGGACGCTGACCATCAACCTGCAGTTCAACCCCGGCATATCGCTCGCCGAGTCGAGCCGGATCGGGGCAGTAGCGGAGCGGTTGATCCTGCAGGTGCCGGAGGTGAAAAGCGTCGGCCGGCGCACCGGCCGCGCCGAGCTAGACGAGCACGCCGAGGGCGTCCACTCCAGCGAGATCGACGTCGATCTGCATCCCTCCGCGCGCGTGCGGGAAGAGATCCTCGCCGACATCCGCAGCCGCCTCGCCGTCCTCCCGGTCACCATCAACGTCGGCCAGCCGATCTCGCACCGGCTCGACCACATGCTGTCCGGCGTGCGCGCCCAAATTGCCCTCAAGATCTATGGCGACGACCTCGATACGCTGCGAACGCTAGCGGAGCAGCTGCAGGAGCGGCTGTCGACGATTCCGGGCCTGGTCGATCTGCAGATCGAGAAACAAATTCGCATTGCGCAGCTGCAGGTTAACGTCGACTACCAACGCGCCGCGCTCTACGGCGTCACGCCGACACAGGTGACCCAGGCGGTCCAGGCATTGTCGAACGGCCGTGTTGTATCGCAGATCATCGATGAGAGTCGCCGCTTCGACGTCGCTTTGCGTCTCGCCGACGCCGATCGGACGCGGGCCGGGCTCGCCAAGGTGATCATCGAGACGCCGCTCGGACATGTGCCGCTGCGGACCATCGCCGACATCGTCGAGACCGACGGCCCAAACCAGGTGCTACGCGAGAATGGTCGGCGACGATTGGTCGTGCTGGCCAATTCCGACGGCACCGACATGGCCGAGTTGGTCGCAGCGATCCGCAGTGAAGTCGCCGGCCTGCAGATGCCGACCGGCTACTTCACCAGCTTGGAAGGCACGTTCCAGGCCCAGGAAGAGGCGTCTCGCTTGATCGCTGTGCTGTCGCTGGTGTCGCTGTCGATGATCTTTATCGTGCTGCACAGCCGCTACAAGTCGTCGGTCCTGGCGCTGATCATCATGGGCAACGTTCCATTGGCGCTGATCGGCAGCGTCGCCGCCTTGTGGATCGCCGGGCAGCCGTTGTCGGTGGCGACGATGATCGGCTTCATCACGCTGACCGGGATCAGCGCCCGCAACGGCATCCTCAAGATCAGCCACTACATCAATCTCGCGCTCTATGAGGGGGAGACGTTCGACACGAAACTAATCATGCGCGGCAGCCTGGAGCGGCTGACCCCGGTGCTGATGACAGCGCTGTCCGCCGGCTTCGCCCTGGTCCCGCTGATGATCGGCGCTGATGCTCCCGGCAAGGAGATCCTGCATCCGGTCGCCATCACCATTTTCGGCGGGCTGGTCAGCGCGACGCTGCTCGACATGCTGCTGACCCCGCTCCTGTTCTATCGCTTCGGCGAGAAGCCGCTGCTGCGACTACGGGAGCTGCAGCAGGAACGCACGACAGCGGAGGCCTATTAGCCGCCGCCCACGTCGCTTTGAGCACCGCAAGGAGACAAAGATGATCATCCGAAGCCTTCTGCTGGCCTTTTGCCTAGTCGTGATCTCGGGGATCGCTTCTGGGCATGGCCACACCCGCGGGCCGAACGGCGGACAGATGCAGGATCTCGCCGGCAGCCACGTCGAGCTGGTGGCGAAGGACTCCGAGCTGGTCCTCTATCTGTTCGATACAGAGAACAAGCCGATCCTCGCGAAAGGCGCCGCCGCAACGGCCACCGTTCTCGCCATGGGACGGACGGAGACGGTGACGCTCGTGGCTGGCGACGACAATGCCATGCGGGGGAACGGCAGTTTCACCGCGACGCCGGGAATGAAGGTAGTCGTCTCGCTGACGCTGCCGGGCCAGAGGGCGCAGTCGGGCAGATTTCCGCCCCTGGAATGACCGCGTATTCCGTGCATTTCGATCGCGAAGATACGCAGACGGAAGGAGCGATGATCGGTGTGGACTCAGAAGCGCATATCCTCGTCGTCGACGATGACGGCCAGGTCAGGCAGCTGATCGGGCGCTTTCTGCGGGAAAACGGATACCGCGTGAGTTGCGCGCGCGACGGCCGCGAAATGCGAGAAAGCCTCGCGTCGGCTGAGATCGACCTGGTCATCCTCGATCTGATGCTGCCGGGAACCTCCGGGCTCGACCTGTGCCGCGAGCTGAGGGCGACTTCCGCACTACCGATCATCATGCTGACGGCGAAGGGCGAGGACACCGACCGCATCGTCGGCCTCGAGCTCGGCGCCGACGACTACATGCCGAAGCCGTTCAACCCACGCGAATTGCTGGCGCGGGTGCGCGCCGTGCTGCGCCGAGCGGCGGCGAGGCCCGAGGCACATCGGACGACAGGCGGTCGGCTGATCACCTTTGCCGGATGGACGCTGGATACCCTGCGCCGGGAAGTGACTTCAGCGGACGGCGTCGTCACCGATCTCAGCGGCGGCGAGTATGATCTGTTGCTCGCCTTCGTCGAACATCCCAACAGGGTTCTGTCCCGCGACCAGCTGCTGGAGCTGGCGCGAAACCGGACTTCAGGTCCCTTAGATCGAAGCATCGACGTCCAAATCAGCCGGTTGCGCCGCAAGCTGGAGGTCGACGAGAACGCGCCTACGCTGATCAAGACCATCCGCGGGGCCGGCTACATGTTCCTGCCGACGGTGAAGCGCCTATGAGATGGTTGATCCCTCAAACCCTGGCTGGACGCACCATTGCCGTTCTTCTCGTCGGTCTCGGGCTGTTCCACTTGTGGAGCATCTGGATCTATCAGGTCGGCATCGAGAACCTGCTCGGCTCGACGCGCGACCAGCAGCTTGCCGAACGGCTGGTTTCGGTCAAACGCGCCATCGCAGCACTCCCCGCCGGCGAGCGGGAGCAGACGGCGCACGCTCTCTCGACGGCCACCATAGAAATCCACTGGAGCCCGTTTAGCCTGGTCAATCCACCGTCGGTCGAGAGCGAGCGCATCGGCCTGCTGCGCAAGCAGTTACGTGAGTTGGTTCCGGAGATCACCGACGATCACGTGCGCCTCGCCTTCGCCGATGAGGGCACGTCGAGCGAGGAATCCGACGCCTACCGCCATCTTCTCCTCGCGTCGGTGCAGTTGCCGGATGCGAGCTGGGTGAACCTCAGGCTTGCGACGTTTCAGACCACGTCGACCGAGCATGGCATCCTCGCCTCTCTCTCCGCCATGGCCCTGGGCATTCTCCTTGTCTCGTTCGTGCTGGTGCGATCGGTGACGGCGCCGCTACGAACGCTTGCAAGGGCGGCCGACCGCATCGGGATCGACCTTGCGGCTCCCGAAGTGCCACAAACGGGGCCGCGCGAGATCCAGCAGACGGCCAAGGCGTTCAACCGTATGCAGGCACGCATCAAACGCCTGATCAGCGACCGGACGCAGACCCTGGCTGCGGTTTCGCACGATCTGAAGACGCCGATCACGCGATTGCGTTTACGCGCGGAGTTCGTCAGGGATGAAGATCTGCGGCAGACGATCGAGGGCGATCTCGACGAGATGGAGCGGATGATCGAGTCCACGCTCGCCTTCCTGCGCGGCGACGCGATAGGCGAGGAGAGCAAGACCGTCGATATCGCAAGCATTTTCAAGACGATCAGCGATGAATTGGTGGATACCGGCCATGATGTCGTCCTGGCGGGATTGCCTCACCTGTCCCTTCGCTGCAAGCCGTTGGCGATCAAGCGCGCGTTCTCCAACCTGATCGAGAACGCCGTGAAATACGGAGCGCGCGCTCGCGTCGCGCTGGCGGAGCGGGATGACGGGATCGTAATTACCATCGCCGACGACGGCCCGGGCGTTCCGGAGGAAGAACTGGAACGAGTGTTCGATCCCTTTTACCGGCTGGAGGCCAGCCGCAGTCGCGAGACCGGCGGCACTGGCCTGGGGCTGACGGTGGCGCGCACCGTAATCCGCGCGCACGGCGGCGACGTCCGCCTGCACAACCTGCAACCGTCCGGTCTGTGCGCGACGGTCACGTTACCAAAGACGATCGACCTCTGATCGCTTGGCAACACTTCGTCACGCTGCGGAAAAATCAAGGACATGTCCGGCGAATAAACTCTTGGGTAAAGCGCCAGAGCATCGCGCGGGCAGCGCCCGAGGCAGCCGTCAGCCGCTACCAACGTTTCGAGAGTTCGGGTTGTGCGCCAAAGGAGGACCAACATGTCGACACCTGCCACCACTCCAAGCCGCTTCCGACCACTTTCCCTTGCCGTCGTGCTGGTGTTCAGTGCGGGTTCCATCAGCGCGGCCGACGAGAAACCGGGCGCAGGGTCCATGATGCACAGCCAGGGTTCGATGCCAGGCATGCAGCATTCGACGACCGCTCCCTCGCCAGTCTCAACTGATCCGTCCGCCGCGGGCAGCCCATCTACGACGGCATACGAGGCGGCGATGATGAAGATGCACGAACACCAGCAGATGGCCTTTACCGGGGACGCGGACCGCGACTTCGTCTTGCACATGATCCCGCACCATCAGGGCGCCATCGACATGGCCCGCGTCGAGCTGCAGTACGGCCGCGATCCGCAGATCCGCAAGCTCGCTGAGAAGATCATTGCCGATCAGCAGAAGGAGATCAGCAAGATGCAAGAGTGGCTGGATCATCACCGTATCGGCGCCAAGTAGCCTGAAGCCGAGTAGCGGTACTGTGGCCGGTACCCTCTGCTGAGCCCGCGCTTGCGGAACATTTCCCCGGTAGTTCCAAAGTCGTCTGGCAGGCGCAGTGCCTGAACAAGAGGATGAAATGATCACAGAGGTCAACGCCCAGACTTTCGCTGATGTCGGCGCTGCCGCCGCGGGGCAGGTCGGCTTAGAATCAGCGTCGGCAGCGGTAGCGGCGGAGACGCACGCATACGCGCGAGATGCGGCGGCCGGTGATGCCCATGCCTTCCTGCGCGATGCCGAGCTCGCCGGCGAGCGTCTGTCGGCGATTGTCCGCTTGGTGATCTTCTCGACCCTGCTGGCGCTGGTATTAACCAGCAAAGTCGATCATCACCACGAGCAGTTCGCGCTCTTCACGGTCGCGGCATACGGTGTGGTAACGGCGGTCGCTCTCGTCCTCGCAGTGCGACGCATCTTCCACCCGGCGCTGCCTTATGCCTACGTGACCTTCGACGTCGCGCTGGTCTGCTTCAGCGTCCTGCTGATCACGCGGATGCTCGCCTTCTCGCCGCACATGGCGTTCGCCATACCGGCATCGGCAATGACCTTCGTCGTCCTCGCGCACGCCTCGATGCGCTTCCGCCCGGCGCTGGTTGTTTACGCGGGGACGCTCACCATCCTCCTGATGGCGCTTGGCATGTTGGTGATGCCAGCGCCGCCGGCAGAGGCACTGCTGCCGCTCGGCCTCGACCACGCGGACCTGCTTCAGTCATTGTTGCACTCCCGCATTCTGCCGTTCGGCATCATCGCGCTGGCGACGCTGGCGCTGTGGGCCACGTCGCGTCGGACCTCCGATATGCTGAGGGCTTCGATCGACTACTCCCGTCGCCTCGGCAACCTGTCACGGTTCTTCAGTCCCCGCCTGGCCGACCGCCTCGCACGTGAGGCCGGCCGGGAGGTTTCGTCAGGGCGGCGCCAGCGTTGTGCGATCATGTTCATCGATATCCGGCAGTTCACCGAGCTGGCGCGGGACATGGATCCCGAGCAGCTCAGCCGCTTGCTGGGCGAGTTCCGCGGCGTCGTGACCGAGGCGATCTTCGAGTGCGATGGGATGGTGGACAAATTCATCGGTGACGCGGTGCTGGCGGTGTTCGGCGCTCTCCGGCCGGCGGGCGATGACGCCCTGCGCGCGATCTCGTGCGGCATCGGGGTGCTCACGGCGATCGAGGCTTGGTCGACTTCCCCTACATTGGAGCACCAGCCGCGGATCAGAGTCGGTATCGGCGCTCACTATGGCGAGGTGTTCGTCGGCGCAGTTGGTAACCAGAGGATGCTCGAGTTCACCGTGCTGGGCGACGCCGTGAATTTGGCCGAACGTCTGGAGAGACTGACGCGGATCGTCGGGAGTGCGTTCGTGGTTTCCGGAGAGATGCTCAGGGCAGCCGGACCGGGCGCAAGTCGCGTGCCCTGGGTGCCTGTTTCCGAGACCGCGATGACCGGACGCCTGAAGGGAGTGGACGCCTTCTTCCTCAACAGCGCCGCGCAACCGGACCACGGGTAGGGCCAGCCGACCGGGGCATGCTGTTACCCACCAGAAAGTAGAGAGCATGATGTTGACGACCAAGCATCTGAAAACAGTTCGGTTGCGGTTGATCACTGCCCCAGCGCTGCTCCTCGTTGGTTTGATCTCGTTTAACGCATCCCTCCAGGACGCGAGCGCTCAGGCACAGGAGATCAGCGTCTACAAGTCACCCTCCTGCGACTGCTGCGGCAAGTGGGTCGAGCATCTGCAGCAGCATGGCTTCACCGTAGCCGTCCACGCCACCGAAGATCTCGATTCGGTTAAGGCGAAATACGGCGTCCTCGCTGATCTCGCGTCCTGCCATACCGCGGTCGTGGAGAGCTACGTCGTCGAGGGACACGTCCCCGCCAGCGACATTCGGCGGTTGCTGGAGGAGTGGCCGAAGGCGCGCGGCCTCGCCGTTCCCGGCATGCCGGCGGGCTCGCCGGGAATGGAGGGTGCAGGGCGCGAGCCCTACGAGGTTCTGCTGTTCCAAGCGAGCGGCACGAGCGAGGTGTTCGCCAAGCACTGATTATCGGTCCAGATGCGAGAGACAGGACGAGCTCGATGACCCGCAAGCACCACCACCCCGATGGAGCGGTTCAAGGCCAGACTGCTGCTCGTCCAAACGCGCATGATCATGAACATGCTGGGCACCATCACGCCATGCCGGACGATGGCACGCACCGGCCAAAGGATCCGGTGTGCGGTATGATGGTCGATCCCCACACGACCCAGCATCGGGCGACGCACGGCGGTCAGACGTTCTACTTCTGCTCGGCCGGATGCCGGGAGAAGTTCGCGGCCGACCCGACACGCTATCTCTCCCCGGAACAGGCAAAGCGGACGGACGAACCCGCGCCGGAAGACACTCTCTACACCTGCCCGATGCACCCGGATGTGCGGCAGACCGGACCCGGTTCGTGCCCGATCTGCGGCATGGCGCTGGAGCCGCTGGTAGCGACGGTCGAGGCAGGACCGAGCGCCGAGCTCGTCGACATGAGGCGGCGGTTCTGGATCGGCCTCGCCCTCACCGTTCCGGTGTTTTTCCTGGAGATGGGCGGTCACCTGCTCGGACTGACGCATGCGATCGGCCAGCAGACGTCGAACTGGCTGCAACTGGTCCTCGCCACCCCGGTCGTCCTTTGGGCGGGCTGGCCATTCTTCGTCCGCGGCTGGCAATCGGTCGTCACCCGCCAGCTCAACATGTTTACGCTGATCGCGCTCGGCACCGGCGCAGCCTGGATCTACAGCATGGCCGCCACTCTCCTCCCCGGCCTGTTCCCGGCGGCACTGCGCTCCCCGGACGGCGCCGTTCCAGCCTACTTTGAGGCGGCTGCAGTAATCACCGTGCTGGTGCTGCTTGGGCAGGTACTGGAGCTGCGCGCCCGCGAGGCCACGAGTGGAGCCATTCGCGCGCTTCTCGACCTGGCGCCCAAGACGGCGCGGCGCATTCGCCAGGATGGGAGCGAGGAGGAGGTCAACCTCGATACCATCCAGGTCGGTGATCGTCTCCGCGTCCGCCCTGGAGAGAAGGTCCCGGTCGATGGCGCGGTAATAGAGGGCGGTAGCTCGGTCGACGAGTCAATGGTGACGGGCGAGTCGATGCCGGTGACCAAGGCGGTCGGCGCGCAGGCGATCGGAGGTACGATCAACCAAACCGGAGCGCTCGTCATCCGCGCCGAGAAGGTCGGCCGCGACACCATGCTTGCCCGCATCGTGCAGATGGTGGCAGACGCGCAGCGCAGCCGGGCGCCGATCCAGCGGGTTGCTGACGAGGTCTCAGGGTGGTTCGTGCCCACCGTCATCGGCGTGGCGCTGCTTGCATTTGCTGTTTGGGCGATGTTCGGTCCGGAGCCTCGGCTCAGTTTCGCGCTGGTGGCGGCAGTGGCGGTGCTGATCATCGCCTGCCCTTGCGCCTTGGGCCTCGCTACGCCGATGTCGATCATGGTTGGTGTCGGCCGCGGCGCACAGGCAGGCGTACTGATCAAGAACGCTGAAGCGCTTGAGCGCATGGAGCGCGTCGACACGCTGGTCGTCGACAAGACCGGCACGCTCACCGAGGGTAAGCCGGCAGTGACGGCAATCGTACCAGCGGCCGAATTCGAAGAGGCCGAAATCCTGCGCCTCGCAGCGAGTGTCGAACGAGCCAGCGAGCATCCCCTGGCGCTCGCCATCGTCGAAGCGGCGCAGACTCGAGGAATAACAACAGCGCCGGTGATCGACTTCGACTCGCCCGTCGGTCGAGGTGCCGTCGGAACTGTTGGAGGGCGGCGGATCGCGCTGGGAAACGCCAAGTTTATGGCCGAACATGGCGTGGACGTCGCACCACTCGCAGCAGCGGCCGAAGATCTGCGCCGGGATGGCGCGACCGCGATCTTCCTCGGTGTTGATAAACAGGTCGGCGGTGTGATCGGCATCGCAGACCCTGTGAAGGCATCAACGCCTGAGGCACTAGCAGCGCTAAAACACGAGGGCATTCGTATCGTCATGCTCACTGGCGACAACTCGACCACCGCCCAGGCCGTGGCTTCCCGCCTCGCCATCGAAGACGTTGAAGCGGAGGTGCTGCCAGACCAAAAGAGCGCGGTGGTAAAGCGGCTGCAGAAGCAGGGGCGCACGGTTGCCATGGCTGGCGATGGCGTCAACGATGCACCCGCACTGGCGGCAGCCGACATCGGCATCGCCATGGGATCCGGTACTGATGTCGCCATCGAGAGCGCTGGCGTTACACTAATCAAAGGCGACCTCACCGGGATTGTGCGTGCCCACAAGCTCTCGCACGCGACGATGCGTAACATCCGAGAGAACCTGTTCTTCGCGTTCATCTACAACGCAGCCGGCGTGCCAATCGCAGCCGGTGCGCTGTACCCATTCTTCGGCATTCTTCTGTCGCCGATCATTGCCGCAGCGGCAATGGCTCTATCATCGGTAAGCGTAATCGCGAATTCGCTGAGATTGCGCGCTGCCCGCCTATAGGGACATTGTACTAGCGCTCAGACGCCGACGGATGATTCATCAGATATGCAGCGGATCAAGCGCTTATCTGCTGCTTTCCTGCACCATCATCCGAATGAGTCAATGCACTAGAGCATTTTTAGGTTAGTCGAACGCATAGCCTGAGTTCTGGAGGTAGTTCTGACCTTGAGGACGACGGGACGGCCGAGTGTATCGCTCAGAGCGTGGATTTTCGTCGTCTGCCCGCCTCTGGAGAGACCGATCATTTGTAGCAGCTTCTTGTAGTTGCGCAGCTTCAATCATACTGATATCACTGGCGTCAATGTGAAGATGTGCCGCGCACACTGGCAAGTATGTCAATGTCTCCTCGACACGGACGATGACGAGACCGTGATCTGGTGCAAAATCTACGTTTCGGGTGTCCAGTACTTCCCGGGTTACGGCGAGCACGTCCACGTCACTGGTCATTGCGAAGAGAGCCGGCCTCTAAACTAACTGAGTCGCGAGCGTAAAAAAAGACTTGAAATCGTGCAAGTATAGCTGGAGCCTCAAAAGGTGACAATGTGCGGGTCCAAGCGGGCCAGCTCGTGCGACTGAAACTACCTTATCATCAGGATATTCTTCAGCCGGCAATGGCCATGATCCGCCGACGCTTTGGCGCCGTCGGCGCTGTCTCCAGCTGCAGGACGGCGATGGCGAGGTTGGCGACGTTGACGGTGGTGCCGGCGGTCTCGGCGCGGGCGCGCCACTTCCACGTCGTGGGCGAGGCAGCGAGCGTCTGCCGCTGCGCCACGCCGGCGTGCAGATAGGCGGCGGCATTGACGCCCTCGCGCACGAACTCGGCCTGGTTGCTGCCGTCCCTGGCGAAGGTGAGGTAGCCGGAAACGGTGGTCGAGGCGGTGTTGAAGGAGCCTATGGCGATGATCGCGTGCGCGGCCGCCGCCGGGATGTGGGGCAGGGTCAGGACATCGGTGTCCGACGCCGAGGTGGTGGTCTGCACCCCCTGGTTCGAGATGAACGCGTGGCCGGCGAAGGCGCTCAGGCGCAGCGCCAGGATACGGGCGTCCCGGTAGAAGCACAGCGTCCCGCTGTTGGAGCGGAACTGCAGCGTGAAGGTCTGCGGCGACGCTGCAAGGCTGATCTTCTCCATCACCGCGAACGGCTGGAACCACCAGGCGTCCCTGGCGTACCAGACCCGATCGCCATAGGT
>JBDHSN010000016.1:0-29920 GCA_039808105.1 Rhodospirillales bacterium
TGGTAGCTGGCGGCGGGATCGATGTTGTAGCCGCGCGCCGGCTGCAGGCAGACGGCGATATTGCCGCAGCGGAAGGCGGCAACGGCGAAGCGGCCGCAGTCGAGGTCACCGGGCAGGAAGAACGGATCCTGCTCGGGCGTTCCCCAACGTTGTCCGACGCGCTGCTGCGCCGCCGCCGGCAGGCCGGCGAAGAACAAGCTGTAGTCCGAGCGGGCGATGCTCTCCTCGATGCGCCGACCGGGCAGAGCGGCGATATCATTGGTCGCCCCGGCGGCAAGGCGCTCGACCAGCACGTTGCCGTCGGTGGGGATGCCGGTGACCCGATAGCCCGCGCCCGCCAGCTCCCGCAGCACGGCAACGGCGCTCGCTGGGGTATCGAGGCCGACGCCGTTGCCGATGCGGCCGTCGCGGTTGGGGTAGTTGGCGAGGACGAGGGCGACGCGCCGCTCCCCCGGCGGCGTCCGCCGCAGCCGCACCCAGTTGGCGGCGAGGCGGGCGACGAAATCGATGCGGTCCGGTTCCGGTTCATAGACGACGATGTCGGCCTCGGTCAGCGGATCGCGCCGGGCGATGCCCTTGAACGAGACCGCCCGGGTGACGATGCGACCGTCCACCTCCGGCAGCGCGATGTTCATGGCGATGTCGCGTGCGGCAAGGCCGTGCGTGCCCTCGCGCCACGCCGCAGCGTCCGACCCGGCGAGGACGACCTGCAGCACCGGCACATCGCAGCCGGAGAACGGCCCGGCATCCGCAGCAGTCTCGCCTCCCGGCGTCGCGACGGCGAAGCCGGTAGTGTTAAGAATGACATCGGGCGGTACTTCCGCCAGCAGCCGGGTCAGCAGCGCCGCCGACACCGGGTCTTTCAAACTCGTCACCCACACCGGCAACACGTTCAGTCCGGCTTCCGCCAGCGCCGCGATGAGCCAATCGACAACCGCAAGGTTCCCCGCCTGCACCAGCGCCCGGTAGAAGACGATGGCGGCAAGCGGTGCCCCCTCGCGCCATCCGGCGCGCACGGCAGCGAGGTCGGGAGCATTGCGGTCGCTGGCATAAAGCCCGGCGTGCAGCAGCGGCCGCGGCTCCCGCCATTCCACCCGGTGGCCGATGAGGGTGGCGGCATAGCGGAGAAACTCGACGGCATTGTCGAGGCCGCCCTCGGCGAGATAGCGCCACAGCCGGTGCTGCGCGTCGGCCGTCGCGGTTGACAGCTGCGCCAGCTCGGCGTCCGGCTGATCGTCACCGGGCAGCAGCGCCAGCGGCACGCCTGCCGCCCGACAGGCGGCCGCCACCTGCTCGACGCCATAGGGCCAGTAGCCCCGCCCGCCAAGCAGGCGGGCAACCACCAGTCTCGCTTTCGCCAGCGTCTTCTCGACGTAAAGATCGACCGAGAGCGGATGGCCGAGCTGCAGCAGGTTCGCCAGCCGCAGGCTGGGAAAATCGCCATCGCCCGTCAGTCGCGCCCGCGCGGCAGCGAGGCAGGCCAGCTCGCTGTCCGCCGCCGACAGCACGACGATGTCGCCGGTGCTCTGCTCCAGGTCGATCGCAGCGGCACCATCGGCGACGGCGCCCGGGCGGGTGGCGAGAAGGTGCACCTCAGGCTGCCTCGCACCCCTGCAGGGCGAGGCGGATGGCGTCTTCGTCGAGGCCGCGCTGGCCGATCACCACCAGCCGGCTGGCGCGCACCTCGTCCGCCCGCCACGGCCGGTCGAAGTAGCGCTCGATGCGCGCCCCCACCGACTGCACCACATGCCGCATCGCCTTGCCCGGAACGTCGAGGAAGCCCTTGACGCGCAGCACGTCGTGCTGGGCGAGAACGTCGCGCAGGCGGTCTTCCAGCTCGCCCGGATCGGCGACCGGGCCGAGATCGGTGACGAAGCTGACGAACTCGTCGTGGCCGTGCTCGCCCTCCTCGGCGTCGTGATGCGACCAGCGCTGATCGATGGAGGCTTCCGCCGCCGCATCAATGCCGAGCGCGACGCGCGGGTCGAGGGCGCCGCGCACCGTCGTCACCACTTTGGTCTCCGGGCGCAGCCGGCCTGCGACCTCGCCGCGGACGGCCGCCAGCGCCGCCGCGTCGAGACCATCGGTCTTGTTCAGCACCACCATGTCGGCGCAGGCGAGCTGGTCTTCGAACAGTTCCTGCAGCGGCTCGTCATGAACCAGGGCAAGGTCGGCGGCGGCCTCCGCCGCGACCGCCGACGGATCGGCCGCAAAGCGGCCGGCAGCCACCGCCGGTGCATCGATCACCGCGATCACGCCATCGACCGTCGTGCGGGCGATCACGTCCGGCCATTGGAAGGCCTTGACCAGCGGCTTCGGCAGCGCCAGCCCGGAGGTTTCGATGACGATGTGCTCGGGCGGCTGGTCGCGGTCGAGCAGCTTCTGCATCGTCGGCAGGAAGGCATCGGCGACGGTGCAGCAGATGCAGCCGTTGGCCAGCTCGATCAGATCGTCCTCGCCGCAATCCTCGATGCCGCAGCCGAGCATCAGCTCGCGATCGACGCCGAGATCGCCGAACTCGTTGATGACGATGGCAAGGCGCCGGCCGCCGGCGTTGGCGAGCAGATGACGGATCAGCGAGGTTTTGCCGGCGCCGAGAAAGCCGGTGACGATGGTGGCAGGTATTTTCACGGGATCTTGCCCTTTGTCGTGTCCTTGAGGATGAGCGGCAGGCCGGCGGCGAGAAAGACCACGAGGCCGGCGCTGGCGGCGACCGCCTGGTTGAGGCGGCCGGCGTGATCGCGGAAGGCGCGGCCGAGCGGCGTCGCTGGCACGATGCCGAGCCCCACTTCGTTGCTGACCAACACAACCGGGCCGGCCGCGCCGGCGAGCGCCGCCAGCAGCGAGGCGGTGGCGGCATCGATGTCGCGCCCGGCGCCCATCAGGTTGCCGAGCCACAGGGTCAGGCAGTCGACGAGGATCGGCCGGCCCTGACGGGCGCAGCGGGCGAGCGCTTCCGGCAATTCGAGCGGCTCCTCGACCGTCTCCCAGCCGTGCCCCCGACGGGCGCGGTGCAGCCGGATGCGCTCGGCCATCTCGGCATCGCCGGCCTCCGCCGTCGCGAGATAGAGGGCCGGCCCGGACTCGCCGATCAGCCGTTCCGCATAGGTGCTCTTGCCCGAGCGTGCGCCGCCCAGCACCAGCGTTACCGCCGGCAGCACGGATGATACGGTTGAATCGGCGAACGCGGACAGCAAGGCCGGCAATCCTCCCTCCGAGGACAAATGATGCCTCTCGTGCCGGGGAGGTCTCCTGGCTCGGGGTCACGGGCCGCGGCGCCTTCCCGATGCTCTCGCATCAGTGGCTCCCTCGCCGGGAGGGACTGCCGCGGTCTCGCCGCTTACAGTTGCGGGGGCAGCGCCGGCCTTGCGGGCGTGCTCCCGCGCACCGGTCTTCCCTGTCTCGACACGCAAAACCGAGCCTAGCACACGGCTGAGCGCGGAATCCAGCGAGCCGGTGCATTGATGCAGACCACCCGCCAGATGCCGCCGGTGCCACGCAGCAGGCCGGTGCCGAGGCGGTCGAGGCGGGTGAGCGAGAGGTTGTCGACGACAATCGCCATCGCCACCGCCGGCGGCAGCCCGAGCGCGTGGGCACAGGCGGCGCGGATGGTGCCGCCGTGGCTGAAGCAGGCGATGTCGCGGCCCTCGAGCTGCGCCGACAGCCGGTCGATCGCCGCGCCGACCCGCGCGATCTGCATGGCGAAGCTCTCGCCGCCGGGCGGAGAACTGCCGGTCGGGTCCTGCCAGAAAGCCGTCATGGCCTCGGGATCGCGGGCCTGCAGCTCCGCCCAGCCCGCCCCCTGCCATCTGCCGAAGCTCTGCTCGATGAAGGCGGGCTCGCTGAGCGGCTCCGAACAGGGCAGCCCGGCGGCGGTAACGGCGGACAGCGTCTGCCGGGTTCTGACCAGCGGGCTGACGATGGTGACGGCGTCAGCCGGAAGGATCGCCGCCAGCGATGCCGCGGCGGCGCCATCGGAGGCGTCGCAATCCACGTCGAGCTGGCCGTTGATGCGGCCTTCCGCGCCGGGGATCCGCGCGTGGCGGACCCACCACCAGCGCGTCTCGCTCATATCAGCATGGCGACGGCGGCCAGCGCGGCGGTCTCGGCGATTATCTGGATGGCGCCGAGAACGTCGCCGGTCTGGCCACCGAGGGTGCGCTGCGCCACCACGGTCGTCACCAGCGTTGCCAGCGTCACCGCCAGCCCGATGCCCAGACTGACCCAGAAGCCGACAGCAAGCAGGGAGGCGATCAACGCCAGGGCCGCGGCGGTGATCACCTGCGACCAGCCGGGCGAACCGGCGCCGGCTGCCAGTCCGTCCTCGCGCGCCGGCCGCTGCCAGCGCATCGCCACCGGCAGCATCGCCCGCGACGCCGCTCCAGCCGCCACCAACGCCCCGATCGCCAGGTCCGGGGACGGCAAGCCGCTGAGAATCGAAGCGCGGATCGCGATGCCGAAGACGACGGCCAGTGCGCCAAAAGTGCCGATGCGGCTGTCGCGCATGACTTGCAGACGCCGCTCAGCCGTCCCGAAAGTGCCCAGTCCATCGGCGAAGTCGGCAAGCCCGTCCTCATGCAGGGCGCGGGTGAGCAGCACGCCGGTGGCGAGCCCGATCAGCGCGCAGGTCAGCGGGCTGAGGCCGACTTCGAAGGCGGCGAGCAGGACCAGTCCAGCGGCGAGGCCGACACCGACCCCGACCAGCGGAAAAAACGCACTAGCGCGGCCAAGAACCTCGCCGTCCGCCGTCTCGGTGACCACCGCTTCCTGGCGTGGCGCGATCGGCAACCAGGTCAGGAAGGCCGCGGCAGAGCGAATGTCGCGCCAATACCCATAGATCGCTCCAGGAATATCGACCACGTCGGGATGTTTGAAGGATGTCCCCAAGGCGTGCGTTCCGATCGGCGGGCGATTGGGTTAAGCAGGCTGGGTTATAGGAGAAGCGCCGTCGAAAGCAATGGGGTGTGCGATGAGGACCGGAAGTGATTCGGCGATAACCGCGGCATCCGTGGCCCGCATGCTGCAGGCGCTGCCCGGGCCCGACCGCGCCGCGGCGGATGCGGCGCGCCAGCGCGAACAGCGCCTGACCAAGCCCGCCGGCGCTCTCGGCCGGCTGGAGGAGCTGACCGGCTGGCTCGCCGAATGGCAGGCCCGCTATCCGCCGCGGCTGCAGCGGGTGGTGGCTGTTGTCTTCGCGGGCAACCATGGCATCGTCGAACATGGCGTCTCCGCCTATCCGGCGGCGGTGACGGCGCAGATGGTCGGCAACTTCCGGGCCGGCGGCGCCGCCGTCAGCCGGCTGTGCCGGACGTTTGACGTCGACCTGCGCGTGGTGCCGCTGGCGCTCGACCGGCCGGCGTTCGACTTCACCCGCGGCCCCTCGCTCAGCGAGGCCGAGTTCGCCGATGCCTTTGCCGCCGGGCAGGCAGCCGCGGCCGAGGGTGCCGACCTGCTCTGCCTCGGCGAGATGGGCATCGGCAACACCACGGCCGCGGCGGCGCTCGCGCATGCCCTGTTCGGGGGGCGCGCCAGCGCCTGGACCGGCCCCGGCACCGGCGTCGATGGCGAGCGCCTGTTGGCAAAGCGGCGGGTCGTCGGCGTGGGAGCCGTGCGCCACCGTGGCGAGACCGACGATCCGATCGACCTGCTGCGCCGCCTCGGCGGGCGGGAGCTGGCGGCGATCGCGGGGGCGGTGCTGGCGGCGCGCGGGCGGCGGATCCCGGTGCTGCTGGACGGCTTTGTCGCCACCGCTGCGGCGGCGGCGCTGGCGGCGGGGCGCGGCGATGCGCTCGCCCACTGCCGTGCCGCCCATGTCTCCGCCGAGCCCGGCCACCGGCTGCTGCTGCGCCGGCTGGCGATGCGCCCGCTGCTCGATCTCGACATGCGCCTCGGCGAAGCCTCCGGCGCCGTCCTGGCGGTGGCGCTGCTGCTGGCGGCGCTGGCCTGCCACCTCGGCATGGCGACCTTCGACGATGCCGGCGTCGCCGGCCGCGAATCCGATTGAGGCCGAGCCGGACATCTGCACCACTGCCGCTTGCGAGGGCGCGCCGCACACACGCATTATGCCCCCATGCCACGGACCTTCGCTCTCCTGCTGCTGCTGATCGCAACCTTGATTGCGCCGGCCTGCACCACCAATCCGGCCACCGGCCGTTCCAGCTTCACCGCCTTCATGTCGCCGGACGACGAGAAGCGCGTCGGCGCACAGGAGCACCCGAAGCTGGTCGAGCAGTTTGGCGGCGACTACCCCGATGCCAGCCTCGCCGCCTACGTCAGCCGGGTGGGCGAGGCCGTCGCCAGACATGCCGAGGTGCAGGACGTCCCCTACACCTTCACGGTTCTCGACGACGACGACATCAACGCCTTCGCGCTGCCCGGCGGCTACGTCCACGTCACCCGCGGGCTGGTGACACTGGCCAGCAACGAGGCGGAACTCGCAGGTGTGCTCGGCCACGAGATCGGCCACATCACCGCGCGCCATGCGGCGCAGCGGTACAGCAGCGCCACCGCCGCCAACCTCGGCATCGGCGTCCTCAGCATCCTCGGTGCGGTCGCCGGTCTGCCTTCGGAGCTCACCCAGGCGGCGGGCAGCGGCCTGCAGGCCGGCGCAGGCATCTATCTGCAGAGCTATTCCCGCGACCAGGAGCTGGAGGCGGACAGCCTCGGCATCCGCTACATGACGAAGGCGGGGTACGACCCGGAGGCAATGGTCACGTTCTTCCGCAAGCTCGACGCCTGGACACGGCTGCAGGCGGCGGAAGTGGGCGATCCCGGCGCGGCGGACCGCTTCGACATCATGGCCTCGCATCCGCGCACCGCCGACCGCGTGCAGCAGGCGGCGCGGCTGGCCGCCGCGGCGGAGGCGCCGGGCGAGCGGCTCGACCGAGCCGCCTACCTGAAGGCCATCGACGGCGTCCTGTTCGGCGATTCCCCGGCGCAGGGCTTCCGGCGTGGCCGCGACTTCATCCACCCGCAACTGCGCATCGCCTTCACCGTCCCCGCCGGCTTCATCCTGAAGAACGGCGCCCGGCAGGTGCTGGCCACCGGCCCCAACGGCGCGCTGATCGTCTTCGATGGCGAGGGCCGGGCCGGGGTCGCGCGCCAGGTCCCGGACATGGCGACGTATCTCACCCAGGTATGGGCGAAGAACGTGCCCCTCGCCGGGGTCGAGCGCATCCAGATCAACGGCGCCGAAGCGGCCACCGGCGTCGCCCGGCTGCAGACCCGCGGCGGCGCCGCCATCATCCGCCTCGTCGCCATCCGCGGCGGGCCGGACAGCATCTGGCGGTTCATCTTCCTCGCCCCGCCCAGCGACGCGCAGCGCCTGCAGGCCGACTTCCAGCGCACGGCGATGAGTTTCCGGCGGCTGTCGGCAGCGGAGGCGGCGGCGGCAAAGCCGTGGCGGATCGACGTGGTGCCGGTGCAGGCGGGCGATACCGCCGAATCACTGGCGCAGCGCATGGCGGTCGACGAGGACCGGCTGGAGACATTCCGCGCGCTGAACGGCCTCGATGCGGGCGCACGGCTGACTCCGGGACAACAGGTCAAGCTCGTCACCGGTTAGACCGGCGTCAACGGCGCAGGTACCGGAACAAGTATAGCAACAGCCACGCCGGCACGACGACGCTCGCCCCCAACACAATGTAGCGCCACCCCCAGTCGAGAACGTGACGGGCGAGCCGAACCGCCTGACCTATTGCCGACCCCGCCATCTCTGGCAGTTCCGCGGGATTGATGCCGACCGTCGCCAGAATCAGGCCGACCACCAGCGACAATACTACCAGGGTGAACACGGTTCTGAGGAACTGGCCCATCTTCCCTTCCTGCTTCATCCACCGGAGTGTACGTCTAGCAAGCACAGCGCCGCCCTCCCGGCGCCGCCCGATCTTGCCGGCGATTTTGCCGATCAAAGTATTGTGTGAAGGCACCGCTTGGCCTCATAGCGCAACCGCCATCGACATCCGTTCTATTTATTTTTCTTGTAGAGGATGCCCGACGCGCGTATTGATTTGGTGGGAGAAGAAGACTACGTACGAAATAAATCCAGCCTAGAGCATCCATATAGACGAGCTATAACCATGATGGACCAGAACTCCGAAGGCCAGATCGGCGAGAACGTCCGCCGGCTGGCCGCAGAAATCGTCGCTGCCTACGTCGGTGCAAACACAGTTGCCGCCGGCCAACTGCCTGAACTCATCCGATCGGTCATCACGACGCTCAACGGGCTGGAAGGCGGCGTCGAAGACCCTGTCATCGAACCGCCCAAGCCGCCGGTATCGATTCGCCGCTCGGTGACCCCCGACTATCTTGTCTGCCTGGAAGACGGCAAGAAACTCAAGATGCTCAAGCGGCACCTGCGGACCACTTACAATATGTCTCCCAAGGACTATCGCGAGAAGTGGGGTCTGCCCGCCGATTACCCGATGGTCGCCCCCAACTACGCCGCACGACGCTCGGAGTTCGCCAAAAAGATCGGCCTCGGCCGCAAGGCCGCCGAGCCGAAGCGGCCCGTCAAGCGCAGCCGCGCGGCGTGGGCACGCGCATAACGTCGCTCCCGCGAGCGGTCAGCCTCGTCCTGCTGCTGATCCTCACGGGCATGCCGGGCGGCGGAGCCTCCGCCGCCCTCCCGCTGATCGAGCCGTTTTTCGGTCACTTCGAAGGCAAGACGATCGTCGAAGGGGATGACGCCACGACGAGCCGTGATCTTGCCGTCGACATCCAGCCGGACGGGGACGCGTTTCGCGTTATCTGGACGACGGCGACGCGCCAGGCCGACGGTGACATCAAGCGCAAGACTTACTCCATCGGCTTTCAGGCGACGAAGCGGCCGGGAATCTTCCGTTCCACGATGGGCACCGACATGTTCGGCAACCGCGTGCCGCTCGACCCGATGAAGGGCGATCCCTACGTCTGGAGCCGCATCGCCAACGGCACGCTGACCGTCTATTCGCTGCAGATCACCGACGATGGCGGATACGACCTCCAGGTCTACGAGCGCCGGCTGGACGGACCGGACCGGATGTCGCTGCGCTTCTCCCGTTTCCGCGAGGGGGAACCGCCGCGCGAACTCACGGCCATCCTGAAAAGGGTCGCTGCGCCGGCAACGCCGCCGCAGTCGGCTCAATAGGACAGCAGTACCGGCAGTTCCATCTGGGCGAGCATTTTCCGCGCCAGGCTGCGCCTGAGGGCAAAGCGGCCAAGCTGCTGGCCGGCCGCCCCCATCACCAGCAGGTCGGTTCCGCTGCCGGCGAGGAAGGCCTGCAATTTTTCCAGCGGGTGGCTGGCATCGACCACCAGGCGGTCAGGCGTCGCCGCGATCCCGTGCTCGGCAAGATGCTGGACCAGCACCGCTGGATCGATGGGGTCGCTCTCCTCGTCGTCCCGCCGGGCCGGGCCCATCGCCACCACAGTGACATGCTCTGCCAGCGCCAGCATCGGCAACGCGTCATGGACCGCGCGCGCCGCCTCGCGACTGGCGTTCCAGGCGACGACAACGCGATGACCGATGCCCTCGAAGTGTCCCCCGTGCGGGACGATCAGCACCGGCCTGCCGGAATGAAGCACGGTGTGCTCGATCAGCGCCGCCGGCACGCTGCCGTCGGCATCGCGCGGAGCGAACTGCCCGAGGATGACGAGGTCCATGGTGCGCGCACGCAAAACGACGGCCCGGCTGACCTGGGTGTCGGTGGCGCCGATGTCGGAATGCCAGTCGACCTCGGCGAGGCCGCGGGCGTTGGCATGCAACCGGAACGCCGCTTGCGCCTTGCCCGCCGACCGTTCGACGAAAACGTAGCGGTCCTGCGAGTTGAGGCTCGGCACGTCCGGATCGCACACCGCGTAAAGCGCGGTCAGCTTGGCATCGAACCGCTTGGCCAGTGCGATCGCCACGTCGGCCCGACTGGCAGAAGCTTCGCTCTTGTCGAGATGAACGAGCAAATGTCGGAAAGTCATACGCTCCTGGCTCCCGGCGCATCTTTTTTGTCTAACGGCTCTGATACACCTTTCCCCGATGCATCGGAACGGAAACCGTGCGAACGGCTGACGGTTCTGCTCGCGAAAACGTGACCGCGACCGGAGCCTTGGCACGGTCCGGCCGTTCCCACGTCAATGCCAGCGGGAAGACCCGATTCCAAAGGCGCGCTGTTGCAGGGAGATGACGATGATGACGCTTACCACCGGCATCCGCCGCAGAAGCGAAAAGCTTACCCGAAATCTCGCGTTCTTCGCCCTGATCCTGGCCGCGCTGCCCGGACTTCCGGCCGCGGCAGGGGCAGCGCCGGCTGTCGGGCAGCCAGCGCCGGGATTCACCGGCACCGACACGGCGGGACAGCCGGTCTCGCTCAACGATTATCGCGGCTCGATCGTCGTGCTGGAATGGACCAACAACGAATGCCCGTTCGTGCAAAGACAGTATCAGAGCGGTAACATGCAGTCCTTGCAGCGGCAGGCGGCCGGCGACGGCATCGTCTGGCTGACGATCGTCTCATCCGCCCCCGGCGAGCAGGGCTTTGTCGATGGGCAGCAGGCGGACAAGCTGACGGCGGATCGCGGCGCGGCACCGCGCGCGGTTGTCCTCGATCCCTCGGGTGAGATCGGACACAGCTACGCGGCCAAGACGACGCCGCACATGTACGTCATCGATCGTTCCGGCACGCTCGTCTACATGGGGGCGATCGACGATCAGCCGCGAATCGCCAGCACCAGCCCGGCAGAGGCGCACAACTACGTGCGCGCCGCCCTGATCGCGGTGGCCGAGGGCAAGCCGGTGGCGACGCCGGTGACCCAGGCCTACGGGTGCTCGATCAAGTACAAGAGCTGAAGCCCTGATCCGCAGCCGCCCGCACTAAAGATTGAGGTCGCGGGCGCGCTTCTGGAAGGCGGTGACCATGGTGCGGGCGGCGTGCGGCAGCAGCATGTCGATGGCACCCTGCAGCCGCGTCGAGCGCATCTGCCAGGTGAGGGCGATGGAGGCGCGGCAGCCGCGGCCGGCCGGGTTGAAATCCCAGGTAATGAAGAAGTTGCTGAACAGCTCGTCCGAGGAGGTCACCTCGATCCGCACCGGCCGGTGCAGAACCGTCTTGGTGCGAAACCGCTCGTGCACCGGGCCCAGCCCGACCATCTGCTCCGTCCAGTAGACACTGGGCTCGCGCTCGTACACCTTCGCTTCCCGCCACAGCGGCAGGAACTCCGGGTAGCGCTCGACATCCGCAACCAGATCGAAGATGCGGTCGGTCGACGCGGTAATGACGCGGCTGTCGGTGTGAACCGTCATGGCCGTTGTCCATCCTCGCGGTGAGCGGCGGCATGGTGCGCCGCCGACTGGGCAGGCTCCTGCACCGCCTACTCGGCGGCCCTGCCCACCTCCTCCCCCTTGGTCTTGGTGTCCGGCGCCGGCATCGTTTCGGCCGGCGGCCGCCAGCGCAGTACCGGCTTGCGGGCGGCCCGTGTCTCATCCAGCCGGCGGCGTGGCGAGAGCCGCGGCGCCTCGCGGAAAAACGCCGCATCACCGCCGAGCGCCCGCTCGGCCAGCCCCTTCATGGTGGCGATGAAGCGGTCGAGAGTCCGCTTGCTCTCGGTCTCGGTCGGCTCCACCAGCATCGCTCCATGCACCACCAGCGGGAAGTACACGGTCATCGGATGGAAGCCCTCGTCGATCAGCGCCTTGGCGAGATCAAGGGTGGTGACCCCGGTGCCCTTGAGGAAGCGGTCGTCGAACAGGGCTTCGTGCATGCACGGGCCGGCGAACGGCACCGAATAAACCGCTTCGAGCTCCGCCAGGATGTAATTGGCGTTGAGCACCGCATCGCCCGACGCCTGCCGCAGCCCGTCGGCGCCCATGCTCATCATATAGGCAAGGGCGCGGACGAACATGCCGAACTGGCCGTGGAAGCCCTTGACCCGGCCGACCGGCTTGCCGTCGGCATTCATGCCGTGCTCGACGAGGCGGAAGCCGCCGTCCTCCTCCACCACAAAGGCCACCGGCGCGAACGGCGCCAGCGCCGCCGACAGCACCACCGGCCCCGAGCCGGGGCCGCCGCCGCCGTGCGGCGTCGAGAACGTCTTGTGCAGGTTGAGGTGCATGCAGTCGATGCCGAGGTCGCCGGGCCGCACCCGGCCGACGATGGCGTTGAAGTTGGCGCCATCGCAGTAGAAGAAGGCGCCGACCTCGTGCGCCGCCTCGGCGATCAGCCGCACGTCGTTCTCGAACAGACCGCAGGTGTTCGGGTTGGTGACCATCACCGCGGCGACGTCGGGCGCCAGCGCCGCGCGCAGCTTCGCGACATCGACGCGGCCGCGCGCGTCGCCAGGCACCGATTCGACGACGAAGCCGCAGGCCGCCGCGGTGGCGGGATTGGTCCCGTGCGCCGATTCCGGCACCAGCACCCGGCGGCGCGGATCGCCGCGGTCTTCCAGGGTGGCGCGAATGGTCATCAGGCCGACCAGCTCGCCGTGGGCACCCGCCGCCGGCGACATTGCGATCGCCGGCAATCCGGTCAGGGTCGTCAGCCAGTGGGCGAGCGTATGCATCAGCCGCAGCGCGCCCTGCACCGTCGAGACCGGCTGCAGCGGATGCAGATCACCGAGACCGGGCAGCCGCGCCAGCTTCTCGTTCAGCCTGGGATTGTGCTTCATTGTGCACGAGCCCAGCGGAAACAGGCCGGTGTCGATCGAGTAGTTCTGCTGGCTCAGCCGCAGATAGTGGCGGACAACCTCCGGCTCGCTGAGCCCTGGCAGGCCGATTGGTCCCTGCCGGCGGAGGGCGCCAAGGCGGTCGCTGCCCGGCGGCGGCGCCGGCAGGTCGATCGCCGTCTTCTCCGGCGATCCCTGCTCGAAGATCAGCGGTTCTTCCATCATCAGGCCGCGGTGGCCGCTGATTGTCGTCATGGGTCCCCCGGTCATGCCACCGCCTCGGCCAGCGCCCCCGCCAGCGCCTCGATGTCGTCGTCGCTGTTCATCTCGGTCGCGGCGACGAGCAGCAGCGGCTGGGCTTCCGCCCATCCCGGCAGCAGCCGCGTGAGCGGTATTCCGCCGAGAACGCCGCGCGCCGCCATCTGCTCCACTGCAGCCTCCGCCGGCTTCGGCAGGCGGAGGGTGAACTCGTTGAAGAACGTCTGGTTGAGCACCTCGACGCCGGGAATCGCCGCCAGCCGGTCGGCAGCGGCGCAGGCCCGGGCATGGTTGACCTCGGCAAGCCGCCGGAAACCGGCTTCGCCCAGCATGGTCAGATGGATGGTGAACGCCAGCGCGCACAGGCCGGAGTTGGTGCAGATGTTGCTGGTCGCCTTCTCGCGACGGATGTGCTGCTCGCGGGTGGACAGCGTCAGCACGAAGCCGCGGCGGCCGTCCTCATCCACCGTCTCGCCGACGAGGCGGCCGGGCATCTGCCGGACGAAGCGCTCGCGCGCCGCCATCAGCCCGACTGTCGGGCCGCCGAAGGACGGCGCATTGCCCAGCGACTGGCCTTCGCCGCAGACGATATCGGCGCCCATCTCGCCGGGCGAGGCGATGAGGCCGAGCGAAACGATCTCGGCCACCGCCACCACCAGCAGCGCGCCGCTGGCCCGGCAGGCGGCAGCCAGGGGGGCAAGATCGTGGACGCGGCCGAAGACATCGGGATTCTGGACGATGATGCAGGCGGTATCGCCATCCAGCCGCTCTGCTTCCGAATGCTCATCGCCGTCCCACGACGGCGGCAGCGGCTGCGCGTCGAGGGCGAGAAAGCGGGCGTAGGTCTCGGCGGTGGCCCGCCAGTGCGGATGCAGCCCGCCCGACAGCAGCACGCGGTTGCGCCGGGTCAGCCGGCTCGCCATCGCCATCGCCTCGGCACAGGAGGTGGCGCCGTCGTACAGCGAGGCGTTGGCCACCTCCATGCCGGTGATCAGCGCCACCTGCGTCTGGAACTCGAAGAGATACTGCAGGGTGCCCTGCGCGATTTCCGGCTGATAGGGCGTATAGGCGGTCAGGAACTCCCCGCGCTGGATCAGGTGATCGACCGAGGCCGGGATATGGTGGCGGTAGGCGCCACCGCCGAGGAAGCTTGGCGCCGCTGCCGGCGAAACGTTCTCCGCCGCGAATGCCCGGAAGGCGCGCTCGACGGTCATCTCGTCGGCATGCAGCGGCAGGTCGACGGGACCGGCGAGCAGGGCGTCGGCCGGCACGTCACGGAACAGCTCCTCGATGCTTCCGACACCGATCGCCGCCAGCATCTGCCGGCGGTCGTCCTCGGTCAGCGGCAGATAGCGCATCAGCCGAGGCCCTGCAGCATCACCTGATACGCTTGGTCGTCCATCATCTCCGCCAGCTCGCTCTCATCGCTCAGCCGGATCTTCATGAACCAGCCGCCGTCCATCGGCTCGGCATTGACCAGCTCGGGGCCCTCGGCCAGTTCCTCGTTGACCGCGACCACCTCGCCCGAAACCGGCGCGTACACTTCGCTCGCCGCCTTCACCGATTCGACGACGGCCGCCGGATCGCCTTTGGCCACCGCCATCCCGACCGCCGGCAGCTCGACGAAGACGACGTCTCCCAGTTGTTTCTGGGCATAGTCGGTGATGCCGACGGTGCCGGTTCCGTCCTCGACGCTGATCCACTCATGCTCCTGAGTGAAGCGGATGACAGGCATGGGTGCTCGTCCCTCCTCAGCCGTGCTTGACATAGCGATGCGGCACGAACGGCAGCGGCACGACCTCGCCCGCCAGTGTCTTCCCGCGTACGAGCAGCGAAACCGGCGTTCCGGGAGCGGCCGATGCGATGTTCACATACCCCATCGCCACCGGTGCGGCCAGTGACGGCGCGTAGCCGCCGCTGGTCACCGTGCCGACCGGCCTGCCCTCGGCGTCCTGGACCGGGGTGCCGGCGCGGGCGGGAGCGCGTCCCTCCAGCCGGATGCCGACGCGCCGTCGCCCGGCGCCGGCGAAGAGCTGGCGCAGGACGATCTCGTCGCCAGGGAAGCCGCCCTGCTGGCGCCGGCGCTTGCCGATCGTCCAGCCGAGCGCGGCTTCCACCGGGGTGGTCGTCTCGTCGATATCGTTCCCCCACAGGCACAATCCGGCTTCCAGGCGCAGAGTGTCGCGGGCACCCAGCCCCGCCGGGGCGACCTCCGGTTCCGCAAGCAGCATCTGTGCCAGCTTCGGCGCCTCTTCCGCCGGGCAGCTGATTTCGAAGCCGTCTTCGCCGGTGTAGCCGCTGCGCGAGACGGCGCAGCGGACATCGCCGATGCGCAGCGTCTCGCTGCTCATGAACATCATCAGCGCGGCAGCAGGAGCGAAACGGGCCATCACCGCCGCCGCCGCGGGCCCCTGCAGCGCCAGCAGCGCCTGATCATCCAGCAGCCGCACCTCGTGTTCCGGCAGGTGGCGCTGCAGATGGGCGATATCCACCGCCTTGCGCGACGCATTGACCACCAGCATCACATGCGTGCCGGCCGGCGTCAGCATCAGGTCGTCGATGATGCCGCCGGCCTCGTTGGTCAGCAGCGTATATTTCAGCTTGCCGGCGGGAAGGCTGGTCACATCGGCCACGGTCAGCCGCTCCAGCGCCGCCCCGGCATCGCCCTCGATCCGCACCTGCCCCATGTGCGACACGTCGAACAGCACCGCGCTCGACCGCGCCTGCAGGTGTTCCGCCATGATCCCCAGCGGGTAGTGCACCGGCAGCGCATAGCCGGCGAACGGCACCATCCTGCCGCCCAGCGAGACGTGCAGATCATAAAGGGGAGTGCGTTTCGCCGCGCTCAAGTCCTCGCTGCTCATCGCCCCAGTCCCTGCCAGCGTTGATTGTAGGCAAGCTCTTCGGCGGTGAGCTGAAAGCCCACCAGCACCTCGTATTCGTACTCGGCCGCCTTGTAGGGCAGCGGGATGTCGATGCTGATCGGCGGATCATCGTCGCGGACAATGACCCGCGCCCGGTTGGCGGCGAACTGGGTCTGCGCCGGGAACTCCTCCTTCATCAGGATCTGCCCGTTGCGGACGACGCTGACGAAGTAGGTGAAGTCGATGGTCGGCTCGCGGTTGGCGGCGCCGCGATTGAACACGAATACCGGCGCAAGCTGCACGTTGACCCGCCGCATGCCGTCCTTCACCTCCGGGTAGTCGCAACTCGATACGATATCGCCGATGTCACCCTGGAAGTCGATGTCGAGGATGTCCTGCCCGGGCCCGGGCTGGAAGCGGGTGATCCGGCCCGCATCCGAGAGCACCGCCACCCGCGGGCACACCTTCATCTTCTTGTCCTCGGAGGCGCAGCCGGTGAGCAGCAGGACGGCAGCAACGACAGCACCGATAAGCCGCCAGGAATACCGCATCGCCATCCGCCCGCTCACCACCGCGCCATCGGCAGGCCGCTGCACGATGCAGGCTTCGCGGCTTCCCCGCAGACGCACATCCACTCCGCCTCCGACTTGCCGGTCATGGGATCAGGGGCCCCCACCCGCCCGCCGGTCGCTGCCAGGCGCGCCGGCCGACCCCGCTACCGGGTGAGCGGGGCAGTGGCGCGAGACTATCGTTGCGCCGGCACCCGTGACAAGATGCCGCCATGGCCGTTTACACCGAAATCACCGACGAAGAGGTGCAGGGGTTCGCGCTGGAATACGACATCGGCCGGGTCATCGCCTGCAAGGGCATCGCCGAGGGCATCGAGAACTCCAACTATCTGCTGGTAACCGAACAGGGCCCCTTCATCCTGACGCTGTACGAGCGGCGGGTGAAAAGGGATGACCTGCCGTTCTTCATCGGGCTGATGGACCACCTCGCGCGGCGGGGCATTCCCTGCCCGGTGCCGGTTCGCGGCCGCGACGGCAAGGCGCTGCGCCATCTTGCCGGACGGTGTGCCGCCATCGTCACCTTTCTGCGCGGCATGTGGCCAAAGCGGCCGCAGCCGGCCCACTGCCATGCCCTCGGCGAGGCACTGGCGCGCATGCACCTTGGCAGCGCCGATTTTCCGATGCAGCGGCACAACGACCTCTCGGTCGGCGGCTGGCGGCCGCTCTACGAGGCCTCGGCGCACCGTCCCGGCGCGGTGGCCCCGGACCTTGCCGCCGAGTTGACCTCCGAACTCGCGGTCCTCGAGCGGCGCTGGCCGCAGCGCCTGCCGCAGGGTGTCATCCACGCCGATCTCTTTCCCGACAACGTCTTTTTCGAAGGCACCCGGCTGTCCGGCCTGATCGATTTCTATTTCGCCTGCAATGACTTCCTCGCCTATGACATCGCCGTGTGCATCAATGCCTGGTGCTTTGAGAGCGACGGCAGCTTCAACATTACCAAGGCCCGCCGGCTGGTTTCCGGCTACACCGTCATCCGGCCGTTGTCGGTCGAGGAGTTGCACCTGCTGCCGCTGCTGGCCCGCGGTGCGGCGATGCGCTTCCTGCTGACCCGTCTCTACGACTGGCTGAATACGCCGAAGGACGCCCTGGTCACCCCGAAAAATCCGATGGAGTATCTTCAGAAGCTGCGCTTTCACCGTGGCGCGCGCGGGCTCGGCGCCTATGGGCTGGACGCTCTCGATGCCGCCTGACGACGCGTCGTCGCCCGCCGCGGCCGGCGTACGCGGCGAGCCACTCATCGAACTGTTCACCGACGGTGCCTGTCTGGGCAACCCCGGCCCCGGCGGCTGGGGCGTCGTGCTGCGCTGGCGCGGTCACGAGAAGGAATTGTCCGGCGGCGAGCCGCTCACCACCAACAATCGGATGGAACTGACCGCCGCGATCGAAGGGCTCGCGGCGCTGAAGCGGCCGAGCGTCGTCCGCCTGCACACCGATTCGATCTATGTCCGCGACGGCATCACCCGCTGGCTGGCCGGCTGGAAGCGCAACGGCTGGCAGACCGCCGCGCGCAAGCCGGTCAAGAACGCCGATCTGTGGCTGCGCCTGGACGAGGCTCAGGCGCCCCACCGGGTCGACTGGATCTGGGTTCGCGGCCATGCCGGCCATCCGGAAAACGAGCGGGCCGACGCGCTTGCTTCGGCCGCCGCCCGCGCCAGCCGCGCCGCCGCCGCGCCATCCTGACTGCCCCCCGCTCGGCCTGTGCCCCTCGACCTTGGCGCGGGCATGGCCGGGATGTTCGTGATGCACGTCGGGAACAGGTGTCAGCGAAAAAACACGTTAGTGCCAGTATTGACCCGTCTGCTAAATTGAATCAGGGATAATTCGCGCTAAGCGACAGGCGAGGAACGGAAGATGAGCGGATTCGTATGGACCGAGGCGATGAGTGTCGGGGTCCCCGCGCTCGACGCTGACCATCGGTGCCTCGTTCGCATCATCAACCTGCTGCATGATGCGGAAGGTAACGATACGAGACGGGTCATCGACATGGTTATGGAAGCGCTCAATCGGTATGCGCGTTTCCACTTCGCCCGCGAGGAGCAGGTGATGGTTGCCTGCGGCTTTCCCGCCCTCGGCGTCCATCGCGCCGAGCATGCGGGCTTTTCCCGTATGCTGGCGGCGATACCGCAGCGGCACCATGGCGAGAAGGCCGCCCAGGAATTGCGCGACTATCTCAAGGACTGGCTGCTGCACCACATCCTGATTCAGGACATGGCCTACAAGCCCTACATCGCCGAATCATCGGATGTGGAGGAGATCAGCGCGATGATATCAGCCTCGCTGCCGCCGCTCGACATCGCGGCGCTGACCAGCGAACTCGCGTAACCGCCACCCGGATCGCCGCGGCCGCCCTTGTCGCCGGCCGCGGCGGGGGCATGGCGCTACCCTCGGTGCATGGCCACTGTCTGGCTGGACGCCGGCGGCGGTACGACGACGGTCACCGGCGCCGACATCTTCGATGTTCCCTGGACGTTGAATGCCTTGGCCTTGATGGCATAGGTGCCGGGCGGCGCTCCCAGCCAGTCGAAGACATAAGGCTCGGCCTTATCATCCACCTTCAGGGCGCCGTTCACCCAGAATTCGACGTGGACGATGGCCTCCAGCGACGCCGGCTCTGCCGTTACCACGATATGGGCGGGATCAGCGGTGTCGCCCGCATCCTGAACCGAGACGGTGACCGGAGGCTTGGCGTTCACATCCACCTTCCACCGGGCGACGGCATTGGTCAGGTCGGCGACGATACCAGGGTTGCTGGCAGCGACATCAGTCGTCTCGCCGAGGTCCGTATTCAGATCGTACAGCGCCGTCTGGCTGCCGGTGTTCACCAGCTTCCAGTTGCCGTCGCGGGCGGCAGTGCTCCCTTGATACATCCAGAACAGCCGTCGCGCCGGCATGTGGACGCCGGCATCAAACAGCAATTGCAGGAAGCTGCTGCCGTCGATGCGCTGCGCGGCAGGGACGCTGGCTGACGCGAGTTCGAGCATCGTCGGAAAGACATCCATGGTCGTCAGTGTTTCGTCGCTGATGCCAGGTAGGATATGGCCAGGCCAGTAGGCGATTGCCGGAACCCGGTGACCCCCCTCGTAGAGCTGCCCCTTGATGCCGCGCAGCGGGGCATTGGTGCCGGGCGCGAAGGCCCCATTGTCGGAGAAGAAGAAGACAAAGGTGTCTCCCTCCAGATTCAGGGAGCGCAAGGCACTCATGATGGTGCCGATACCGGCATCCATCGCCTGAACCATCAGCGGATAGTTGGCCCTGTTCCCTTCGTTTGGCGCTTTCGGTTGTCCCGGGATGCGCACCGGCGCATCGCCCGGCGCCTGATAAGGCAGGTGCGGCGCCTGGAAGGAGACGAACAGGAAGAACGGATTTGCCTGCTGGCGCTGCATGAACCCGACCGCCTCGCGGGCAATCGCCGTCGTCGAGTAAATCTTGGTGGTGACGGACGTCGTGTTCCGCCACCAGTCGAGATTGCCGAGGGAGTCGAGGTGGTTGACGTAGTCGATCTCGCCGTTGAGGAAGCCGTAGAAGAAGTCGAAGCTCTGCCGGCCGGGCTGGAACTTCGCCTGGGTGCCCAGATGCCACTTGCCGACGATGGCCGTCTTGTAGCCCGCCGGCCTCAGCAGGTCACTGAGCGTCATCTGGTTCGGGTCGAGACCGACAGCCGGCGATGCCGCGAGGGCATTCTCCAGTTGCGCGCGCTGCTGATAGCGGCCGGTCATCAGCGCCGCCCGGGTCGGTGTGCACACCGGACCATTGGTGTGAAAGTCGGTAAAGCGCAGCCCGGCCGCCGCCAGCGCATCGATGTTCGGCGTCCTGACCGGGCCGCCATAGCTGCTGAGATCGCCATAGCCAAGATCGTCGGCGACGAGAAAGACGATGTTGGGCTTGCGATCGGTCGCCGACGCCGGACATGACGACAAGGCGAACGCACTCATCCCGACGACTGCCATGACCACGACACAGTGCGCCATGGAGAAAATACGACAACAATACCATTTTTGGGTCATTGATCCCCCTGACTGGCGAATACCCGCCACCTAATCGGTTACTACTTCCGTAGTAATCCAGCGCTTGTGAGTCGCTTCCAGGTAGTTTGCAAGTCCCCACGACCTGCTCTCTATTGTCAGTCTAGGGGACTCATCGGAATTCCGGAAGTTGAAATCCATGCTCAGGCGAGCAAAGATGCCGCGCATTTCTTTTGTCTAGGTCTGACTAAAAATTAATCGCTTAAAGTCAATACACTACGACCGTCGTGGCCGGGCTTGTCCCGGCCACCCACGTCTTGCGGCAGGCAAAGTCGCCACATGGACGCGCGGAACAAGTTCGCGCGCTCCTCCCCTGACGACGCCGGGGAAGGCAAGGGCAGCAACCGGTCAAGGGGCACGGCCCCGCAGTCGGAGCAGGATGTTGCCGATGTTGGTGGGGTGATGACGAAGCGAGGAGCGTAACCCGCGGCCGGCTACGCTCCTCTCGTCGTTGCTTTCGGCCAGGAACAGCGGCTGGCACCCGCAGCCATCGTGGCCTTTCCGGCAGGCGTCCGGCGCCGGGACGACCATGGTCACCGCTGCCGCAGGCGCCCCCGGCTCCTGGAAACAGTCCCGGCCTTACCGAGCAGCGACATCCGCCTTCCAGGTGTTGATGGCGTTGGTCAATGATGCGGCAATGCTCGGATACTTGGCGGCAACGTTGGTGGTCTCACCAAGATCCGCATTCAGGTTGTACAGCGCCTTCTGCCCGTCGATATTGACCAGCTTCCATTCCGCTTCCCGGGCAGCGGTGTTGGCGCCGTACGACCAGAACAGCTTTCGCGCCGGCGGCGCGGCCTCGTTGCCAAGCAGCATCGGCAACAGGCTGGCCCCATCGATGCGGCGTGCTGCCGGTGCCTTCGCCGACGTCAACCCGAGGATGGTCGGGAACAGATCGATTGCGGCGACGGTCTGGCGATTGACGCCTGGGGTAATGCGTCCGGGCCAATAGGCGATTGCCGGGACGCGGTGGCCGCCCTCGTAGAGCTGCCCCTTGATCCCGCGCAGCGGGCGATTGGTGCCGGGCGCGAAGGCACCATTGTCGGAAAGGAAGAAGACAAAGGTCTTCTCTTCCAGGTTGAGCGAACGCAAGGCACCCATGATGGTGCCGACGCCGCGGTCCATCGCCTGGATCATCAGGGGATAGTTTGCCCTCTTCCCCTCCTCGCCATGCTTCGGCTGCCCGGGAACCCGGACCGGACCATCGCCGGGAGCCTGATACGGAACGTGCGGTGCCTGGTAGGCGACGTAGAGGAAGAACGGCTGCTGCTTCTGCCGCTGGATGAAGCCGACCGCCTCGCGGGTGATCGCGGTGGTCGAATAGACATTCTCGATGACCGGCGTCGTATTCCGCCACCAGTCAAGCTTTCCCAGGGAATCGAGGTGGTTGACGTAGTCGATCTCGCCATTGAGGAAGCCGTAGAAGAAATCGAAGCCCTGCCGGCCGGGGGCAAATTTCGCCAGGTGACCGAGATGCCATTTGCCGACGATGCCCGTCGTGTAGCCGCTGGTCTTCAGCACGTCGGCGACGGTGACCTCGCTGGCATCGAGACCGGCATTCGAGGACGCCGAAAGCGCATCGCCCAGATGTGCCCGCTGCGGATAGCGCCCGGTCAGCAGCGCCGCCCGGCTTGGCGTGCAGACCGGCCCGTTGGCGTGGAAGTCGGTAAAGCGCGTGCCCGCCGTCGCCAGGGCATCGATGCTCGGCGTCCTGATCGGGCCGCCGTAGCTGCTGAGATCGCCATAGCCGAGATCATCGGCGACGATGACGACGATATTCGGCTTCGTCGCTTCGGCAGCGGCCCTGACCGACGCCGGGATGGCCAGTGCGAACACAACCGCCAGGGCGGCTGCCGGAGCCGCGATTGCTCGCGGGGCGGCGTGGCGAGTGGCCGCGGCGGCAGCGCGCCGGCCACTCGCGCGCTCAGCCGAGCCCGTGCAGTTAACCGCGACGTCAGCGACGTTGCGAAGAAAACGACGGGCCTCACTCCGTGAACGCTTCAAGGCGCGGTGTAAATCGGCAAGTTTAGACATACTTCACCCCTCACAGCCGAAGACGGCTGCCTCTGGACACTTGCCGGCCTGAATAACGGCCGGCGGTATCCCCTCTCAGAACTGGCAGAATTGGCGGGTCGCGATGGACTAGGTCGTCGCACCCGTCCTACAGAACTGCAGACTCCCCAGTGTCTGCATGCTCCTCCTGGCGCGCACCGGACACCCGTCACGGCTCCGGATGCGCCGTGCACTTCGGGGGTCTCTGCTCAAGCGAGATGTGTTGCGTAGAGCCATCGGTGTTCCCTTCGGCCGACACCTGCGAAGCCAGCGCCGTCTTTGCTTCGGCGATTGCGATGATATAGGCATATCTATATCAAATCAATCAGGTTAAGTGCAATTTAGTTATACAATTATACCGGTTACTCGGCGCGCCTTCCAATCACACTTCTCGCTAAACGCGCATCTTCCGGGCTTTCTGGTTGATAACTACGCCAATTAGTTGCTTTTGTGACACGCTTAGCATCCGTGCCGGCTGTGTTCGCGTCGCGGGAATGCGGGGCGGCGGCGAAATGCGCCCTGGGCATGGCCGGTCCGCGCTTCTCGCCGCCGCTGCGGGCGTAATCGCGCTGGAAAAGGCTCCCAACTTCGGCATTGTTGCGCCGTGCTGGGTTGGGTGCGCGCTGCCACCTTCAACGCCAGCGTGCGGAATGGCTGCTGCCCCGAGCGGCACAAGGTGGCGCGAGCGCGCCCGCGGATGAAGGGAAGCGAGGATGGCTAAGAAGAGGGTCGCGATCGCCTGTCAGGGAGGTGGCACCCACGCCGCCTTCACCTGGGGAGTTCTCACCCGCATTCTGGAGACCAAGCAGCAGTGGGACGCCGACGGCGGCGATTCCTTCGACATCGTCGCGCTCAGCGGCACGTCGGCCGGTGCCCTGTGCGCCATGGCAACGTGGTACGGCCTCGCGCCCAACACGGCGGACCCCGACTGCGGCACGATCGGCAAGGCGATCGAGCGGCTCGACGCCTTGTGGACGGTGTTTGCCGCCACCACGCCGGTCGAGATTGCCCACAACCGCATCACCGGCGCCCTGCTCAAGATGAAGTCGAAGGGAATGCCGTTTCCCGGCTCCGGTCCCGATTCCGTGCAGGGAACGCTCGGCCTCGCCACCCTTGCGATGATGGGGGCAAGGCCGCAGTACCTGGAATTCCCCGCCCTGCTGCAGACGCTGTGTCCCGACTTCGCCAGCATCGACTGGTCCCGCGTGGCCACGGCCGACCTGCGGGTGGTCGTCGGCGCGATCGAAGTGATCAGCGGCAACCTCGAAGTCTTCGACTCCGATAAGACGCTGGAGAGCCTCGATCTGCATCCCAACGGCCCGAACATCGACCAGTACAACATCACCCGTTGGCGGATGCGGCGGGCGATCTCGCTGGAGGGGGTTGCGGCCTCGGGAACGCTGCCGGAGATCCTGCCGGCCCAGGTGGTCCGCGATCTCGCCTTCCCCACCTGCGTGCCCGGCAAAACGGTAACGCGCGACGGCTACTACTGGGACGGCTTGTACTCGCAGAACCCGCCGGTGCGCGACCTGCTCGACGCGCCGACGAAGGACGAGAAGCCGGACGAAATCTGGGTGATCCGCATCAATCCGCAGGAGTTCCCGCCGTCGTGGCTGAACGTCAGCCTGGACGTGATCCGTGACCGGGAGAACGATCTCGCCGGCAACCTGTCGCTCAACCAGGAGCTCGACAACATCACGCTGATCAACCGCTGGCTGCGGGAGCATGGCGATGCCCACCCGCCTCTCAGCAGCCGCAAGATCGTCGATGTGCGGACGATCAAGATGAAGCGCGATACGGTCTGGGGCCTGCGCCACACCTCGAAGTTCGACCGCGACCCGGCCCACCTCACCGCCCTCCGGGACGAAGGACGGGAGGTCGCCGGCCAGTGGCTCGCCGATTGGCGGGCGCAGGGCCGCGATTTCATCGCCTATCCCTACGACGCCCGCTATCCCGAGACGGCCTGATCCCGCTTCTTGACGCAACCCATCGCCCGGGGCCTCCCCCGGGCGATTTCTTCATCGGCTTGGCGGAGACCCTGGGATGTTCGACGTTGGCGTCGTCCTCGTTATCCTCGGCCTACTCATCTATCTGGCCTACGTAGGCTATTCGCTGCTGCTGCTGGCACCCGGCCTGGCCCTGCTGGCAGCATTTCTCACCGGCGGCCTGCCGATTCTGGCGGCCTACACCAAGATCTTCATGACCAACGCCGGCGATTTCATCATCGCCTTCTTCCCGCTGTTCATGCTGGGGGCGATCTTCGGCAAGCTGATGGACGATACCGGCTCGGCAAAGTCGCTCGCCCAGTCGGTAAGCACCTGGCTGGGGCCGCAGCGGGCGATCATCTCGGTGGTGCTGTGCTGCGCCGTGCTGACCTACGGCGGCGTCTCGGCGTTTGTCGTGGCCTTCGCCATCTACCCGGTCGCCGCCGCCCTGTTCCGCAACGCCGATATTCCCAAGCGGCTGATCCCGGGCGCCCTGGCACTCGGCGCCTTCTCCTTCACCATGTCGGCGCTGCCGGGCTCGCCCGCCATCCAGAACGCCATCCCGATGCCGTTCTTCGGCACCACGGCGTTCGCCGCGCCGGGGCTCGGGCTGCTGGCCGCCGCCGTGATGTTCGTGCTCGGCATCCTGTGGCTGAACCGGCGGGCGGCGCAGGCCCGGGCGGCCGGCGAGGGCTACGGGCGGCACGCCGATGATGTGCCGCAAGCCGACGTGGTGATGCGCGAGCACGCCCAGCAGGAGGGCTTCGACATCGCCGAGCTGGACGGCGGCACTGCAACCGAGATCCCAGCAGGCAACCCGCCCTCCTTTGCCCTGGCGCTGCTGCCGGTGCTCGTCGTCATCATCACCAACTCGGTGTTCGTCAAGGTCATCCTGCCGATGATGGACACCTCGTACCTGGCGGAACCGCTGTTCGGCGAGACGACGATCGAGGCGGTGCGCGGCATCTGGGCGGTGATCGTCGCCCTCTTCCTCGCCATCCTGGTGCTCATCGCCGGCAACTGGCAGCGGCTGCTAGACCTGAAGTCGACCCTCGACAAGGGCGCCGACGCTTCCGTACTGCCGATCTTCAATACCGCCAGCCTCGTCGGTTTCGGCGCCGTCATCGCGGCACTGCCGGTGTTCGACAAGATCAGCGGCGCAGTGATGTCGGTAGGCGGCGACAACCCGCTGATCTCGGTGGCGACCGCCGTTACCGTCCTTTCCGGCATGACCGGCTCCGCCTCCGGCGGCATGAGCATCGCCCTCGATGCGCTCGGCGAGACCTTCGTCCAGATGGCCGGGGCCGCCGGCGTCTCGCTCGAAGCGATGCACCGGGTCACCGCGCTGGCCTCCGGCTCGCTCGACGTGCTGCCGCACAACGGCGCCATCATCACCCTGCTGGCGGTGTGCAAGCTCACCCACAAGCAGTCCTATGGCGACATCTTCGTTGTCGCCAGCCTCGTCCCGCTGCTCACCCTGGTGCTGATCATCATCGTCGCCAGCGCCTTCGGCTCGTTCTGACGCGCGGCAGGATCCCGCCGCGGCATCCCACCGGCGGGGCCTGCTTTACTCATCCAGCGCCAGCAGGGCGGCGTTGCCGCCCGAAGCGGTGGTATCGATCGTCAGTGTGCGCTCGTGGACGAAGCGTTCGAACCACGCGGCGGTGCCGGCCAGCGGCGCACCGATGCCGCCGCTGGCAAATGACTCCTCCGGACAGAGGATCACCCGGACGATCGGCCCGTCGCGCTGCGCCAGCACGCGCGCGGCGGCGGTGACGTCCGCCGCCGGCACGGCCATCGCCACGCCGGCCACCCGGTCGTCGGCGAGCAGATCGACGAGGCTGGCGCTGCTGCCGGACGGCGCTGTCGTCAGGGCCCCCTCCGGCAAACCGGCCGCTGCCAGCGCATCGCTCAGCGCGGTGTCCGCCGGCTCGCCCGGCCGGCACAGCACCACCGCATTCCCCGCCGCCAGGGCTGCGGCTGCCATCGCCGCCAGGAGCCGCGCACCGGCGCCCGCACACACGCAGGCAACGACGCCGAGCGGCCGCACCCCCAGCTCGTTGTGCTCGCCGGTCACGCCCGGCAGCGCCAGGGGCCGGTTCCAGCAAGCGCGCGCGTGGGCGGCGGCGAGCCGCAGGCCGGCGGCAACCGGCGAGGCGGCGGCAGCAGAATCGAGACGCTCGGCCGCCTGCTCCAGGATGTCAGCCCGCCGGTCCGCCGGCTCTTGACGCCAGCGAACCGCCGTCCCCGCCGCGGCCACCAGCGCTGCCTTCACGGCTGTGGAATCGAGGAGCGCGGCCTGCCACAAACCCGCAGCGGCCGGCGCCGCATTGGCCTCTTCGGCCGCCGCCAGCGTCGCCGGGGTTGCCGCGGCCGCCGGATGATGCCCGACGAGGCGATGCAGATAGCCGGGCCCCCCCGCCTTCGGCCCGGTGCCGGACAGGCCGCCGCCGCCGAACGGCTGCGCGCCAACCGCCGCGCCGACCTGATTGCGATTGACATAGACGTTGCCCGCGGTCGTCCGCGCGAAGACGAAGCGCGCCGTCGCATCGATGCGACTCTGTACGCCAAGGGTCAGGCCGTAGCCGGTGGCCTCGATCTCTTCGAGGACCGCCGGCAGCCGCCCGGCGGGCCAGCGGATGACGTGCAGCACCGGGCCGAAGACCTCGCCCGGCAGTCGCGACAGCGCGTCGATCTCGATCAGCGCCGGTGCGACGAAGGTGCCCTTCGCGGTGGCTGCGCCGAGCGGCGCACGCGCCAGCAGCTTCCCCTCGCCGCTCATCCGGGCGACGTGCGCCTCCAGCGCCGCCTGCGCCTGCCGGTCGATCACCGGGCCGACATCGGTCGCCGGCAGCGCCGGATCACCCACCACCAGCTCGGCCATCGCCCCGGCCAGCATGGCGATGATCTTGCCCGCCACCTCCTCCTGCACGAACAGCACCCGCGCCGCCGAGCAGCGCTGGCCGGCACTGCGGAAGGCCGAGGCGATGGCATCGCGGGTCACCTGCTCGGGGAGCGCCGAGGAATCGACGATCATCGCGTTCTGCCCGCCGGTCTCGGCAATCAGCACCGGTGCCGTGGCCATCGCCCCTGGCGGCCGGCCGGCAAGCGCCCGGTTGAGGGCCTGGGCGGTCTCGATCGACCCGGTGAACAGCACGCCGGCAATGCGCGGATCGCGGGCGAGGGCGCCGCCGACGCGGGAACCGTCACCGGGCAGCAGATGCAGTACGTCAGCAGGGATGCCGGCGCGGTGCAGCAGCCGCACCGCGGCGGCTGCGATCAGCGGGGTTTGCTCCGCCGGCTTGGCCAGCCCGGCGTTGCCGGCCGCCAGCGCGGCGGCCACCTGGCCGGTGAAGATGGCGAGCGGGAAATTCCACGGACTGATGCAGGCCAGAACACCGCCGCCGGCCGCCTCGATGCGCCGCCCGCCCCGCGGCCCCGGCAGGCTCAGCGACTTGCCGAAGTCGATCCGGGCGCGCTGTGCGTAATAGCGGCAGAAATCGGCGGCCTCGCGCACCTCCGCCAGCGCATCGCCGAGCGTGCGGCCGGCCTCGCGCACCAGCAGCGTCATCAGCGCCGGCGTCGCGTCTTCCAGCAGCCCGGCTGCACGATCGAGGCCGGCGGCCCGCGCCTCCACCGGCAACGCCGCCCACTCCGCCGCCGCCACCACCGCCCGGCCGGCGGCTTCGTCGACATCGGCCGCGCTCGCTTCCGTCGCCCGACCGATGATGCGCCCGGTGTCGGCCGGCGAGACGATGTCGCGGAGACAGACGCCGGCGCGCTCCTCGCCGCCGACGATCGGCCCGGCCTGCGGCCAACCGGCGGCATCCGCTTGACCCATGGCCGCGGCCAGTTCGGCCAGCGCCGTGCGGTCCGCCAGATCGATGCCACCGGCGTTGAGCCGGCCCGGCGCATAGATCCGGCGGGGCAGCGGGATACGGGGATTGGCGATTTCGGTCAGCGCCTCGGTGCGGGCAACCGGATCGGCCACGATCGTTGCCACCGGCAGGCGATCGTCCTGCAGGCGATTGACGAACGAGCTGTTGGTGCCGTTCTCCAGCAGGCGGCGGACGAGATAGGCGAGCAGGTCCGCGTGGGCACCCACCGGAGCGTACACCCGGCAGCCGATCCCCGGCTGCTCGACCGCCATCAGCCGCTCGTAGAGCGCCTCGCCCATGCCATGCAGCCGCTGGAACTCGAGGTCGGCAAGCGGATCACGGCCGCTGGCGGCAGCCAGTTCCAGCACCGCGGCGATGGTATGGGCGTTGTGGGTGGCGAACTGCGGGTAGAAGGCATCCGACGCCGCCAGCATCCGTCCGGCACAGGCAAGGTAGGAGACGTCGGTCGTCGCCTTGCGGGTGAGCACCGGATAGCCAGCCAGTCCCAGTTCCTGCGCCCGCTTGATCTCGGCGTCCCAGTAGGCGCCCTTGACCAGGCGCAGCATCAGCCGCCGGCCGCACCGCCGGGCCAGCCCGGCCAGATGCTCGATGACCCGGGGCGCCACCCGCAGGTAGGCCTGCACCACCGCCCCGAGTCCGTCCCAGCCGGCGAGGGCGGGATCGCTGGCGAGCGCGGCGATCACATCGAGGGTCGGCGCCAGCCGGTCGCTCTCCTCGGCATCGATGGTCAGGCCGATGCCGGCCGCCGCCGCAGCGCGCGCCAGCTGGCGCACCCGCGGTACCAGCTCTGCGCGCACCCGGCCGATCTGCGCCTCCTCGAAGCGCGGGTGGAGCGCGGAGAGCTTGACCGAGATGCCCGGCGCGGTACGGACATCGCCGCTGCCGCCGGCCGCGCCGACCGCGGTGATGGCGGCGGCGTAGCTGGCGGCGTAGCGCTCGGCATCGGCCATCGTCCGTGCCGACTCGCCCAGCATGTCGTAGGAGAACCGCCAGCCCTGCGCCTGCAGCGGCCGGGCGCGGGCGACGGCCTGGCCGATCGTTCGCGCCATGACGAACTGGCGGCCGAGGATGCGCATCGCCTGGGTGACCGCCTCGGTCACCACCGGCTCGCCGACCCGCGCCATCAGCCGGCGCAGCGAGGCAGCAAGGCCATGCCCCGTTTCGTCATGCAGCCGCACCAGCCGTCCGGTGAGCATCAGCGCCCAGGTGGACGCATTGACCAGGACCGAGCCGCTGCGGCCGAGATGCCGCTCCCAGTCGGCGGCGGCCAGCTTGTCGCGGATCAGCCGCTCGCGCGTCGGCTCGTCGGGGATGCGCAGCAGCGCTTCGGCGATGCACATCAGCAGCACGCCTTCATCGGTCGACAGGCCGTAAGCGTGCAGAAAGGCGTCGAGGCCACTGGCGCGGCGCGCCCGCACCGCATCGACCAGCCGGGTGGCCTGCGCTTCGGCGCGCCGCCGCGCATCGGCCGGCATGCCGAGCCCGGCGAGAAGCGCCCCCACGCCAGCCGCCTCGTCGGCCGGCCCGCCAGCAAAGGGGATCTCCGCCACCTCAAACATCGTCACCCCCCTCCCCGGCTGGTGCGACCGGCAGCCCGGCCGCCGCTGCCGGCTGTGCCCGCCGCAGCACCTCGGCCGGCGG